>CAZJZH010000001.1:0-64168 GCA_964550465.1 uncultured Gammaproteobacteria bacterium
AATGCCGGACCTCAACGCTCATGATATTGAGGCGGCTATGAAGATTGTTGAAGGCACGGCTCGTCAAATGGGGCTGACCGTTGAAGGGTAAGACGTATAATTTATTTGTATGTGGGAGTACTGCCTAGCAGTACGCCTGAACCACGTAATAGAACATCCATATGCCACGAGGCAAAAAATACACGGCTATTGCCGAAAAAATCGACGCTGATAAAACCTACACCCTAGCAGAAGCGCTGCAGTTTCTCGCAGACAACAAGGTGGAGAGTTTTGATGCGTCAGTAGAAGTTCACTGTAACTTGGGCATTGACCCAAAGAAAACTGACCAGCAGCTGCGCAGCACCGTTGTGCTGCCACATGGCACCGGTAAAGATAAGCGGGTAGCAGCTTTTGTGGGTCCAGACAAAGAAGCTGAGGCCAAGGAAGCCGGCGCTGCCCTGGTAGGCGGCGAAGAACTGGTAGCGGAAATTAAAAAGACTGAGAAGACTGATTTTGACGTAGCGGTAGCTACCCCACAGATGATGCCAAAAATTGCCGGTATTGCTAAGATCCTCGGTACCCGCGGCCTGATGCCCTCACCAAAGAATGACACTGTGACTGACAATATCGGTCAAGCAGTGGCTGATTTGAAGGGTGGTAAGGTGGCCTTTAAAAATGACAACACTGCCAATATCCACCAAGTAGTTGGTCGGTTGTCATTTGGTGCAGACAAGTTGACTGAAAATATTACGACGTTTGTTGAAGCTATTAAAAAAGCCAAACCAGCTGGCAGCAAGGGTACGTACATCAAGAGCCTATCAATTTGTACGACCATGGGACCAAGCATTCAGATTAGCTTGTAAGGCTTGTAAGGAGATTTAAAAAAAACCGTTGGCGCTCTGCCAGCGGTTTTTTGATTGATTGATTTCCTGATTACCCTTATTCAATCGAAACTTGCGGCGCCTGACTGTCCGTGACTACACCGCGAATCATCATATCTGTAGAGTAGGCTTCTCCCCAATTACCGGCAGCATCAACCACGATAATACCACCAAGACCCTTCACCTTTCTCACTAAATACCCAATAGCTTTTTCGGCCGCAGTAGCTGCATCACACCCTTCAAACAATATATAGTCAGCCACGGTTTTAGCAAGCACCGTACGCAAAAATTGTTCACCAAAACCTGTAGCGGAAACAGCACACGTTTCATTGTCTGCCCACACTCCAGCGCCAATAACCGGTGAGTCCCCCACTCGACCAAACTGCTTGTTAACAATACCGCCAGTAGAGGTGGCTGCAGCCACGGTGCCATGAATGTCTCGAGCCACCGCGCCAATAGTGCCAAATTTTTTATCCGTGGAAGCATCAGTATGATCAAGCACTACCTTACCCTGTTGTCGTGCAGTCTGCCACTGCTCCAATCGATGACTGGTCACAAAAAAATCATTATCTGCCATTGGCACCTGTTGAGCGACTGCAAAGGCTTGGGCGCCAGCACCGGCTAACATGACGTGCTCCGTTGTGTCTTTGACTAAACGCGCCAGACTGGTGGGGTGAATAACGCCCTGCACCCCAATAACTGATCCGGCCGACAAATCTACCCCATCCATAATGGCTGCGTCCATTTCTACAATACCATCTGCATTGAGCACAGATCCCTTACCCGCATTGTACAGCTCATCGTCTTCCAGTAGATTGGCGCAGTGCTCAACTACGTCAATAGCTGCCGCACCGCTGGCCAGCCGCTCTTGCCCGGCTAGTAAAATAGCGGCGAGACTTTTTTCGTATTGTTGTTTCTTTTCTGGCGTCAGTTGCTTTAAAAACCCAGCGCCTCCATGAACGAGAAGCGTGTATTGTGACATATCAATTTCTGTTAATTATCCTTATACACTAGGAGCATACTGTGATTTAGTAAAAAAGAAAAGCCTTCCGGGTAAAACCGAAAGGCTGTGAATGTGTAATTGACCTTAGGATTGAGTCGCCTGCCAGAAGGCATCGAAACGATGTCGATCGACATCAGGATTGAGGTAGACCACGCCTACCCGGTGATGCGCCGCCGTACCATGGAGTGTTGGTATGTCGAATTTCGGCACTAACACTGCACCACACAAGTGCTTTCCTTGGCGACGCAGAGCGTATGGACCAAAATATGCTTGCACATACTCGGCCCATTGCGGCCACGACAGGCCCTCAGCCGTGCGTTGAGTCAAGGCGGTGGAGTTAATAGTCCAACCGGCTTGTTCAGCACTGTGGCGTACAAAGTAGCTGACGTCATTACCGTTCATCCGTGGATTACAGTCAACCACCCAAGCATACCGACCATCGGACCGCCTGATCAGGTCAGTACCGATAAAGCCGGTGTACCCTTCCCTAGCAAGATCCCGCGCCAGTCGTTCCAAGGGCGCCATACCGCCGATATTGCGGAGAAAATGGTGCTGGGCCGAGCGTCGCCAGTAAGAGCCACCGTAGGAAATACCATCAACCAGCACTTGCTCAGCGACTTGACCAAGCTGCCAATCAAAGCTTGGGTCATGCTGCACGCGCAGCGTAACGCACGGTGACTGATAGACGGTTGCATCCGCCGGGTTACCCCCCAGCGGTATATCGCCTGTGGGCACCGGCTCGAGCAATTGCAATCCTTGATGCGCATCGGGGTTTAGCTGGCGCTGTTGGAGATTGCGCACGATCCGCAAAAACTGCTCCCCGGCAAGGGGGTTGCCACAATCAAAGCGTGCGATACTCGCCTCAACAGCGTTACCTGAGCCACCGCCAACCGCCTTGATGAAGTATTTGACCGTGCGATCAAACGACAGGAGGATCGGTTGATACAGGAACTGCTCTGATTCCAACATGTCAGCGAATCGACTGAGGACGTGCTGTGCCGGTGTTTGCGCTAACAGCGCTAGAACTTCAGCCGGCAGCTGCTCAATCAACACCGCGCCTGGCAAGCTAACTTTGTCAGCATGCTGTCTGTCGCGGAAGAGTAGCTTGTAGAAGTAGTTCTTATCAATCAGCTTTCGCGTAGCCTGCATTAGCTCCAGGTCTCGTAGGAGCAGACTAACCATGGAGCTGTTACGATCAACTAGCAACACCGGCCTACCAGCAGAACGGAGGTGGTAACTATAGCTATGAGCATCTACTCGACTTAGCACTGTCTCCGGGTCCGCGTCAGCAGCAACAGTCACTCCAAACCGACCCCACTGTCTGTAGTGGTAGTCATCACCAATGACCGCTGCTTGTTCATAAAACGGGCGGTTATAGCGGTGCACTGGGGCAAGGTACTGTTCCATTCGCGTGAGAGCGTTAGCCGGCAATTCGCTGACTAGTATATCAGCCTGTTGCACTACACCACTAGGCAGAAACATGGCCCTAATAATTCCGAGCTCCCATTCCTTCACCGCAGACTGAGTCACATTAGCACCCGTCTCTATAAACATACGCCACGAACCATGCACTAGCACTCGCTGACAGGTTGGCATATACCCGTACTGAGCAATCACTGGTGAGCTTAGCTCTGTAGCCAAGACATACTGACAATGCGGCATATCTGTCATCAAAACACCTCCTTGACTCAATCCCTGAGAATCGAGTTATTATTAAAGAGCGAAAAAATCTCACTTATCATGAGATCATTGTATAGTACCTTTTTTGCGTTTTTTGTCAACCTTGCGGGGACATTACCCACTATACCGATTCCCTTCCAACCCCTGCTGACAAAAATCCACCAACTCCTGCTTACTGCCAAACTCCTGTGGTTGATGCATAGTCGGCTTAATCATCTGATTATAAATCTCTAGCGTCAACGGCACTAAGGTGTACATCCCGCCACCTTCAGCAGCAGCTCGCTCAAAGACAAAATGGTTACGACTGCGGATCACAAACTCTTTGACCGTAAACGACTTACGGCGCAAGGTATTAAACCAGTTCATCTGGTTGGTGGCGTGGTCATAGACTACGTCCAGCGCTAGGCGAACAGTCGGGTCGGTCGGACAGCTGACATAGTAGGCCCGCGCCGGAAAACGCACCACTCCGGATGATGGTTTGTTGTGCAGGCTATCAACTGGCTTTTGTTGTTGCTGTGACATGCCTATAGTTTACAATAGATCAGATAAAAGTTCATCTATATCAACATCAACCTCTCGACCACGCATATCAATAGCTCTGCCCTGTTCAATATCATCAACGATAGTATCAGGTTTAGCGCGAATAACTGTCTTGTCGTCCACATCAACGGTCGGCCCTTCCTCACAAAACCCCCGGCAAGCCCGGTAGCGCAAATCCACCTGGTCATTAGCTTGTCCGGCGGCCAGACCGTAGTGTTGCTCTAGCCGCTCCATCAGCCGCGGACCACCCAACGGGCCGCAGGTTTTGCCGCGACAGACACAGATTTTCTTTGGTTTTTGGGCTGGTGGTTGTGTTTCAGACATACATCACCCATTAATACCATAATCCGCCCTGACCGACAAGTTGTAGGCCAAGCGCCACGCTGGTATACTACAGTCTTAGGAGGACATTTAGTTACTATTGCTTGTCAGTATGGAAAATCATAATACTCCTACACCTCATGTTCGCCCCAGCTGGGACGAATATTTTATTGGCATTAGTCGAGCCGCTGCTACTCGCGCTACCTGTGATCGAGGTCGCTCTGGCTGTTGTATTGCTCGCGATAAACACATCTTGGTCACCGGCTATGTCGGCTCACCCATGGGCGTGCCACACTGCGATGAGGTTGGTCATGAGATGCACACTGTGCGCCATGCTGACGGCCATGAGTCAAAACACTGTATCCGTACTGCTCATGCTGAACAGAACGCCATCTGCCAAGCCGCTAAAATGGGTATTGCACTGGTAGGCGCTACCATCTACTGCAAAATGACCCCCTGCTATGTTTGCGCCAAGATGATTATTAACTGTGGCATTAGTCGCGTGGTCTGCGAAAAAGATTACCACGCCAGTCAGCGTAGTAAGGATATCTTTGCTGAGGCTGGGGTAGCTTTAAAGGTCATGGACAACCAATTAGAACAGTACGACAACCAATAGTATGCAGCAGTATCTCAATTTAGTCAGAAATATTTTAGACCATGGCAAGCGCCGGGCAAATCGCACCGGTATTGATCAGTTGACCATCACCGGGGCCATGTTGGAACATGACATGAGTCAAGGCTTCCCTCTCTTGACCACCAAAAAAGTGCCGTTTCGCTTAGTGGCTTCCGAGCTGGAATTTTTCATTAAAGGCATGACGGATAAGCACTGGCTAAAGGAAAAGTACAATAACCACATTTGGGATGAATGGGCCACACGACTGAAGGTGCCATATGGACACGATGAAGAAACCAAACAAAAGATGGCTGCCGAGCGGGACTTAGGGCCGATTTACGGCTTCCAGTGGCGGCACTTCAACGCGCCCTATCGCAACCACAATGACAATTACGACGGCGAAGGCGTTGACCAGTTAAAAAACCTAGTAGCCACTTTGAAAAGTAACCCCACTAACCGGCGGATGGTGGTCTCCGCTTGGAACCCTAGTCAAAACCCGGACATGGCGCTACCACCCTGCCACTATGGCTTTCAAGTCACGGTACTTGATAACAAACTCAACCTGCTGTGGAACCAGCGCTCAGTTGACACCATGCTGGGCCTACCGTTTAACATTGCTAGCTACGCCCTGTTGCTCCACTTGCTGGCCAAAGAAACTGGCTATGAAGAGGGTAAACTGGTCGGCTTCTTGGCGGACGTCCATATCTACGTCAACCATATTGAAGGTGCTCAAGAACAGCTCCAGCGTGACCCTGACAAATACCCACTACCCTGTCTAGAAACAGATCCTTTTGCCTCTATCTTTGCTTGGCATCACAAAGACACCAAGCTAAAGGGGTATGAAAGTTACCCTAAAATTTCTTTTGATATCGCCGTCTAATATGAAAGTCACTCTGGTGATGGCCATGACGGTTGATGGTAAAATCGCTCAGCATGCCACCCATGCCGCTGATTGGACCAGTAAAGCTGATAAAAAAGCCTTTGTAGTCAAGACCAAGCAGGCCGGAGTGATCATTATGGGCAAGCGCACCTTTGATACCTTCCCCGGTCCCCTGCCAGGTCGCTTAAATGTCGTCATGCACCAAGCCGGTACAGTGGTGCCAACTGACGGACCAGACAACCTCCGCTATACTACTGACTCCCCTGCTACTATTATTGAACAGTTAGCAGCCGAAGGATATAACGAAGTTGTCTTAGGCGGTGGCACCACTATCAATAACCTATTCGCGGCTGACGGCTTGATCGATGAATTACTGCTGACCATTGAACCGCGGCTGTTCGGTCAAGGGCTTGGTCTGTTCAGTCAAGCCTATGACTGGCCGTTACGACTACTAGCTATTAACCAACTGAACGAACAGACCATTCAGCTCCATTACGCTGTTGAAAAATAATCATCCTATGAAAAAACTGATCATCGGCTTTGTTGGTGAAATTGGTGCTGGCAAAGACACCGCGGCCGACTATTTAACAGAACAGTATCAGGCCACCAAGGTCAGCTTTGGCACTATGTTGATGCAGATTGCCCAAACCTTGCACCTGCCCAATGACCGTGAACATTTAACGCGTATTTCAGAAATGGTCCGCCATGAATTTGGCCAGGACATGCTGGCTAAGGTGATTGCTGAAGATGTTAAAAATCTTGATGCGCCCATGATCTGCGTGCCTAACGTCCGACGCCATCAAGACATTACCTACTTACGGGAGCTGCCAAACTTTATCCTCATTCACATTACTGCTGAACCGCGCACTCGCTATGAACGTATCACCACTCGCGGTGAAAAAGCTGATGACGCCACCAAGACCTGGGAGCAATTTTTACAAGACGCGCAGCTGCCCACGGAGGTGACTATCCGTGAAGTGGCCGCTACCGCTAACCACGCCGTCAGTAATGACGGCAGTCCAGCCGAGCTCTACCAGCAAGTTGAAGCTATCATCAAACAATATGTCACAGACGATCAAAATTAAACGTCTCCATCCAGCAGCTACGCTACCGAACTACGCTCACGCCACGGACGCAGGCATGGATCTACACGCCTGTGAAACTATCACCGTACAACCCGGCCAGCGGGTGCATATCCCCACCGGCCTGGCGGTAGAGTTACCGGCTGGCACGGTCATGCTGATCTGGGACAAGAGTGGCTTAGCCAATAAGCACGGCATCACTAATTTTGCCGGGGTGATTGACGCAGGCTACCGCGGTGAAGTAGGTATTATCAGCTATAACAGTGGCACGGAGCCTCACACTTTTGCGGCTGGTGATAAAATTGCCCAGGCCCTGATCCAACAAGTTGAGCAGGTGGAGATAGTTGAAGTAGATGAGCTCAGTCAAGCAGACCGTGGAACAGGCGGCTTTGGTTCAACCGGCACATAGTATGGGGCTACTGATTGTCATCGACGGTACAGACGGTTCTGGCAAAGCCACGCAAACCAAGCTGCTGGTGGACCGTCTGACTGATCACGGCTGTACCGTCCAGACCATGGCCTTTCCTCAGTATGGTAAAAAATCAGCCGGACTGGTGGAAGAATACCTCAGCGGCGCTTACGGTACAGCTGATGCGGTTGATCCACGCATCGCTGCCTTCTTTTTTGCGGCTGATCGTTACGATGCCAGTTTTCAAATTCGCCAATGGCTGGATAGCGGCTGCGTGGTGGTGCTGGACCGTTATGTCTCTGCCAACATGGGTCACCAGGGCGCCAAGATTGCCGATGTCGACAAGCGCCAACGCTTCATGACCTGGATCTACCGCTTAGAACATGAATTTTTTGATATTCCGGTGCCGGATATGAACCTCATCTTGCACGTGCCGGCAGCCGTATCACAGCAACTAGCCCAGCAGCGCAATGAAAAAGAATGGGCTGGCAAAACAAGAGATATTCACGAAGATGACGCTCAGCACCTAGCGGCAGCCGAAGCCACCTATCTGTGGATGGCCCAGCAGTACCCAGAGTTTCACTTACTCTCCTGTACGGCTGACAACCAGATGCTGCCACGTAATGTGATTGCGGAACGGATCTGGCAGGTAGTGAAAGAAAAATTATAGCTATCAGAAAACCGCCCCCTCGGGGGCGGTTTTGATCTTTTGTGTGTTTACTCGAGCACCCGCGCCGCGGGCGGCACAGGTGGATCGGGCGATTGGTGGTCGGCGTGGATCCGGACGATCTGTCGATCAACCACCAGCTGACCTTCTTGAGGGCGATAAAAGTCATCGACGGTCAGGAAGACCGTTTGACCGACACTGAGGCGGCTGAACTGCTTGGTGATCGGCACCCAGAAATCCAGCTCCTCCCTCATGACAGTCGCCACAGTGTCCGACTGATAGAACGGATCCCGTTGGAGGTCCTGGACCTCCTCCAGCACCGCCTGCGTCACACCGTGAACACCCGGCATCTCCAGCAAGTACACATTGCCGGTGCTCGGGTCCACCAGGGCTTGCGCCACCAGCAGCGGCGTACGTTCCGGCACATTGGCCGGCCCGATACGCAGATCGCCGAAATTGTACAGCGGCTGCACTCGCCGCTCGTTTTCCAAGGTGGCGAGACTCTCCTGCGCACGAGCGAGTTTACCTTGCAATTTATCGCGCTCAACTTCAGCACGATAAAGCTTCGCCTCCAGTTCCCGGACGTCGTCTCGCAATTGCTGCTCCACGATCGCCCTATCACTGCAGCCAGTGGTGAGGGCGCCCAACAGCACCCCAACGATCGCGAACAAAATGACTTTCTTCATCCCCATTCCTCCTTTTGGTTGGGGGTTGATTATCCTTAACCGCGCCGAACTTTGTCCAGCAGCAGCTGGTCAAGCCAACGATCCTGCTCGGTGATCTGCGCCGCCGAAATTTCCCACTGCAGCACTTCGTTCTGCTGGCGCAGATCGGCAACCTGTTCTCGCTGCTGAACGACTTGCTGTTGCAAAGCGACATTTTCCTGCTCCAAGTCAGTGATTTCATCACCAGCCCATGTTACTGTCAATAGCAGAAAAAAGCACAGGCTGGCCAACCATAGCATGCCGATAATCCCGTCCCTTTCCGATTTGCTCATTTCTTACATCTCTGACGCTCCTTCCAACCAGATGCTTCTGGTTATTGTTAAGGTTCTATACGATATAGTAATTTAGCATATTTTGTAAATATTGTCAACCATCACACCTATGCATAGGTGTGAGGTTAAAATACTATACTCAAATATTGGACGACAAGCAATATTTTTCATTCAATTTTAGGAAAAATTTCCCTTTTTCTCGGTATCTGTGATAGAATTGTCGTACTATGGCCTATATCCCTACAATTGGCATGGAAATCCACTTCCATCTCAAGACCACATCAAAGATGTTCTGCGGCTGCGCCAACACCTACAGCAGCCAACCCAACGTCAATATCTGCCCCGTCTGTACCGGCCAGCCCGGTGCCCTGCCAGTGCCTAACCAACAAGCCATTGAGTGGATCGGCCTGATTGGCTTGGGGTTGAACTGTCAGCTGGCTGAGCAGTTTTCCTTTGAACGAAAAAATTATTTCTACCCGGACTTGCCCAAGGGTTACCAAATCACCTCTACCACTCACCCACCCTGCATCGGTGGTCACCTGATGGTGGGCCAGAAAAAAATTCGCGTTAATCATATTCACCTAGAAGAAGACACCGGCAGTCTCAAACACGACACCGCCGGCGTGACGCTAGTTGACCTTAACCGTTCTAGCGCCCCACTGGTGGAGCTGGTGACTGAGCCGGACATGACCAGCGGCTGGGAGGCCAAGACGTTTTGTAGTGAACTGCAGTTGATCTTGCGGACTCTGGAGGTAGCAGATGCTGACATGGAGAAAGGCCAGATGCGTTGTGAGGTCAATATCTCACTGCGCCCAGAAGGACAAGCAGAATTTGGTACCAAAGTGGAAATCAAAAACCTTAATTCTTTCCGAGCAGTGGAACGAGCGATTGAGTATGAAATCGAGCGACAAGCCGCTCTGCTAGACAAGGGTGAAACAGTCAGTCAGGAAACCCGCGGCTGGGATGAAAAACAGCAGCGGACCGTGGCTCAGCGCCGCAAAGAAGAGGCTCATGATTACCGCTACTTTCCTGAACCAGACATTCCCCCACTGACCTTTGACCAAGCGCGCTATGAACAACTACGCGCCACCTTACCAGAATTACCAGCCGCCAAGCGGCAGCGCTTTATGGGTGAATACGGCTTTGCTGAAGACGACGCCCGCATCTTAGCTAACGAGCCATCTCTGGCTGCTTTTACTGAAGCGGTGGTGTCTGAGCTGCAGGGCTGGCTGGAGAGCAGTGATGATACCAACACACCAGGCGGTGATATCTGGCGAGACAACCAAGCGGCACTGAGTAAACTAGTTAGTGGCTGGATTACCTCTGAACTGTTTAAGATTATCAAAGACACTGGCATTGCTCTGGCAGACACTAAAGTGACGCCAGAAAACTTTGCTGAGTTTCTGACCCTAGTGTATCAGAAAAAAATTAACTCCTCGGCTGCGCAGCAAGTGCTGCAGTTGATGGTAGAAACCGGCCAAGACCCCAGCGATATTGTCGAGGCTGAAGGTTTAAGCCAACTCGATGACACTGCAGCACTGACCGCCGCTGTCCAAGCAGTCGTTGATGCCAACCCTGATCAAGTAGCGGCTTATAAGGGCGGTAAAGAAGCGTTGTTCAAATTTTTCGTCGGCCAAGTGATGAAAGAAACCAAGGGTCGGGCTAATCCGGAGGTGGTTGGTGAACTGCTGAAAAAAGCCCTGGGATAATCTCCTCACCACCTTTTAAAAAACCTCTTCGCTATTTTTACTCTGAGGTTTTTTACGTTACTTTTGGGGCAAAAGGTTTCTTTCGCCACTTTTGACAGCAAAAGTGGCCAAAACTGCCGGGTCCGCCGTAGGCGGATTCGCCCCGGACCCCATATGATTTCACCTATACTCTCTTAAAGCTATAAAAGTAACTCTGTTTCACAGTGCTCTGGGGTCTGGGGGAAACATCCCGCCCGAAGCTCGCCTCTGGGCGGGTAGGCGCCCTGAGCCCCAAAATGAGCGCGCCGGCCCGCACTTCGTTCCGCTGTACGGAACTACGGCGGGTAAAGAGGCGGCTTACCTGTAGGCTTTCTTGTCCGCCGAATCCTGCGAAGCAGGAGAAGGCGGATGGTTACTTTTGACCTCAAAAGTAACGTAAGAAAGTGGTTACTGCAAAAAATTTTTAACCACCGCCTGCGCTGCTACAAAATCCTCCACCCAGACAATATCCCTATCTCGCTTAAACCAGGTCAGCTGTCGCTTGGCAAAACGGCGGATATCAATCTCCAAGTGCGTTACCATGTCCTCATACGACAACTCTTTTTTAAGATAGCGGGCCAACCAGCGATACTCCAAACCAAACTCCTCCATGCGCTTCCAGGACAGTCCCGCTTGATGTAACCGCTGTGCTTCCTCTACCATATCCTGGTGCTCTAGACGATGCATCAAACGATCATGAATCCGCTGACGTAACACCAGCGGTGGTAAGCGTAAGCCAATTTTACAAAAAGTATAGGGCGGCGCCTGACGATGTCTTTGAAATGACTGTGGCTGCCCAGAAGTGTAATAAATCTCCAGCGCCCGCTGCACTCGCCGACGATTATGCTGATCAATACTGTGCCAGCTGTCTGGATCAACTTGTTTCAACACTGCCAATAACTGTGGCAGTGTTTTTTTATCCAATCGCTGTCTGACCTGTTGTTTATCGGCCGTCTCAGTCGGAAACTGATAGCCTTCCACCACTGCGCTGACATACAACCCCGTCCCACCGACCAGCAGTGGCAGTTTGCCGCGCTGGAGGATATCTTCAATGGCCTGATAGGCTTTTTCTTGATACTGCTCAACAGTAAAATCAGCCTGAGGATTAACAATATCAATCAGGTGATGCACCACCTCCTGCTGCTGATACTCTGCTAAATCTTTACCAGTACCCACATCCATGCCGCGGTAGACTTGCCGCGAATCCGCTGAAATAATTTCGCCATTATATTGCCGCGCCACATCAATAGCTAAACTGGTCTTACCACTGGCAGTTGAGCCGACAATCACCACTACTTTGTCTGTATTACTCTGTATTTTCGTCATATACCTTAGCAGTATAGGTAAATGCCAGCTTTTACACAATCGATATTGACAAAATTTTATAATGCTGTTATACTTGGGTCATTATTCGATTCGCCTATGCGAATCATCGACTCGAATCTTTTCTGCGTCATACCGCTCCGGTGATCACGATAAGAACCTTGGGTCACCCTAATACAACGTATGACAACGAAACACACCCCTGGTGTTGACTCCCCTCGGTTTACGGACCTGGGCTTGGCACCATCACTCTTGGCTATTTTAGCCAAACTGAAATTTACTACTCCCACGCCGATTCAGCACCAAGCCATTCCCGCTGTGCTGACCGGTAAAGACATTGTCGGTATCGCCCAAACGGGTACCGGCAAGACGTTGGCGTTTGGCTTGCCAATGCTACAACAACTGAGCAAACTAAAAGGGCAAGGCCTGATTTTGCTCCCTACTCGTGACTTGGCCTTACAAGTTGATGAGGTACTGAAAAAAATTGGTAAAGCCGCTGGTCTCAAAACAGCAGTTATCATTGGTGGAGCCAACATGAAGAAACAGATTCGTGACTTGGCGGGCCGACCACATGTGATTATTGCCACACCCGGTCGACTGATTGATCACTTGGAACAACAGACGGTTAGCCTGAAGCTAGTCAAGGTAGCAGTGCTCGATGAAGCAGACCGCATGTTTGACATTGGCTTCATGCCACAAATCAAACGAATTCTTGAAGCTACCCCTACACAACGACAGACCCTGCTATTCTCTGCTACTATGCCGCCAGCCGTGGCGCAGTTAGCTGCCAAATACATGAAAACCCCGTTTCGGATTGAAGTGGCACCGGCTGGGCAAGCTTCAAAAAATGTGGAACAGGAAATTTTTGTGGTCTGGAAAGAAGATAAACTGACTCTGTTGCGAAAAATTGTAACGGAAAATAAGGGTACGATTTTGATTTTTACCCGCACTAAATATGGCGCTAAGAAAACCGCTGCGGCCCTGCGGTCACTCAAACAGACAGCAGTAGAGATTCACTCTAATCGTTCGCTGGCGCAGCGACGAGATGCCTTAGACGGCTTTAAATCTGGCAAGTACCGGATCATGGTAGCCACTGACATTGCTGCTCGTGGGATTGATGTTGATGGCATCTCTCTGGTAATTAATTTTGACCTACCAGAACAATCCGAAGACTACGTCCACCGTATTGGTCGGACTGGTCGGGCTAGCCACTTTGGTAAAGCCATCTCCTTTGTCACGCCAGACCAGCACGCTGATGTGAAACAGATTGAAAAACTGATTGATCAGACGCTCAGTATCACTGCCCTCCCAGACGACATCCGGCCGGCAAAATTTCCTGATATTTCTGCCAACCAATCCGGTCGACGCCGCCGTGGCCAGGTTGGTCGTAACAGCTACCGCAGCCCGGGCAATGCTCGGCGCCGCTCGGCTGGCCGACCCTCACGCCGTCGCCGCTAAGCCTCAAAAATCATCCGTCTCGGCGGATGATTTTTTTGATCCTATCTTATTTATTGTGATTTTCTCCGAGCTTGCCCGTCATAGCTCACGGGTTCGCCAACAGCGCTGCGTACAGTTGTTCAGGCTAGCGACTTCGGCTTAGGCTACTGGTCGCGAGGAGCGACGGCGAGCCTTACCAATACTGCCGGCATACTGTTTATTGTGCTGCTGGCGTAGCTGCTGGGCAGCCCGAGTGGCGCCTTTGGGCTGCTGAGTGGCTTTACGGCGTTGCTGAGCGCGACGGTCTGCCTTGGTCTGGGCTGCTGACATAGTTATTCAAATAATTGACGCGTTTCTTCCAACGCTTGTTGAGCATCACGCTGCTGCTGGGCAGCCCGCCACTGCTCTACCTGAGCTGAGACTTCCTTATAGGTCCCACCAATAAACTCTGTCCGCTCAATCCGTTTAATAGTGACTGGTTCTGGCTCAAAGGTCAGCCAGTGCTCAACAATAGCCTGCCGACTAGCTGTGCTGATGCTGGCAAAGTCTGTGTCGATATCAGCTACCGTGTCAGTCACTGCCTGCTGGCCGACTGTAAACAATTCAGCTAATTGCGTAGCCAAATCTAATTCTAGTAGCCGCCGGACCCAATCACTTTCTCCCCCGGCTCGACTGAGCAAGGCGTCAACCACTAGTTCTTCTGTGCTTGTAGTAGTAGTGACTATAGTTAACTCATCAAAGGTGGTCTGCAGCGCTGCTGCCGTCGCCGCGTTGAGCGCCTCATCATCGACTGGTGTTGCCGCCACACTACGGAGTCCGTACTGCCGGTCAACCTGGCCAGCCACATACTGCTCCAGCAATTGCTGGCGTGTTACCTCATCACGTAGCTGCTCTTGCGCCGCCATGATATCGGCGGTCAAATCAGCTGACTGTCGTTGATAGACTGCCAAGGCCTGGGCGCTGGCGGTCAGTGTTTTTTGATCAGCTGGAGCGGCAAATAATGCCTCGACTTCTGCCACCCGCTGCGCCAGTTGCTCTTGGCGAACCGTAGCCCGAGACAGCGCATCGGGCTGAAACCACAGCTGCACGCCTCGCCACCATTCTTTGATCGGATAGAGGGCGCTGGTTGGCAAAAGACCAGCATCGGTCGATTGCCCCGCTGCTGCGTTCACACTACTGCTCAGACCGAGCAGTAGTACTACTAAGAGCGTGCTAACTAGTTTTATCTGCCATTTGTTGTTGTACATGGGCAATAAAGTCTGCTTGACTGTATTCTACCATGTCTTGCTGGCCACGCACACGGACCGCCAATGGTCCGCCGCCAGCTTCCTTGTCACCAATCACCAGCGTGTAGGGCAATTTCTGCTGCTCAGCATTGCGAATTTTCTTACCAACCGTCTCATCGCTATCATCAACCTCTGCCCGCAGACCAGCCGCTCGTAGTGTGTCGGCCAATTGTTGAGCAAACGCGCTATGCGCTTCACTGACCGTAGCCAGCCGCACCTGCACCGGTGCCATCCAGACCGGAAAGGCGCCGGCGTGATGCTCAATAATAATAGACAAGAATCGCTCCAGTGAACCCATAATCGCCGCGTGAATCATCACCACCCGCTCTTTATCACCCTGCTCATTAATACAGTGCAAATCAAAGCGCTCCGGCATGTTCATATCTAACTGAATCGTTGCTACCTGCCAAGTGCGACCCAGCGAGTCCTTAGCAATGAAGTCAACCTTAGGACCGTAAAAAGCAGCTTCCCCAGGATTTTCTACAAACGCTACTCCCCGTTCGGTGGCTAGCTGACGAATCTGCTCTTCGGCCGCCTGCCATTCTTGCGGTGTGCCCAGATAGGCCGCAAAATTTTCCGGATCATGGAGCGATAATTCCACTGCTAATTCTTCAAAGCCAACTGCCTTGTAAAAAGTATCAACAATATCCCAAATAGCCAGAAACTCTTCCTTGACCTGTCCTTGGCGACAGAAGACATGAGCATCATCTTGGGTAATACAACGGACCCGAGACAAGCCGGATAGCTCACCAGTCTGCTCGTCACGATAGACCATGGTGGTGTTGGCATAGCGCTGTGGCATGTCGCGATAACTATGTGGGTGGCGGTCAAAAATCTGGGTGTGGTGCGGACAGTTCATCGGCTTGAGGGCAAATTCGTGATCTTCACGAGTTTTAATGCGGAATAACTCATCAGCAAACTTCTGCCAGTGACCACTGGTTTCATACAAATCCTTCTTAGTAATGTGTGGAATCTCTACTTTGTGATAACCACGAGCTGAGCGCAGTTCCCAGACATAGTCATCTAGGATAGTTCGTAACAGCATGCCTTTCGGCGTCCACAGCGGTAATCCCGGCCCGACTAAATCAGAAAAGACAAACAAGTCTAATGTCTTGCCGAGCTTGCGGTGATCGCGCTTCTCTGCTTCTGCTCGCTGATCCAAGTACGCTTGTAATTCTTCTTTGGTCGCAAAGGCTAAGCCATAGATGCGAGTCAACATAGCCTTACTCTCATCACCACGCCAGTAGGCACCGGCCACCGTGTCGAGCTTAAAGGCAGCTGCTTTCAATTCCCCGCCATCTTCGACGTGTGGCCCTTTACATAAATCAACAAAATCACCCGAGGTGTACAGCGACACTGTCTCCTCCCCGGCCGCGGCCAACTCTTCGATCAGCTCCAACTTATACGGCTGCTGGGCAAACAATGTCCGCGCTTCGTCCAAACTGACTGTTGAGTGCTCAAAGCTGATACCTTGATTGACAATTTTCTGCATAGCTTTTTGCAGCTTTGGTAAATCATCCGCGCCCAGCGCTTGCGGCAACTCAAAGTCATAATAAAAACCCGTGTCGATGGCCGGACCAATAGCTAATTTGGCATCGGGAAACTGCTGCAACACTGCCATAGCCATGACATGTGACAGTGAATGACGAACGCGTCCAATTGATGATGTATCTGACATATAGTAAACAATATAATAAAAATCCTCATCCCACAGCCGCACTACCACGTAATAATGATACTGCGTTGGGACGAGGATTTCCCCGCGGTTCCACCCAACGTTCCTCCCGTCAAACGGAAGACACTTGGTTGCTACTCCAGTCAGCTTAGGTCTGTGACGATTCCTGTTGTGCTAGAACCAGGTGCTTGGTAGGCACCTCAATCACTACTGGAAGCTATAGTGTAGTGTAATCTGTTGGCGCTAATTGTCAAGAGTCTGTGCCCGTGACGCGGATATCGATATGATCAAGCAGTTGCGGTACGCGATTGACCCAGAATGGGAAGAAGCGGACGCGAACTGACTCCACTCCTGCCACCTCAGCGAAATGCTGGTAGACTTCTGCCTCGGTCAGCCCCTTCAAGCGGTCTTTGGCGAAGGCTTCGCTGTTCAACCGGATAACTGACTGGCCACTGAGTGAGGCTTCAACGGTGGCTGTTTGATTGGCCACATCAATAGCAACAATGTCGTAGGTTAACTGGTCATAATTGACATCCAGCAGCTGCTGATCGTCTGGTAAACTGTTACGCAGCTGTCGTTCCATGGTGCGGATTAGTGCTTCGCGATCAAAGAACACTCCTTCAGCTGTAGCAGTCACCTCCAGGCTAAATTGCTCCACCTGGTCACCAACTGCCGCGCTGGCAGTCTGTTCAATTGGCGCCATGGTAACCGCGTGCGCCACCTTACTGTCTACCCCCAGTTCACTCAGTACCTGCGCCTCCAACTGCTCGAGTAGTTTCTGTTCAGCAGTGGTGATATCTGATTCTGCTACCGCTGGTAAACGGCTCTGCCCTAGGGCAATATCGCTAACTGCTTCAGCATAAATGTCTTCTTGGAGCGGCACCCACAGACCAGGGATACTAAAACGGGTGCCAGCCGCTATGGTCTTACCTTCTAACTGCGCCGGGTCATCGGCATAGACTGCCACTTCAGCTGACTGACCAACCGGCACATCAACCCGATCAACAATGCGTAGTAACGTACCATCATCAGCTAACAAGCGAGTGGTAGCCACCAGTGGCTGTGGTCGGCGGTAGTTATTGACAATCGTTACACGGCCGACAGTGTCGCTGTCCGCGGCCACAGAACCAGTAGCCTCAAACTGTTGCTGACCAGTTACTTGGCGGTCAAAAAAGGCGCCTGGTAATTGGTCATCGGCTAACTGCCCATCGCTATCCCCCACCACACTGATAGTGGTAGTGGTATTGACAGTCTGCGGCTGCGGTACCACAGAGATCGTGGCTGAGACAAATGAGAAGTAGAGAATCAAAACAATCAACAGCGCGGTGATGATAACAAAACTGACCACTACCTTACGATACAGGTGTAACGAAGGTACTGTGTGGGGTACTTTTTGCTTAGGAGTACGCTTGGGCGCGTTAGATTTTGGCGCGGTACGCGGCATAGGCAACAATAGAATTGATTATCACTCTTACTATACAATATTTAGCTACGAGCGTCTAGGCATTGGCGGCGGCTGGCTGGACAATAGCCACGGAACGCTCGCCAACAATCTGCTCCAGTAACTCTTTCACCGTATCGGTAGGATCAACCGTAAACGGTGTATCGATTGACTGCCAGCCACGACCTTGGGCTACCAGTAATCTGACTGGCATATCCCCCGCGTGCTGACCAATCACCGCTTTAATCTGATCAACCAATTCCTGCGTTGGTGGTTGATGGAAGCGAATAAAGACGCCCGGCTGTGGTGCAGCTGGTTTGGCTGGCTGTTGCTGCTGTTGTTGATCAGCACCAGTATTGCGCCAGTGATTCTGCTTGAGACGAATCGGGCCGCTGTAGTCCTGGATGGTTTTTTCCAGCGAATCAGTCCGCAGCTCGGCTGCTCGTTCTACCACTATCTTCATCTCGCCATCCTTATCTGATACCCGCCCCTCAACAATAACCAATTGATCCTGACCAAAGACTTCACCGAGCTCCGTCATTTTTTTCGGAAAGACAATCACCTCGGTGCCTCCAGTGGCGTCCTCGATCCGAGCAAACAGCATCGGGTCCCCTTTGCGGGTAAAGACTCGCTTCTGCATCGATACCACCCCCGCAATGCGCACTGCTTCTCTACCCTGCTTGATAATCTGTGGTAATTGATTGCACGGCGCAACGATGTGATTTAAGTCACGAGCAAACTCGCGTATTGGGTGTTCCGTAATATACAAGCCTAGGTACTCGCGCTCCCACAGCGCCCGTTCTTTCTTACTGACTGCCGGCACATCGGCTAACCGCAGAGTATATCGCGGACCTGTAGTGCTGTCAGCAAACAAACTGGTTTGGTTAGAATCCTGGTCTTGATGAGTCTCCTTGATAAATTGCAAAATAGCGTCCATGTTGTACAGGACGGTGTTTGGGTCAATCATCTGCCCAAAGGCACCCGCCTTAGCCAAACTTTCCAGCGATTTTTTATTCAACTCTTTCGAGCGTACTCGCAAGAGAAAATCTTCGAAGGTGGTAAAAGCGCCATTGGCCTTGCGCTCGTGAATAATAGCCTTAACAATGCCCTCGCCAACATTTTTGACGGCATGCAATCCAAAGCGAATACGCGGCTCTGCTGTATTCAGTGTTTCGGCCACCGCAGTGAAGTTGGTAAAACTTTCATTGATATCTGGCGGCAAGACTGTGATGCCCATAGCGGCGCAATCCGTCACCTCGACTGTCACCCGGTCCAGGTTGCCTTGATCAGCGGTTAATAGCGAAGCCATGAACTCCACCGGGTAGTTAGCCTTGAAGTATGCTGTCTGGTAGGCAATGACGGCGTAACAAGCGGCGTGCGATCGGTTAAACCCATACTGAGCAAACGGCTCGATGAAGTGGAAAATTTCTTTTGCAATCTTGTCAGGGATGCTATTATCAATGGCGCCTTGGATAAACTTTTCTTTCTGCTCAGCTAGCAAACTGGCAATTTTTTTACCCATGGCCTTACGCAGCACGTCCGCTTCCCCCAGAGTAAAGCCGGCTAGGTCTTGGGCGATACGCATAATCTGCTCCTGGTAAACAGCGATACCGTAGGTGTTGTTGAGAATTGGTTCCAGTTTAGGATGAATGTAAGACACTTCTTTGAGGCCATGCTTGCGGGCTACAAAGTCTGGGATAAACTCCATTGGCCCCGGTCGATACAGGGCCACCATAGCAATAATATCTTCAATGTGGTTTGGTTGCAGCTGTTTGAGGTAACGCTTCATGCCGGCTGATTCGAGCTGGAAGACCCCAGTAGTGTCGCCACGCTGGAACAGCTCAAAAGTTTTAGCATCATCAAACGGCAGCTCATCAAGGTCGTACTGCTTGCCGTGAATTTTTTTGATCACATCGATAGTGTTTTCCAAAATGGTCAAGTTCTTCAAGCCCAAGAAGTCCATTTTCAACAGACCGAGTGACTCAACCGGTGACAGTGAATACTGTGATACCACAGTTTCATCACTCCCACTAGCATACTGAATGGGCGCATACTGGCTGACGGGCTCCGGGGTAATCAGCACACCACAGGCGTGGGTGGAAGTATGTCGCGCATTACCCTCAATCCGTCGAGCAGTGTCAATTAACAGCTTCGCCTCCTCGTCATTGTCATACATTTCTTTGAGCTCCGGCTCTTTGTCGA
The DNA here is from genome assembly GCA_964550465.1 of uncultured Gammaproteobacteria bacterium. Lineage (GTDB taxonomy): Bacteria > Patescibacteriota > Patescibacteriia > JACRDY01 > JACRDY01 > CAZJZH01. The sequence continues at coordinate 20,144 of CAZJZH010000001.1, forward strand.
GCGCTTCATCCAAACTAGTGAACATCGGGATCAGCTTGGAAATTTTGTCGCAGTACCCATATGGCAAGTCTAATACACGACCAACGTCACGCACTGCCGCCCGGGCCGCCATGGTTCCAAAGGTAATAATCTGGGCTACGTGGTCTTTGCCATACTTACTTTCCACATACCGAATAACCTCATCACGACGGACATCAGCAAAGTCAAGGTCAATATCGGGCATCGACACACGCTCTGGATTCAAAAACCGCTCAAACAGCAAATCGTACTTAATTGGGTCTACATTGGTAATATTGATCAGGTACGACACTAGCGAACCAGCGGCTGAGCCACGACCTGGACCAACGATAATGCCCTGCTCTTTAGCCCAGTTAACAAAGTCAGCCACAATTAAGAAATATGAAGCGTAACCGGTTTTTTCAATCACCCCGAGCTCATACTCCAGCCGTTCCTGGATAACTGGGTCCGGCGTATCACCGTACCGCTTAGCGATACCGGCCTGTGACTGATCCGCTAACTGCTGCTGTGGCGTTTTACCAGCTGGCACGGCAAAGAACGGCAATTTGATCTCGCCCAAGGTCATTTCAAAATCAACCATGTCGGCAATCTTGGCGGTGTTAGCAATAGCTTCTGGCACATCAGCAAACTTCTCTGTCATGGCCGCTGCGCTGCGGAACGACAAATCATAGGCCAGCAAGTTCATGCGGTTGGTTTCGTCTTTTTTACGCTTGGTTTGCAGACAGATCAGCACGTCTTGCGCATCAGCATCGGGCTGCTCCAGGTAGTGGACGTCGTTAGTCGCTACCAGTGGCACACCTTCCTGCCGCGCGAGAGCAATCAAGGCCTGATTAACCTGCTCAGACTCCGGTGTATCGGCCAGACGCTGCAACTCCAGATAAAAATTACCTTCACCAAACACTCGCTGGTGTTTAGCGACCAGCTCCTTGGCCCGCTGCGTATCATCAGCCATCAGTGCCTGGGGAATCTCGCCTTGTAGACAGGCGCTAGAGGCAATAATGCCCTCGTGGTATTGCTCCAGTAACTCCCAGTCAACCCGCGGCTTATAATAAAAACCCTCCATGTGAGCCATGGAAGTCAGTTTAATCAAATTTTTGTAGCCGGTCTCGTTTCGCGCCAACAAGATCAAGTGGTTACGCACTTCATCAATCCGCGGCCGTTTATTCAGTCGGCCATTGGGCGCTACATAAGCCTCTAAACCAATAATGGGCTTAATGCCCGCCTTGGTGGCTTTTTGATAAAACTCCACCGCGCCATACATGACGCCGTGATCCGTCAAAGCTAAGGCCGACATATGTTCCGCCTTCGCCATATCGACCAATTCACCCACCTTCGGCAGCCCGTCTAGCAGGCTGTAGTGGGAGTGAACGTGGAGATGAATAAAACTCATAGTGTTCTAGTGATAGAAAAAAGAAACAGCCCCATCACGGTTTTGTTTCTCAAAAAATCCACCTCGCTGTTCTATCCTTACCGCTTTTTTGTTTTTCGCTTGGTGGTCTTTGCCTTGACTGGCTCTGCTGGCTCCTCTCCCTCATCATCCTCTGCCATCATCTCAGCCATTGAATCAGCCGCTGTCTTAGCCTTCCGAGCTACAAAAAACTAGACCACCTGGCTAATGCCATCAGCCACTAATGCCAGGTGACTGGATGATTTTTCTACTCGCTCCTTGATGGTGTTCATCAGCGCTTCAAAGGCATCGAGCTTCTGCTGGACGCTCTTAGTAACTGTGTACGCCTGCTTGAGCAACATGGCCACGTAGTAAATAACCCAGCAGAGGAAGACTGTTAACCACAGGATACAAAATGACAGCACGACAAATAGCAGGTCTTTTGAGGTCTCCAACATAGTGATGTAGGTTATTTTTGTTTTATTGACGCAAGCTGGCCTGGCAATCGCTAGCCAAGGCATCAATGATCTGCTGCTCATGCGCAGTCACCTCTTCAGCGGTCAGGGTGCGATCATCGGCCTGATAGGTCACATGAAAGGCCAGGCTCTTGTGGTCTACTGCTATTGTACCACCAGTGAAGATGTCGAACAACTCAACCGCCTCAACCAGTGGCTGGCCGGCACTGCGGACTGTTTTTGCCACCTGCCCCCAGCTAACACTGTCCGGCACGACAATAGCCATATCACGCACCACGGCCGGGTACTTGGCGGCTGGTGTATAGGTCGTTGGTTTACGTAGACAGGCTGCTAGAGCAGTCACATCAAGGTCAATAATGCCCACCGGCCAGTCAATATCATGAGCCGTACCAATACCCCGCTTTAGCTCAGTCACCACTCCCAAGGCCTTGCCATCAACCACCACGCCGATACTACGCCCTGGCTCAGCCCATGGCGGCAGCACATCCGGTGTAGTGTCAAAATAAAAATCAAATCCTAGGCTACGCAAAACTGTCTCCGCCATGCCCTTAGCGGTAGTAAACGGTTGGTCATCATCCGCCGCCGCTACCACCACGGTCAAACGCTTCGGTTGGTCTGGTAACATCACGCCGCCGTCAGTCGAGCGAGCGTAGCTACCTGGTTGCGGCAAAAATACCCGACCAATTTCACACAAGCGAATATCATCAAAGTACCGCGCGTTATCGGCCACTGCTTTGACTAGGTTTTGCACCAAGGTGGTGCGTAATAGTGTCTGGTCTGTGGCAATAGCATTGGCCAGGGCAATGTGCTGCTGCGGTGTAGTACCAAACAAGCCAACAGTTGCCTCATTAACAAACGAATACGTCTCCACCTGATAGCAACCGCCAGCGCCAACTAGCTGGTCAATGATGCTTGTTTCCAGCTGGCGCTCATTATTACCAACTGGCGGAGTGATTGGTAAGGCTGGTAGATGTCCCGTAATAGCATCAAAACCGTGCAGTCGCGCTACTTCCTCGACAATGTCTTCAGCTATAGCAATATCACCCGTCGCCCGCCACGATGGCACGCTGATGGTCAGCTCACCTTTTTTCTTACTCTTCTTGACGCCAAAGCCGATACTCTTCAGGCTGTCAGTAATGACCTGATCAGTTAGTGGCTGACCGCCAATGCGTCGATTCAGCCAAGCGGTATCTACATCGATAACCACCGGCGTATCATCCCAATCCCCTACATCAACCACCTTGCTGACGACTTGCACATTGGACTGGATTTGTTGTAACAACTCCACTGCTCGACGCAGTGCCTGTTCAGCCATCTGTGGGTCCAGCCCCTTTTCAAAACGAGCACTGGACTCGGTACGAATACCTAAGCGGGTAGCAGTTTGACGGATACTGATTGGATCAAAGGTGGCCGACTCAAATACCACTGTCGTAGTGTCATCACTGACTCCACTGTCTACACCACCCATAATACCCGCTAGGGCCAGTATTTTTTTATCATCACGTATCACTACATCATCAGCCGTTAACTGATGCTCTTGCTCATCAAGGGTGGTGAACTGCTGACCCGCCTCAGCCTGAGCAATGGTAATTGTACCACCAGCAATAGCCTTACTATCAAAGGCGTGCATCGGCTGACCTAACTCCAGCATGACGTAGTTGGTAATATCAACAATAACGTTAATGGAGCGAACGCCCACTGCTTCCAGCTGACTGGCCAGCCAGGCTGGTGATGGCTCAACAGTGACACCGTCAACTGCCACCGCCATATAGCGACTGCACTGCTGAGTAGCTGCGATACTAGCCTGCAATCTATGCTTGCGCCCAGCTCGAATAGCTGGCGTCTTGTACGGCTGTAGCGGTACGTTAAAAATCGCCGCCAGCTCCCGAGCCAAACCGTAGTGACCCCACAGATCCGGCCGGTGGGTCATCGATTTATTATCAATATCAAAAATAGTGTCATCCATGCCTAACGCTTCAGCCAGCGGCGTACCAACTTCAGCAGCCAGTCCGGATAGATCCGTAATGTCACCATCCGCACAGGGATGGAGATGTTCGATGCCAATCTCGTTACTGGCGCAGATCATACCCTCACTCTGTTGGCCACGGATTTTGATCGGCTTGAGTTCTACTAGCTCCCCTTCCCCATGCCACCGCACCGTGGCACCCACCTTGGCAAAGGCCACTTTCATCCCTTGCTGCAGATTAGCCCCACCACAGACCACGTCATATTCGGTACTGCCATCACTAACAATCGCTACCCGCAAGCGATCAGCATCTGGATGTGGTTGGACTGAGGTGACAATACCAATCACTACACCGGCCAATTGTTGCCCGTGCGACTGCACGCCTTCTACTTCTACCGTCTGCAAAGTAACCTTTTCAGCAATCTCTTCCGCTGAAAAGCCTTTGGGAATAGTGATAAAATTAGTCAGCCATTTACGAGAAACTAACATAGAAATACCTAAAATTGCTGCAAAAAGCGCATGTCACCACTGAGTAACAAACGAATATCATCAATACCGTGGCGAATCATGGTCAAGCGCGTCAGACCAAAGCCAAAAGCAAAGCCACTGTACTGCTGTGGGTCAATGCCGCCAGCTCGCAAGACATTGGGGTGGACCAGGCCAGCACCCATCAACTCAATCCAGCCGGTCTGCTTACAGACCGAACAGCCTTCCCCACCACAGATAGCGCACTGGACATCGACCTCAAAGCCCGGTTCGGTGAAGGGGAAATAGCCTGGTCGCAGACGAATCTTCAATTCTTTATCAAACAATGCGCGTAAAAACTGTCGCGTCACGCCGACTAAATCTGCCACAGCGATGTCTTTGTCGATCAACAACCCCTCTACTTGATCAAAGGTAGTGTCGTGACTGGCATCAGTGGCTTCATAGCGAAAAACACGACCGGGAAAAATAGCCCGCAGGGGTGCGCCGTACTGCTGCATGGCGCGGACCTGTACTGGTGAGGTATGCGTACGCATGACCAAGCGGTTGTGTTGGTCGCTGTCGGCCTCTGTAATAAAAAACGTATCCTGCATATCCCGTGCTGGGTGACTGGCAGGAATATTTAAGCCCTCAAAGTTAAAAAATTCAGATTCCAGCTCTGGACCTTCGATAACAGCAAAGCCCATCGAGCCAAAGACTGCTTCGACGTCACGGCGCATAGCCGCTGCAGGGTGAATATGCCCACGGCATAGTGGCTTGCCTGGTACAGTGACATCAATTGGCGGCGCTGACTGGTTCATCAGCAAACGCTGGCTGGCCGTTGTCAGTTGGGCGGTCAGAGCATCACGCACGGCATTAGCTGCTTCACCTACTGCCTTGCGCTCTTCCACCGGTAAATACTTGAGCTGTCGCAACACAGCGGTCAATTTACCTTTACGACCCAAAAATTCCACCTCAACTGCTTGCAAGGCCTCTGTGGTTGTGGCTGCGGCAATAGCGGCTTCAGCTGCTTGTTTGAGTTGTTGTAATTGCTCAGTCATGATTTATTCAATCACTATAGTTTCAATTATTCGCTCAAAGACTGGCTGGAAATCATAGGTACCCTTAAAGTTAAAATTTGTCCCGGATACATCTACAAAACAATCATTAGCTTGCACTACCACGCCACTGGTAGGCAGTCCTTCTGGTACCCCCTGCTGATCAACCTGTAATGCCGATTGTCCATCAATAGTAACTCGCTGCCAGTCATCAAAAGTAAACGGACCGACACAGCCTATCCCTTCCTCGCCCCCTGCAACGCACGCGTTATACCGCTCCTGGTCGCGCTGCTCGACGTCTGCAATATACTGATCAAGCGTATTACGCCCCTCGGCGGCATAATAAGAAATACTGACATAGCCATCGATAGACTCCTCTGCGCTCGGGTAGTCTGATGTCTTACTTGGACGGGTTACTGACGCGCTACCCAGCCACCCCTTCGGCGGCTCTACTCGAAGGTCTACATTTTCCTGAGCCCACTGCTGTGGGTAACTAATGCTAAACCCACACTGTTCATTCGTAATGACCTGCCAAGAATCAACAGTCGCTAATTCTTCTTCAGCGGTCATGAGTACCATGGTGTCATTATGAGCATACCATGCACAACCCGAAGTTAAGAGAATGATCATTAACAATGGTGCTAATAGTTTCATAGTCCGGATTTAATATAAGTAATCAATCACTAACCAATAATCCGTTCAATCAATCCTCCACCCCACCGCACGATATCTCGATAGGTCACAAAGACAATCAACAGTAAGAGTAACAAAAAGCCGATGTTATGGACAATGCTTTCAAATTTTTGATCGGCTGGTTTGCGGCGAATAGCTTCAATGCCTAAGAACAGCAGCCGTCCGCCATCTAGGGCCGGCAGCGGCAAAATATTGATAATCGCTAAGTTAATCGACAACAGCGCTACGAACTGCAGCAGGTGGGTAATGCCCAAGCGAGCTACCTGGCCGGTTAAGACAGCAATACCAACCGGTCCAGAGACATCGACATCAGCTGACTGACCGGTAACCAAGTCACTGATTAAATCAGCAAACGCCACCACGATCGTGCCGGTTAATTGAGCGGTGGCTTGGACACCAGCCACTGGCGCGGCAAACCATGGGTACGAGACTGTACCAACTGACACCAAGCCAACACCTAGAGTGGCGCGACCCAAGTCTTCATTCAGCAGCGGCGTAACAGTAATCCGCAGCTGCTCATCACCACGCAGCAGCGTCAGATCCATTGATTCGTTTTTACTATCAACGATAAACTCTTGGACATTATCAACATCGGTGTAAGGCTGCCCATCGATCAACTGGATAATATCACCCGTTTGCACGCCAGCCTCAGCCGCTACAGACTGCGGTACCACGCTGTAGATCTGCACCTGTCGTTCACTGACCCGCGCGTATGGCGATAGTCCGGCACTGTCAGCCGGCAGCCCTGATGGCAGACCAATCATAAAGCCAATTGTCAGCAGCACGGCGGCCAACAACCAGTTCATGGCCACGCCAGCCACTAAAATGATGGCTCGTTGCCAGGCCGGCTTGGCAGCAAAACTACCTGGGTCACTCTTATCTTGCCCGTCTTCCCCTTTAATTTTGACAAATCCCCCCAATGGCAACCAGTTGAGGGAGTAACGGATGCCGGTTTTTTTACTAATCCAACTGGTGGCCCGAGGTGGAAAGCCAATACCAAACTCCTCAACATCACAGTCAAACTTTCGAGCAGTATAAAAATGCCCCCACTCGTGCACCAGCACTAGGATAGCTAAAACGGCAATGAAGATGAGAATCGTACCAACCATAGTAAAAGTAATCAGTCTGTCCTATAGTAGCGCCTTGGTGCTATCCGTCAAGCAGCTGCTATATCAGCTAATAAGGCGATTAGTAATGTGTAGAATTTCTGGACATGAACAATATGCACCCGCTCATCCGGCGAATGCGCCCCGGTGATGGTAGGGCCAAAAGAAATCATGTCCATGCCTGGGCAGCGCTGACCGACAATGCCACACTCTAAGCCAGCGTGAACCGCCTTAACCTCCGGCTCAGTCTCAAACTGCTTGGCATAGACTGCAGTCGCTCGCTGCAAGAGGGCCGACTGGGGATTCGGCTGCCAGCCTGGGTATGGTTCACTCTGCGTCACACTGAACTGGTGCTGCTTAAATATATCTGTTACCTGCTGAGCAATGGCCTGACGGGCGGCATCATTACTACTGCGTTGACTGGTGCCAATAACCATTTCTTGATCAAAGAAATCAATCGTCGCTACGTTGGTTGATGTCTCCACCAGTCCTTCAATGTCTTTACTCATCTCAATCACGCCATGCGGCAACGCATTGATCACGGCAATGATGTCCGCCTGAGCATCCACGCCCATGACACTGCTAACCGTTTGATCAGAAGCTTGGAGTCGCAGCGCTACCTGTTCATCACCACCACTCAGCGTTTGTTGCACTGCTGCCTCAACTGACTCAATCACCGCGTTGGCGTCAGATTCTTGGTCTGGCGCAAAGGTGATGGTGGCACTGGCTTCGCGCGGAATGGCGTTGCGTTTACTACCACCTTGCAAACTAATCATCCGAAATGGCACCTTGGCCGCCAAAGTACTCAGCGCTTGGCCGAGGACGCGAATGCTATTGCCTCGCTCTTCGTGAATATCACAACCAGAGTGTCCGCCCCGCAGCCCGCTAACTGTCAAGGTATAGACGGTCCAATCAGTCGCCAGTGACTCCATCTCCAGCTTCCGCTCACCGATCGTGTCTTGACCACCAGCGCAACCGATGTAAAAAATACCATCCTCCTCTGAGTCGAGGTTCAACAACATCGTGCCGCTGATCATGCTGGCATCAAGCTGCTGCGCGCCAGTCAGACCAGTTTCTTCATCAACTGTGAAGAGCAGTTCTAATGGTCCGTGGACAACGGTATCGTCACTGGCCACCGCCAGCGCTGCTGCCACACCCATGCCATTGTCAGCACCTAGCGTAGTGCCCTCAGCGGTAATCCACTCACCATCACGAACTAAACGAATCGGATCTGTATCCCAATCATGTTGGACATCACTGTTTTTCTCACAAACCATATCGAGGTGAGATTGAATCACCACCACCGGTGCCTGCTCGTGCCCGGCCGTAGCCGGCACCGTCACTACGATATTACCCGCTTCATCCTGGACATGCTTCAGTCCCAACCGCTCAGCCGTATCAATGACATACTGACGGATTTTTTCTTCTTTTTTACTTGGGCGAGGTACAGCGGCGATCTTGGCAAACTGCTGCCAGACCACAGCTGGCTCAAGCCCGGCAATGACTTCCTGATTGCTACTCATAGACTATGTGGTCAATAATTGTTTAATTTCAGCTAATTTTTCATCAACCAGCTGCTGATCGGTTGATTCTACATTCAGCCGCACCAGCGGTTCAGTAGCTGACACCCGTAGACTGAAGCGCCAGTTGTCATAGGCCACCGCTACACCATCGCTGTCGTCCAGCTGTCCATCGGCGTAGTGCTGCTTGACCGTCTCCAGTGCCGCGTCACGATCCGCCACAGTGAAGTTATGCTCACCAGAGATAAAGAAGCGACTGGTGTATGACTGTAGTAGGGTCTGCAAATCAGTCTGCCGTTTGGACAACAGCTCCAGGACCATCAGCAGCGGAATCATGCCATTGTCAGCGTACCAGTTGTCACGGAAATAAAAGTGGCCGCTGGACTCACCACAGAAAACAGCCTGCTCTTTGCGCATCCGGTCCTTGATGTAGGAATGCCCGACCTTGACCTGAAAGGCCGTGCCGCTGTGCTCCTCAGCTGCTGCCCGCGCGGCATAGACGTAGCGGGTGTCATAGAGGAAGGTAGCGCCGGGCTGCTTGCCTAAGAATTGCTCAATGAAAATGGCTGACAAGTAAGACGGGTTGTAAAAATTCCCTTGATTATCACAGAAAAATACCCGATCACCATCACCATCCCAAGCTACACCAAAGTCAGCCCCACTGGTCTGCGTCAACTCCAGTAACTCACCACGATTCTCCGGCCGCAGTGGATCCGGCCGTCCTTTGGGGAAAGTACCATCAGGATCGTAGTTCAGTTTTGATACCTGCAGCGGCAGATTGCTGTGAGCGATCAGTTTGTCCAGGATAACCCCATTCATGCCAAAGTTAGCGTTGGCTGCTAGATGGAACTGGGTGATGGCTGACAGATCAACAAAAGAAGTGACAAAATTCAGATACTCATCCCAGATGTCTTGCTCGGTCACACTGCCCTGTTTACCTGGTGAGGTCAGTGGTCCATCGATAATCATATCCCGCAGATCAAACAAGCCGTTTTCTGCGAAGACTGGCTGGGCTTCCTGCTTGGTAATTTTGATGCCGGCGTACTCGGCCGGGTTATGCGAGGCTGATGCCACAATGCCCCCGTCGTAACCATAGTGACCAACTGCAAAATAGAGCATGTCTGAGGCGATCATACCAATATCAAACACTTCCACTCCAGACTCCACCAACCCGCGGATAATTTCCGCCTTAATCTGCCCACTGGCTGGCCGAACATCTTGCCCCACTACCACCCGCTTGGGTTGAAATTTCTGCGCATAAGCCAAGGCTACCTGGTAGCCCACTGCTGGTGTTAGATCATCATTAAAAATGCCGCGAATATCGTAAGAACGAAAAATATCTGGACTAATCGAGGTGGTCATAGGAAAAATTGACTAACAGCGCCATTTTTCTTATAATTTAAGTGGATTTTAGTATATCAGTTTCACTTAAGAAACGCTAATTATTTTGTGCACTATGGGAAGTTTTATTGCCGGCTTGGGGGGCATTGTCGGTCTGGTCATCATCGGTATCGTCGTCCTGTTCATTCTGTGGCTGATTGGTGTCTACAACCGCTTTGTCAAACTCAAGCACCGAGCTGAAGAAGCTTGGTCAGATATTGACGTGCAATTGCAGCGCCGTCACGACCTGATTCCTAACTTAGTTGAGACAGTCAAGGGCTACGCCGCCCATGAGCAAGAGACTTTGCAAAAGGTGATCGAGGCTCGCAACATGGCCATGGCCGCGCAGAGTAAGGGTGCAGCTGCCTCAGCTGAGGCAGAAAACATGCTGACCGATACACTGAAGTCAATCTTTGCCTTGAGTGAAAGTTACCCTGACCTGAAGGCCAATGAAAATTTTGCCAAGCTGCAAGACGAGCTCAGTGATACGGAGAACAAAGTCATGGCCGCTCGCCGCTTCTACAACGACACGGTCAAAGCCTTCAACATCTCCTTCGAAACCTTCCCAGCTAACCTCTTTGCTAAGCAACTAGGCTTTGCTCAGAAGGAATACTTTGAAGTGGGTGGTGAGGCGGTTCGTCAGAACCCTAACGTCAGCTTCTAACCAGCCATGCTGTACGATCAGATTGATAGTAATAAGCGGCGGAGTACCTGGCTAGTTATCCTCTTCGTCGTCTTCGTCTTAGCGGTGGGCTGGTTACTGAGCTACACCACGGACTTTGGTTATGGCTGGCTAGTGGTAGCCTTTTTCATCTCCATCGCCATGTCTATCAGCGGCTACTTTTATGGTGATCGCATGGCGTTGGCTTCATCTGGCGCCCAGCAAATCGCCAAAGAAGACAATCCGTATGTCTACCGAATGGTGGAGAACCTCTGTATCGCTACCGGCTTGCCAATACCGAAAGTTCACATCATCCCTGATAACAGTATCAACGCCTTTGCCACTGGTCGCGACCCAGAGCATGCCTCTGTGGCCGTCACCCAGGGGGCGATTGATAAACTGGAAAACGAAGAGCTGGAAGGCGTCATTGCTCATGAGTTGGCCCATATCCAGAACTATGACATCCGGCTGATGACCCTGGTGATTGTCTTGGTCGGCACGCTGGCACTGCTGAGTGATATCTTTATCCGTAGTCGGCTATTTGGTGGTAGTAACGATAATCGTAACCAAGGCGGCCTGCTGGCCATTGTCGGCGTGGCGCTGATCATCCTCTCCCCCATCATCGCCAAACTGATTCAACTAGCTGTTTCACGTAAGCGAGAGTTTCTGGCAGATGCCTCCGGCGCCCTGATGACCCGCTACCCAGAAGGCTTGGCCCGAGCGCTGGAAAAAATCGGCCAGCAGTCCCAACCCCTACGCCGCGCCAGTCAGGCCACCGCCCATCTGTACATCAGCAATCCTTTTGGTAAAACATCCTTAGCGAAATTATTTTCTACTCACCCGCCCATCGAAGAGCGCGTCGCTGCCCTTCGCTCCGGCGCCTAACCTTAGCAACCTTATGCCTGAAAAAACCTTGATCGACTTTGACGAACTGCTCAGTCACAGCTGGCGCGACTTCACCCAGCACTTGGGTAAGCTGCTCGGCATGTCTGTGCTGATCACCTTGCCGTCGTTTATCTTGATCGGCCTGGTTGGTTTTAGTATCGTTGCCTTGCGCGGCAGTGTTACTACTCAGATCATCATGTCCGTGATTATCATTCTATTGCTTCTGACGGTTATTATCGTCAGTATTTGGGGTGGGGCGGCATTTATTCGTCTGACCCAGGACCTAACCAAATCAATTAGCCAGGTATTTCGCTCCACACGCAATTTAATTTTGCCCTACTTCTTAGTTGGTTTGTTAGTTAGCGTAATCTTACTGGCCATTGCGCTGGTGCCTATGGCTATCGGCGCTATTGGTTACACTATAGCTATCAATATCATCGCTAACTCGTCAGTAGAGGTAGCAGCCTCACTGATTGGCGGTATTATCGTTGTAGTTGGTACTATCCTATTTATCCGCCAACTGATCAACTACAGCTTCAGTCAATTTGTTTTGGTCTATGAAAATAGTCGTGGCATGACGGCCTTGCAGCGTAGCCAGCAACTGGTCCGCGGTCACTGGTGGGGCATCTTTGGTCGGCTACTAGTGTTGTGGTTGGTTATCGCTATCACCCAAGGGGTATTGAGCAGTATCCTTGGACTAGCTACTAGTAATGATGTAATTTTCTTTTTCTTCAATTTAATTTTTAGCCTCCTGGTAGCACCATTTAGCGTGCTCTACATCGCTCACCTCTACCGTGATGTAGCCGGACAGACTGCTGCCCCAACACCACCAACCAATGAACCAACCAGCAACTAACCAATTCTTCAGTCAGAACCTGAAACGAGCCTTACGCTCGGCTCATGGCTGTGCCCGTGAACTCGGGCAATCTGTGGTGACACCAGAGCACCTGCTGTTTGGTTTAATCGTCACTCGCGGCAGTGTTAGTAGTGAGCTGTTGCATAAACAAGGGGTGCGTCCCTTGCAAACCCAGCGACTGATTGCTGAGCTGTTTTCCGCTACCACTGGCGATACGCCACCAGAGCTGACTGGTCCGGCGCAGCGCGTTCTTCAGCAGATGGCTATCATTGCCCAGCGCCACCAGCACCGCTACATCGGCACCGAACACCTGCTGGCGGCCCTACTGGAAAACCCGCCCAAACTAGTGCTAGCCATCTTGGCCCAGAGCAGTGTTAATCTGGAAACACTGACTGACCAACTAACAGTCATCTTACGCAGCACCAGTAAACTCAACGATATTGGTGGCATTCTGCAGCAGCAGTCTGAGTCATCGCCACCAGGTGATGAAGGCATGCCCTTTGGGCAACCGCCACAGCCCGCCAACAGCGGCAACGTCTTGGAATTATTCACGGTTGACCTGACTGACCCAGATGTCCAATCAGACATCGACCCGGTGATTGGCCGCCAGACAGAAATTGAGCGGCTGACCCAGATTCTCTGTCGTCGCACCAAAAACAACCCCGTCCTACTGGGTGAGCCGGGCGTTGGCAAAACAGCTATCGTTGAAGGTTTAGCTAAAAATATCGTCAATGCTCGCGTGCCGGAAGTCCTGCTCGATAAGCAGATTTTAATGCTTGATTTGGGGCTGCTGTTGGCCGGTACCATGTACCGTGGGGAATTTGAACAACGGCTGAAAAATGTTATTACAGAAATTCAAAAAGATGACTCTGTCATTCTCTTTATTGATGAACTCCATACGCTGACCGGCGCTGGCGCTGCGCCTGGTTCTATGGATGCGGCTAATATTCTCAAACCTTCACTGGCCCGCGGACAGATCCGCTGTATCGGCGCCACCACCCTGGATGAGTACCGTAAACATATTGAAGCTGACCCCGCTCTAGAACGCCGCTTTCAACCGGTAATGGTAGCTGAACCAACAGTGGAAAAAACGGTCGCCATCCTCACCGGTGTGAAACCTCACTATGAGTCATACCACCACGTCACTATTACTGATGAGGCTATCAAAGCGGCGGCTCAGTTGTCACACCGCTATGTAACAGAACGATTCTTGCCAGACAAGGCTATTGACCTAATTGATGAGGCGGCCGCTAAAGTCCGCGTGGCCCACAAACCTAGTCACGTTATGCAAAAAGCCCGCTCGATTGAACAGGGTATTGCGGTGCTAGAAAAGAATAAGCGGCAAGCTATTGCTGATGAAAAATTTGACCAAGCCTTGTCTTATAAGCATCAACAAGCAAAAGCCCAGCAAGAACTGCACCACCTGCGCAGCGCAATTGAAAAAGAACAGCAGCAGCGGATTGGTCGCATCACAGCTGAAAATATCGCTCAACTGGTGTCAGACATGACCGGTATCCCCCTAGCAGAAGTAGCTGAAGACCAGCAGCAGAAGATTTTAGACCTGGAAAAATCGCTTAAAAAAGCCATTGTTGGCCAAGACGAAGCGATTGAACAACTAGTCCGCGCCATTAAGCGCTCTCGGGCCGGCGTGGCTACCGAACAGCGCCCTATTGGCTCATTTATCTTCCTGGGTCCCTCTGGGGTCGGTAAGACCGCCTTGGCTAAAGTGCTGGCCAAAGAATTATTTGAAGACGAGTCAGCCCTGGTCAAAATTGACATGTCGGAATTCCGCGAAAGTTTCAATGTGTCGAAACTGATCGGCTCGCCACCCGGCTATGTTGGCTACCGCGAAAGTGGTCAGCTAACTGAGGCTGTCCGCCGTCGACCGTACAGCGTGGTGCTGTTTGATGAAATTGAAAAAGCTCACCCGGAAATCTTTAACATCCTGCTGCAGGTGATGGAAGACGGCATGCTGACTGATGCTACCGGTCGCCAGGTCAACTTCAAAAACACCATCATCATTATGACCTCCAATGTCGGTTTGCAGCAGTTTGTTCGCACCAAGTCGATTGGCTTTGATGCTGTGGCTACTAATGATGACCTCTACGATGAAATGAAAGGCTACCTAGAAAAAAGCTTAGTTGATCAGTTCCGACCAGAATTCCTCAACCGACTGGACGCCACCCTATTCTTCCGCCCACTCAACGCGGCTGATTTGAAAAAGATTGTCCGCCTGCAGTTAGCTGAGCTGAATAGTCGACTCGGCAAGCAAGGCGTCACCATAAAAGCTGATGCCAAAGCCGTCAATTGGCTGGCCACTCACCAGCAGGCACCACAGCAAGGCGCTCGGCTGATCCGCCGGCATATTCAGACATTGATCGAAACACCGTTGTCAGAACTGATTTTGCAGCAGAAAACTACCAAACGTGGTATAATCTCAGTAACCGTTTCAGATAATAACCTCCAGCTGACTCCTCAGTAACTTGATCCGCCGGAGGGTAACGACACACGTCTATGGCGGAAGCAAACGTCCTGACCAACCAAACCTTGTCCAAGGGTGCTTTTCGACGTCAACAACGACAAGAGACTGCGACGGCCAATAGCCAATCTACTGCTCGTCAAGCGACAACCCAAGATCCTCAGGCTATGTCTGCTCGGCAGTACTTGCGCCAAGGACGTCGCATTCGCGCTAAAGAGCTGCGTGACAATCAAGCGAAGTCTCGACTTCGCAAAAACGCCAACGCTCTTGCCGACGTAGCAGGTGAAGTAGCAACTGCTCATTTACTAAAATTATCATGGATTAACCTGATTGATAGCTTTGGTTTAACCCTGCTCTACATCAACTTTCACTTTGCGGCGCGGTACTTCGCTGGTAGTCGTCGTTTTTGTCAGTTTGGTATTGAGTGGTTTACTTTTGGGAAAGTAGGGGTAGCAAAGAAGGCAAAGGGGCGTGCCCGTCAGCAAGCCACCCGCAACAGTCAAGGCAAGGTGGCAGCCAGTGGCAGTCGCATTGCTGGCGCGGCCAGTAGCGCTGTGATTAAAGCTAAGAACCTAGCCAAAGTCATGGCCTCTAAGCCCATTGAACTAGCTGAAATTATCGTCCTAGTTGTATTGGATATAATTATCGCTACGCTGTTGCTGATATCATTTTTGACGCTGATGCTACCAATTCTAGCCCCTATTGTTGGCTGGACATTTTTGGCTAGTTATTTTTGATCCTATTCTAGACATACCCCTATGAGTGACCGCACTAAACGTATCTTGTTTATCATCGCTTTCGTGCTAGCCGCTGGGCTGTTAGCCTATGCGCTGTACTTCATACTATTTGGCGCCACCTCAACGCCAACCACGCCAACCAATCAAATCAACCAAGGTGACGATTTTTCTGGTGGCTTACCACCAGCCAACACTGGCAGCGGTACGGTCTTGCTAAACGTCAACGGTCGACTGGTACCTTCTGACGAAGTTGACACCACTCCCCCAGCCACTTCTACTGCTAGTCCTATCGCCCGTGGTGGCACCACGCAAGTGACGCAAGTATCAACCACACCAATAGAATCAATGTACCGATCATCTGACGGTAACAACCTGGTTGGCTACAACCCAAATGACGGCAAGTTCTACAAATATAACGCTGACGGCAGCGTCACTGCCCTATCTGATGATGAATTCTTTAATGTCGATGAAGTTACCTGGGCACCGGATAGCGCTAAAGCTATTATGAAGTTCCCTGACGGCGCCACTATTTACTACAATTTCTTAACCAAAGAACAGAAGACGCTACCCAACCACTGGGAAGAATTTGACTTTTCTGACGACTCGACAAAGATCGCCTTTAAAAACATGCGCTTGGACCGCGAGAACCGTTGGCTGTCCGTAGCTAATGCTGACGGCAGCCAGGTGCGTAACATCGCGCCGGTGGGCGATAATAGTAGTAACATCTCTGTCTTGTGGTCACCAACTGGACAGGTGGTCGGGAACTACCGTCAGAGCATGGACTTTGACCGTCAACGCTTGATCTTTATCACCACTGACGGTACCGAATTACCCGCTGTCGTACTGCAAGGGCGTGGTCTGGAGCAACAGTACAGTCCGGATGGCGAATTCCTCTTCTACAGTGTCTACTCCAGCTTTACCGACCTACAACCCAACCTGTGGTTCACCACCGCTCGTGGTGACCAGTCTGGTCTGCTGCGCGTCAACTTAGAGCTTAATACCTGGGCGGATAAATGTGCCTTCGCTGATGGTCAAACCGTCTACTGCGCCGTGCCACAGTACCTGCCGAAAGGGGCTGGGCTGGTACCAGAAGTAGCCGATAGTATTCCGGATGATTTCTACAAAATTGACTTACAATCCGGTGCCAAGACCCTGATCGCCACCACTGAAGACAGCTACACAGCTGAGAACATAGTGGTCAGCCAAGATGGTCGTAACTTGTTCTTTACCGACACGGCTACTGGCACCGCTCAACAGATTCGTATCCGCTAACTATTTCCCATGCGCCTTCACTTCTTCCATTGGTTAATTGTCAGCTGCCTGGTTATCGGCAGTGGCCTTGTGGTCAGCGGCGTCTTGGCGCAAGACGAACAGCCTGTCAATTTACTACTGGACGAGCCAGACCTGCAAATCAATCTACCGAGCGTCAACCTGACGCCCTCCTCAGACATTAAAGCTACTGGACCACAAGGCAATCAGTACTACGCCATTCCGTGGATTGCCGAATACATCAGCGGTGCCTATCAGTTTATCATTGGTGCGGCTATTGCCCTGGCGATTATTGTTATCATTGTAGCTGGCTTCACCTGGATGACGGCCGGTGGTAATGCTGATGCAGTCAATCGAGCTAAGACTACTATCGTCGGTGCTGTCACTGGCGTACTGTTGGCTTTGGGCAGCTTTTCTATTCTCTATATTGTTAACCCAAATTTAACCAACTTAACCCCGTTACGAGTGCCAATTATTGGTCGAGTTGGACTAGGGCAATTTTGTTCACCAGAAGTCTTGCCAAACGAAACTATATACCTCATTAACGACAGAGTGGGAGAGATTAGTGGCGAAAAATTTACTGCTGGACGTAAAACCACCTGCGGGTTGTATTACAGTAAGGGTGAAGAAATAACTAGTGGCAGTATCTGTATTGGCTCCTCTTGTGGTGGCAGCACTGCCTGCGTGCCAAATATTAATGAAGACGGCTCCATCAACGCCTACGGTGGTGCGTTACCAATACCACCATATATGCAGGTAGACTATGCCTGTCAAAACCCTGGCACGGTATGTAATAAAATTAAAGATGACGACGTTGAGCGCTCTTTTGGTCTGGGAGAAGGTCAGCGAGTATGCGATCTTATCAATAACAGCCCTGGTGCTCGTACTGGCACTAACGGCGGTACCTGCGTCTGGGTAGACAAAGACGCTGCTCGTATTTTTGCTGGTGATGACCGATGCTACTGGTGCTCGCAGGAGCTGTACCAAAAACTAGCAGCTGATTGGGATGGTGGCTTTACTCCCGATGTTGATGAAGATGACCCTCAAACTATTTGTGAATTATTAGCGGATGAGGAAGTTGATGATTGGAGTGATATCATTAAGTACACATCAATGGACACTATCCGTGGCCTTGATAAGTGGGAAGTTTCTGCCTGCGCCAGTGCTAAGTGTAATGGCCTATGATTAAAAAAAGCCTCATTATCGCTATCCTCTCCTTCAGTCTCCTGTCTTCCGCAGTAGCGGTACCGGTATGGGCTCAAGACGATGAGCCGGAAACTGAAGAGACTGAAACAACGGCGGATAATGAGGAAGAAGCTGGACAATGCACCCGCAAAGAAAACGACTACTTCAGTGGCTCTTGCGCTGATGCGACGGGCAGTAGTAAATGTTGCGATGGCTGCACCTGTCACAATATTGAAAATGAGACTGGTGACATTATTGCGCACGAATGCATTAGCTGTCCACCAGAAGGGCAACGTGTACAATTAAGTATCCCAGACACACAAATAGGCTTCCCTGACGGTGACGTTAGTTTTTCTCGTGATGTGCCATTACGTGGTCCTGAGGGTAATCAATTCTATAGCATTCCCTGGATTGCTGAGTACATCAGCTCAGCTTATCAGTTCATTATCGGTGCTGCCGTACTATTAGCTATCATCGTCATTATTATAGCCGGCTTTACTTGGATGACAGCTGGTGGTAACGGTGATGCTGTTAAGCGAGCCAAAGAGCAAATTCTGGGTGCAGTGACAGGGGTGTTACTGGCAGTAGGTAGCTATTCTATCCTCTATATTGTCAATCCTAACTTAGTCAACCTAACACCCGTGACCGTGCCATACACGCAATACACGGAGCTTGATTTTGAAGATGAGGCGCAAGAACTGGCTGGGCTGAGCAATAGAGGGCCTGCGAATGGTTCATACCCTTCAATTGGTGGTGAATGCTTCCCATTTGCTAATGGCCCTATCCGCGGAATTGCTAACAATTTTGGGCAGCGTCGAAAATTTAAAGATGGATCTCCTCGGTGCCACGCTGGTGTAGATATTCCTACTGCAGGAAATAGGCCCGAGGATGTTGTAGCCATTGCTGATGGGAGAGTTGTCGCTGGACCATACTCATTTCTCCCTAACTGCAAAACAGGCCCAGGGGATAGCGTAGCGCTATTAGTGCAGCACGGAGCTAATGTTGTGAACTACGGTGAATTAAATGTTGGCACGGTGACTGTCAAAGCTGGTGATACCGTAAAAGCAGGTGATACATTAGGCACTGCCTCTAACTGTGGCATGCTGCATTTTGAACTTTACACAAGCGGAACTGCGGCTAATACAAGTTGGCCCACCCCCGACAACCAGGCTGTTGGTGATGACCCAAATTACTGTGCTAAGCACTATCTCAGCACCAAACCAAAAAACCTCTTGGATCCCACCTCAACCCTAAAGGATTTATCCTCAAAAGTATGCGCGAACGCGGGCGAAGCAACAGAGACAGAGTAAGTAGCGCCATCTACAAGTTTCGCTGGTGGCTTTTGATAGCCCTACTACTTGCTGGCACTACCATAGCCCTACAGTACGTCGTGTCTTTTTCCAACGACCAAAATATCGCTGTTGCTCGCGTTCAATCGATCGTAGCAGAGGAAGCACAGCCTGGTATTATAAACGACGCCCAACGAGTTACTCAAACCGTTACCTTAACATTCAACACTGGTCCACTAGCTGGTCAACAAGTGACTACTACACACGCCTATGAAACGGCTGGACCATACATTTTTATTGGTCCATTGCAGCAGAACGATTGGGTCGTGACACAAATCAACCTCAAAACCCTGACTGGAGAGCCTTTGGTTATTGTGGTCACGCGTCTATTCTTGCTACCACTTATTCCCCTACTAGCATTATTTCTAGGGATTATAATTTTGGTTGGACAAAAAAAGGGCTTTTTAACACTGATTAGCCTAGTGATATCAGGCTTACTCTTATTTGGCGCCGTCATACCGCTAGTCACTAAAGCTGGCTGGAACCCTATCAGCGCCATATTAGTTATCGCCGTCCCAATGACGGTTATTGATGTGTTGGTTGTTGTGGGTTGGAACAAAAAAAGCTTGGCTGCAAGTATTGGTATGCTAACAGCAGTGTTCATAACCTTTTTACTGTCCACTGGATTTGCCGCTCTAATGAAAGTACCTGGTGAGCTGGCCAACGAAGATGCTTCCCTATACTATCAAATGCCAGAAATTACCGCCGTGTCTGTTTTTTTGGCTGGGATTTTACTTGGCGCTATTGGCGCTGTTAACGATATCGCTGTATCAATTGCTGCAGCCGTTCAAGAAGTGAAGTATGTGAAGCCATCTGCAACTATAGAAGAATTGTGGTCCTCCGGCATGCGTGTAGGTAGAGATATTATCGGCACTATGACTAATACGCTTATATTCGCTTATGTTGGGACATCACTGGTAGTGTGGCTCAGCTATGGCCAAGGAGATTATTCGCCATTTCTAGCGCTTAACGTTGCCTCCGTCAGTGAAGAACTACTCCGTTCCCTATCTAGCACTATCGGTCTGGCGGTAGCGGTGCCGGTCACTGCCTGGGCCAGCGCCTATTTGTATACCAAAAAAAAGATCGCTCCTAAAGAATCCTCCTCCACATGAACCGCTTACCTTTATTAATCTGTGGCAGCATTATTAGCATCATGTTGCTCATACCCACCCTGCCAGCTGCTGCCCAGGAAGGTGAGATGTGCTGTGCCTGTACCAGTTCAGTCGATGGCCGCTCGGCAGAGTTTTACCATGACCCATACGAAGACGCTGACTCATCTGATGAAGACCCTTGCGCTCGCTTTGAAACTGACGACGCATCAACTGAAGATGGTTTCAATATTGCTTGCGAACTACTCAATGAAGCCTGCCCAACAGCTGGTGGTGGTGACATTGACGTGGTACCACCAACAGCCCAAGTTGACATTCCCGGTTTCAACGGCTTTACCGATGAATTAGAAATTTACGGCAGTGACACGGAACGGTTTTACACCGTGCCCTGGTTAGCTGAGTATACCCGAGCTATTTATCAGTTCGGCGTCGGTGTAGCAGTAGCCCTGGCTATTATCGTCATTATCGTTGCCGGCTTTACTTGGATGACGGCCGGCGGCAACGCTGACGCAGTCGGTCGGGCTAAAACAACTATTGTCGGAGCGGTCACTGGGCTGATTTTAGCGGTGGGCAGCTACTCTATTCTCTTTTTAGTTAACCCAAACATTGTCAACCTGACTCCGGTAGTAGTGCCAGCAGTCAATAAAACCGAACTCAATATTACCACTATTCCGGAAGGGGTCTACACGCAGATCACCGGCAAAGCCCTCATTCGTCCCTTTGGCCCAGAAATGGAAGCGATGATGCGAACCGTAGCTGAAAAAAATGACCATATTGATTTTTGTACGCTGCAGGCAATTTTACAGAAAGAATCCGGTGGAAATGCTAACGCCGTCGGGCATGACGAAGATGCGCCGGTGTCTGGTGTCTCCGCTCGGACAAATTTTATTAGCTCTGGCAAATACCACTCCGGCCGGAATTTTACCCCCAACGCTACCCTCAAAACTGATAGAAGCTTTGTTAATGATGACAAAACCTGCACCACACAACTAAGTGTCAGCGAAGGTGGCTGTTCTGACCCTGACACTTTAAACCTCGACTGGCGCTATTCACACGGCATTGGCCTGGGGCAAATCACCATTTTCCCTGGCCGTTTCTGCAGTAGTAAGCCCAGTATTCAAATTGGTAGCACCTGTTATACCGTACCAATGCTACTTGATCCAGAACAGCAGTTCCAAGCCGTGGCCGATCTATGGAAAACAAAGTGCTCTGGCGAAACCGTCAAAAAATGCTTTAAAAATTATGCCGGTAGTGGCAGCTGGGCTGAAGCTACCGCTACTCAAAAAATGGCCGTCTACCAGAAATGTGTCGGTGATGGTTTAAATAAAACGACAAACAGTGAATAAATGCGCCTACTCCCCGCCTCATTTTTCGCCCAACCCACCCGCCGAGTAGCTCGTCAGCTGCTCGGCTGTGTCTTGTTTCACCGCCAGGCTGACCAGCTCTACAGCGGCATTATCACAGAAACAGAAGCCTACTGCGGGCCGCATGACACCGCCTCACACGCCAGTCGTGGTCGCACCCGACGGACCGAAGTGATGTTTGGTCCGCCGGGCCACACCTATGTCTACCTGATTTATGGTATGTACCACTGCCTCAATGTAGTGACAGAAAAAACCGACTACCCTGCGGCTGTATTAATCCGAGGCATCCAGGCGTTTGAACCTATTGCCGCCACGCAACGGTGGCAGTATGACCAAGCCACTCCTCTGCCACCCAAGCTGGCTAACGGCCCCGGCAAGCTGTGCCGCTATATGGATATCACCACACAGCACAACAACCAGCTGCTAAGCAAAGCTAATGGCCTATGGATTGCTAACGCGCACATCAAGCCAAAAATGATTACCACTGCGCCACGAGTGGGTATTGATTACGCCGGAGCGTATACGGATAAGCCGTGGCGCTATATCGCGACGGATTTTAAGTAATAGAAAAGCCGCCCCCTGTCGGGAGGGGACGGCTGTGGGTGTCGTGCCTAATGTACAACGATTCCAAGCTATGAGTAGCTGAGGTGGGAGAATCATTGTCAACACGACCGGGACTTCGTGTGTGCCGCGTACTCAGGTATGCACATTTGACATACCTCAATACATTTAAATAGGCAAATTATGCCAATGTCGGCATCGGCCGCTGTTGTACCGCCAAGAACTGCGCTCGCGTCATCGGTTGGCGCTGATCAGCAACTCGACAATGTTGCTCCATGAACCGCTGCAACGCCTGCGGCCCTTTCCGCAAAACATCTGCGGGGATTTTTTTGCCCGTTGGCGTCTTGAGCTGACTGGCTCGCAGAGTCATCATGCGAGGCGATTGGCTGCTGTGTTGGTGTGATGCCACATGCACCAACTCCAACCGGACATGACAATCACCTTGGCCGTTACATTTGACGTTGATTGGCCTCGCTAGCGTGCCGATATTGTCGATTTGCACACGCAGTGGTGACGGATTGATAAACATGACGATGTCTGCCCCTACCGCATTCGGATTCGCTGCCATTTTGTGGCTACCTGTACCTTTCACTGTGTTGGTTAAAGAACTCATGCCCCTATTTTTGTAGATGGCAAACTGAACCGTTACCATACCTCCTTCCTTCGTCCGGTCAGTGGTCAACTATCTACACCACAGGTGCATAAGATATATTCTATCACCGCTGCGCCATGATCGTCAATATTACTCTAAATGTATCCCCGCCTGATGACGGCAGCGTTGTTGGAGCGCTAAGTGATTATCTAAATTTGGGTCTTTTTTGAGGATCTTTTGAGCCCACTGAGCGGCTCGCTTGATATTTTGCACATCAAACAAATTAGCTGCGACAAATGATGGTACACCGCTCTGAGCTGTGCCAAACACCTCACCGGGTCCACGGAGTGACAGATCTTTTTCAGCTAGAGCAAAGCCATCTGTACTCTCAACCAGTGCCAACAGCCGGTCAATGCTGGTCTGTGTATCTGTTTCTGTCAGCAGGTAACAGTAACCGGGGTGCTGTCCCCGCCCGACTCGGCCCCGGAACTGGTGCAACTGCGCTAAACCAAACCGCTCCGCACTTTCGATCATCATGATGGTAGCATTAGGCACATTAACCCCCACCTCAATCACCGACGTACTGACCAATATATCAACCTGTCCTGTTACAAATGATTCCATCACTGCTTCCTTATCCACCTGCTTCATCCGGCCATGCAACAATGCTACGCGCGCCTGGGGGAAAATATTTTGCTGTACATCATCATATACCTCAGTAGCTGAACGAGCGCTGAGGGACTGTGAGCCCTCAATTAACGGACAGACCACAAAGACTTGCCGGCCATCAGCAATCTGCTGCTTGATGTGCTGATAACAGGCCGCTCGCTGCTCAGGCAGCACTAAGCTGGTCTGGACTGGCTGGCGACCGGGTGGCAGTTGATTGATAACAGACAGGTCCAAATCTCCGTACAGCGTCAGCGCCAGTGAACGCGGGATAGGTGTGGCAGTCATAGACAGAAAGTGCGGAATGGTCGCTTGATCACCGGAGTTTTGCTGTAAGGCTTGGCGCTGAGCCACACCGAAACGGTGCTGCTCATCGACAATAGCTAGCACCAAATTTTTGAAAGTCACTTTTTCTTGAATCAAAGCATGGGTGCCAATGGCTACATCAATCCGCCCTGCTGCTAATTGTTTCACCGCTACGGCCGGCTTAACTATTTCATCATCAACCAGCACCTGCTTACCGGTCAGCAGCGCTATCCGCACACCATGAGAAGCTAATAAATCTACAAAGGTAGTGTAGTGCTGCTTAGCTAAAATATCTGTCGGTACCATCAGGGCTACTTGATGGCCGGTAGTGACTGTATTGAGTACGGCTAGTGCGGCCACCAAGGTCTTGCCACTGCCAACATCCCCTTCCAGCAGCCGATTCATCGGCTGGGCTTGCTCTAGGTCTTTTAAAATATCCCAGGCACTCTGACGCTGCGCATCGGTCAATCTAAACGGCAGTGCGGCGACAAACTGTTTAATAATCTTTTCTTGAAATGGCACGGCAATGGCCTGTTGCGCGGCCAGCTGCTGTCGCGCTTGTTGATTGCGCACCTGGACTACCAGGAAAGCTTCAAACCGAAAGCGTTGTCGAGCCAAGTCGAGCTGCTCGGTATCTGCGGGAAAGTGGACTGTTTCCAGTGCTTCAGCAATAACCGGAAAGCTATATGCCTGCAGCGCAGCCGGTGGAATGATATCCGCTGCGGTAGCGGCGGCTGGCAACGCCTGCTTGATCAAAAATCGCAACTGCTTGGTGGTCAGACCTTTGGTAGTAGCGTAAATAGGAATCAATCGGCCGGTATGGGTCGATCCGGTAACCGCAGTGCTAGCGGTTACTTTTTCGTAATTGGGACTAGCCATAGTCAGCCGCTGCTTACCACTGACCTTACCCGCTACCATCAGCTCATCACCGGGCTGGATGACTTTGGCAATATGGACTTGGTTAAACCACAACAATCGAATCTGACCGGTGTCATCTGACAACAACACCTCAATCATCCGGACGCGGCGGCCCCATGGTCGCATGGTCCGCACACTGTCTACCACTCCCCTGACAGTCACCGTTTGTCCCGGCTGTAATTGATCAATCGTCACCTGCTGGGAAAAATCATCATAGCGAAAGGGAAAGTGATATAACAAATCACCAATGGTGTTGATACCTAGGCGCTGCAGTTGCGGGGTTAATTTTTTGGCCATGGCATGGACCTGGCTGACCGGTTGATCAATCCGCATGATGACTTGCTACAAATAACACCAGGCACCAACTGGTGACTGAGAAACAAAAAACGCGCTTGGCAGGACTCGAACCTGCAACCCCCACCTCCGCAAGGTGATGCTCTATCCATTGAGCTACAAGCGCATGATTGCGCTTGGTACAGTACCACAGCCGCTGGAGATTGTCTAGGCTAGATCTTAAACACCCGCTCAAGCACGCTGGACAGTGGCTCATCCGTTTTGTCCAAATCTTCATCAAGGTAATCAAGCAAGATACTGCGGATAGCTATCGGGTCCTGATCAGCTAAGTCAATTTTCAATCGAGCGTGCAGTATACCCCCAGTATGGACATACAAATCAGTTACCTCTGGTGGTTCGTAGATAATATAAAAATCCCGCAACTCGTCCCAGTCATAAAACTTATCCGCTAACCGTAGGCCGTTCTCATAGAAGGCGACAGCAATCATCTCTGGCTGTTCATGGCGGCGTAAATAAAACACCACCCCAGCCAGTAGGATAATGACCGCAAAGAGAAAGTTAGCCGTAAACAAGGCGTACAGCAAAAACAGCACCGCGGCCGCCATAGCAACCGTATACCAAAACTGTCCTCGGTCTTCTCGCGTAAACTCAGGAAATTGCCATTCGGCTAATTTTTCACCATATTGAGCCATATACTCGTGTTATTTCTAGGCAGTATATATTGATTGACAGCCTATTCTTACCATAGTATACTACAATCCGATTTGTTCGTCCAAACTGAATGGAGAGGTGGCTGCCCGCGACATGACTGGCGGAGCCAGTCTGTGCGGGTCCGACCACTGCGCCGCAGGCGCAGATGGGCGGAAGTGGTACTATACAAAATAACAACTACGGAGAGGTGGCTGAGTGGTTGAAGGCGGCAGTCTTGAAAACTGATGTCCGTTTACGCGGACCGTGGGTTCGAATCCCACCCTCTCCGCCAAATTTGCTCATAAGCAAATTTGGCAGATTAAGGATTAAGATTTAGGATTAAGGGTATGTATTTGTCTTGAGTAAAAGCAAATCTCCTTAATACTCAACCTTAATCCTACGTCTGATAACAATACGGAGAGGTAGCTGCCCGCGACATGACTGGCGGAGCCAGTCTGTGCGGGTCCGACCACTGCGCCGCAGGCGCAGATGGGCGGAAGTGGAAAAGCACATTAACAATTACGACTATTTTCTTTTTTGCTTAACTAGTTGCTATACAGTACATCCACTATGTACTATGTATACATCCTAAAAAGTAAGCGGAACGGGAAATTCTACATTGGGCTAACTTGCAATCTACCTCGACGAGTATGGCAACACAATAACGCTCATACCAAATCAACACTACACGGTATTCCTTGGCAAGTTGTGTATTACGAGGCATATTGCGATAAAAATTTAGCAAGTAAAACTGAATCATTTTACAAAACAAGTCAAGGTAGAAGGCAAATTAAAAAGAAGTTGCGATTACAAAATAACGATTAAGGAGAGGTGGCTGAGTGGTTGAAAGCGGCGGATTGCTAATCCGTTATAGGGGTATATGCTCCTATCGAGGGTTCGAATCCCTCCCTCTCCGCCAGTTCATCTCCGCGATGCGGAGTGAACTGGTCCGACCACTGCGCCACAGGCGCAGATGGGCGGAATGTGTAGAAACTTTTGTTGCTATTAATAATCTACTGACTACGTACAGGCGAACTTCTGTATGTGGCGAAGGGATTCGAAGGGCAGCAGCGATATTCTTTTTTCTATATTACAATAAAAAACAGCTCGCCTGAGCGAGCTGTTTTTTTGTTTGTGAGAGGCTGCGTACTCATCATTCACCATCAATCAGTGGATACTGTTGTACTGCTGATCGCCGCTTAGCTGAGTCGGAGAATTCCCCCTTCATCGCCTTTGTAACCCGCTGCCGCTCTGTCACAGTACGGTTCGCATCAACCGTGAACCAGGTGAAACAGTCTGGATTATCGCACACCACCAGAGTACCAGCACTCGTACCCGCAGCCGCTTGGCGTAGAGCACCTGTTTGACACTTTGTACACTGCATTCTTTCCTCCTAACTAAGGTGATATATCCCTATTTAGACAAAAGACACGTCTGTTGTCAATACCTTTATCTATACATGAATCATACGGTAACTAAAAACGATTCGCCGCGGCGAATCGTTTTTTTATATTCTCTTACGGTAGCAGCGTACAAACTTGCCACCAGGCGTCGATATAATCCGGTCGCTTGTTCTGATATTTGAGGTAATAGGCATGCTCCCCAAAAACTAAGCCAATGACTGGCTGGTGTACCAGCAAATACGGTGAGTCATGATTGGGGTTAATGTACACAGTCAGCTGCCCCTGAGCATCCCGCGCCAACCAAGCCCAACCACTGCCAAAGCGACCAGCAGCTGCAGCCACAAATTGTTCTTTAAAGGTATCTACAGAACCAAAGGTTTTTTTAATCTCTGCTACCAGCTGTTCATCCACCTGCTTGTCTGGCCCCATAATCTGCCAGAAGAAGCTGTGATTGACCGCTCCCCCGCCGTTATTACGCAGCGAGGTTTTGTCCGCCTCATCCATCTGCAAGCTATCAAACTGCTGCAACAACTCCTCGACTGACTGCTCAGCCAGATCGGGATATTTTTCTAGAGTGGCATTAAGTTTGGTGATATAGCCGTTGTGATGCTTAGTATGGTGGATTTCCATGGTCTGAGCATCGATGTGTGGCTCTAGAGCATCGTAAGCGTATGGCAGCTGTGGTAGTTCGTAGGGCATAGTATGGGTCATTATTAATTATCATCATCAGCGGTGGCTAAGGCAAATACCTCAACTCGCCGCACACCAGCCGCTTTGAGCGTAGCAGCAGCAGCGCTGAGAGTAGCGCCAGTGGTAATCACATCATCAACCAACACAACGGTGGCTGGCAATGATGCCCCTGGCACACGAAAAGCACTCTCCATGTTACGCTGTCTAGCCTGTTCAGTCAAACCAACCTGCGAGCGGGTCCAGCGCTGGCGGACCAACAATCCAGCCTTAACGATCAGCTGCCGCCTAGCGGCCAGCCAATCAGCGATGACAGCTGCTTGATTAAAGCCTCGCCAGCGTAACCGCCGTCGATGGAGCGGTAATGGCACCACTACCCCATTAACCGGTGGTGGCTGGACACAGCTCAGTATAGCCCTGGCTTCACCAGCAAGGTACTGATACTTGACCGCGTGCCACAGTGTATTAAACAGCGGCTGATGGTAATCAAAAGCCACCCAACAGACATCAACCGCCGCTGGTGGCTCAACCTGCCGGGCTGGTACCCTACCAATCTGCTTGAGGCAGTCTTCACAACAATACTGCCCTGCACGACGACAACCAAAGCAGCGGCGCGGAAAAATAAGGTCAATCAAAACTGGCCAGGGTATGTGCATACCTGACCAGTCTATCACTACTATGTAATCCAATCCTAAATTACAACCAGTAGGCGCCGTCAATCAGCCACTGATTGCCTTGTTGGATAAATTCTACCCGCATTGATTGACGGTAAATAGTTGCCTGACCATTGACCACTTCTTCCCGCCGGGTAGACACCACTGCCTCAGCTGTACTACCGCTGACCGTCACACTGTCCACTGCCAGGGCCCGGGTAGTCACTACTTGATCATCATCACGCTTAGCTTGCTGACTGATAAAGGTATTTGACCAGTTACGCATGGTGGTGGTCATCAGCGGCTGGATGTCACGAATGTTATTAAAATTATTTGATGAGGAATAGGTACCAAACCGCTCGACAAACGTCCGGGCTAGTTTTTCTAGTGACACTTCTGACTGCTGCTCAGTGGTCAGTGTAGTGACTGTTTCCTTGGTTGGCTGCGTGGCTGCTGGCTCTGCTTCAATCACTAACCGACCACTAGCCGTAGCACCGTTTTCGATCACTACATCATCAGTCGGCGTCGTGTCAGCCGGTTGATTATCACCCCCACCAAAAACAAAAGCTAGAATAATAGCGATAATAACCAGTGGTACGCCCACTGCTAAACCGATCAGGACTGGTCGTGGAATATTATTCATAGAAATTATACGTTATCGGTAGTCTGTTGATTGTCTGCAAACTCTTTCTTGGCCGCTTCAATCTCCAGCAGCTGCCGTGGGTCAGTAGTAATCAGCTGATCTTCAGCGTATGAAGCCACCACCCGAATAGCGGCGTGCTTATTACCGGCAAAGAAAATGCCTTCACCGACAGCTGATTCTAGCAGCAAATACTTCTCCCCTTCTGTCAGCAGGAATGTCTCCTGGACCGTATCAATGGCAGCTGGTGACTGCTTCATCAGCATCTGTAGAGCTGAGTTGGTCACAATCGCGCGACCGTATTCTGAATGCAAAAAGTCATTAACGTCCTGGGTAATAGTAGTCACGCCCAGATAGTATTTACGTGCTCGTTTGACCAGGGCAAAGATAAACTTGGCTGAGTCCTCATGCTGCATCAACCACCAGCCTTCATCAATCACCAACAGCCGTCGTTTCTTCTCTGAGCGAACCACGTTCCAGATGTAGTTAACCAAGTTGTAAATAGCCAACGGCCGCAGTTCGTCTTCTAGGTCACGGACCGAAAAGGCTACCAGCTGATTGTCTAGGTCGATATTGGTCGGATGGTTCAACAGCCCGGCAAAGGTGCCTTCGGTATACTTCTTCAGCCGCAGCGCTACGTCCGCACCACCTTCCATGCCTTCTAAAATATCGACAAAGTCTTGCATGATTGGCGGCTCGACATCGGCTAAATTGGCCTGTGGGGTGATGTCTTTCTTCGCATACGTTTCCAGCAGCGCTCGGTCGACCAATGAGTCTTCTTCTGAGGTCAGTGTACCAGTCATCAGTCGAACCAGACCCTTGACGGTAATAACACCGCTGCGGATGATGTCATCAGCACTGGTATCAACATCCGTTGGTCGTGGTAAGTCAAATGGGTTGACTTTCGAGTCTGCTGATAGCGAAATATTGATATAGGTACCGCCAACTGCCTCACACAGGTGCTGATATTCCTTTTCTGGGTCAATGACAATCACCTCAGTACCCATCATCATGCTGCGCAAAATCTCCAGCTTGACCGTATAACTCTTACCGGCACCAGACGTAGCAAAGACCACCATGTTGGCGTTTTGCAAGGAGAAGCGATCAAACAAGATCAAGCTGTTGTTGTGCCGGTTAATACCGTACATGATGCCATCATCACTGGACAATTCAAACGAGATGAATGGGAATGACGAAGCCGCCGGCGAGGTATTCATGTTAAAGAAAATAGCCAGCTCGTCACGGCCCAACGGCAACGTTGAGGTAAAGCCTTGTGAGGCCTGATACAGCACGTTACGTGAATAGACTAAGCGTGAGCCGAAAATGTCTTCTAAATCACCGGTCAGATCGTCCAACTCTTCTTTTGAGTCGGCATAAATGGTCACATACAACGCGTACTGGAAAAAATGCTCGATGCCTTGGGTCAAGTTATCACGCAGCTCTTCGATGTCGCGCAGCGCCGTTTCTTTAATCGGGTCACGTGGCGCGCCCTTGTCGCGGTCAGCTGATAGTTCGGCCTCCAGGTTACCAGCTCGCTTCTTCAGGTCATTGAGGATCAAAGCTGACTTAACCGGATAGAAAAACATCGACACATCAATCGGTGAAGAAAAGTTCAAAATAGGCACAAACCAGCCGATGGAAATATAGCGCGGGTAGGTAATAACAAACGACGTCCGGACATACTGACGACCGAGGCGCAAATAGGTTGACTGAACATCGTACGAAGCCGGCGCCACCAAATCTAAAATCGAAACAGTACCGGAACGGTAGCGCTTTTCTTCGGCAATCACCTGCGGCGTGACTTCAGCCTGAGCCGGTTTTTTGGCCTCGGCTGACTGCTGTTTTTTATTGTTCCCAAACAAAGCCATATTAGTTGGTTTCTGTTACATCTACCTTGGTCATGTCACGAATCGGCTGGGTAGCAGCAGTATCTGGGTTATATGAACTATAGTACAGCTCAATCAAACTCTGCGTGTCCAGTCGCTGCGAAGTCAGCCCCACGCCCTCTAAACCAGTAATGACGTGCTCAACGCGCTGCTGCAGCTCCTTGTTGCGTGACTTAAACTTCTTGTCATTTAACTTGACCACTGAAGCTGGTGAAAATAGCTCCCCAAAGCGGGAGAAAAAGCCTTTCTGCTTATCTGACAGTGGATCATATGGCACGATGACATAAAACCGCTTACTCATAATATCTCCCAACTCAACCAGTTCCCCGATGTATTTACGGTAATCACCAATCTGCATCTTCAGCAGCTCATTGGTCTGCTCACGCTCCATCTTGCGCAGCTTCTCCAGGTATGGGGTGATGTCCATCTGCCGAGATTGCACGACGATTTGAATCGGGTAGGTAAAGGAGTTGAGGAACTGCATGTAGGCGCTGATAATGGCCTGCTGTTCGTCCTCTGATTTGAGATCAAAATTAATACTGGAGACCATCAAAATAGCCCGCAGCGTACCGTCTTTCATAATGACGGTGTCATTGCGAATCTCGTTAAAGGGCAGCACCTGCCGCGTGTTTGGTTTTTTACTGGTCTGCTTGGCTTGCATAGCTTACTGCTGTTGATTGGCTACCTCATCATTAGTCGGCCGGTAGGCGCCGCCGGTATTGACGATCAGTGATAACTCCTCTAAATGACTTTTGTTAATCATCGGCTTAACGGGAATTTTTTCAGTCTCTTCTTCAGTGTCATCCGTAGCCAGTAAATCTTTAATCTGCTGAGTGGTCATCTCTTTACGCCAAACCATCAGACGTGGTGCCTTGAATGTTTCGATAATATTGAGGAAGAAATAGTGAAACGGCCGGCCATTGACCTTTAAAAAGGCAATGGTACCAAAGACGCCGAAAGTAACGACGGCCGAAATAATAAAGCCCCAGAAATCAAGTAAGCGATACTCGATAAACATCACCAACATGCCCACCACCATGATAATAAATTGGCGGACAGTAATAGGGCCAATAATTTTTGGCTCAACGTCGATAAATTGTGGTACCAAAAACTTATTGGCAGGCATAGGACTGTTAGTATTCTATCATGCTGGACAGCTTTCCCAAAGCACGGAATTCTTCGGCCGATACAAACGGTCGCTGCTCTTTTTTGC
The DNA here is from genome assembly GCA_964550465.1 of uncultured Gammaproteobacteria bacterium. GTDB lineage: Bacteria > Patescibacteriota > Patescibacteriia > JACRDY01 > JACRDY01 > CAZJZH01. The sequence continues at coordinate 52,613 of CAZJZH010000001.1, forward strand.
GCTGGGCGATAGTCTGATCGACCGGCTGACCGGCCGCCATACTATCAGCCGCGATAGCCAAATAGAGTCGGTGTACCTGACTAGTGCGCCAGGCTTCCACTGCCGCTACCCGCTGACCAAAACTCTCTCGTTCCAGCAAATCAATTTTTTCTTTGATTTTGACAATAGCTTTGGCTGGATCACTGTTGAGGGCGCGGAACTCTTCTACAGGGCCAACTAACTGGGTCGGTGCGTGGACATCGGTAATTTTCTTACCGGCCGCGGCTGGAGCCTGGGCTCGAGTCACCTGTTGCGGCTTAGCCGGTGGCTGCTTACGCGGTACCGGCTGAGCGGTTGGTGATGGTACGGCTGACTCCTTCTTGCTAGCCGCTACTGAGGTCGACGGCAGTGGTCGATCAATAAACGGCTTAGCTGGTGACTGCTGTTTAGCTCGCCGTGGTACTGGTTTGGTGGGTGGAGTTGATGGCTGCGGTGCTGCTGGTTTAGCCGGCGCAGGAGTTGGTGACGGCGACGCGGCTGCTGACTTTTTCGGTATCAGTGATTCAATAGCTGACCGACCCTGCGGCGGCGCTGGTTTGGGCTTTGGCGGTGGTGATGACGGTGGCGCTGTATGTGTCTGCTGCTTTGGTTGAGCTGCAGCGACAGTTTTTTTTGCTGGTGGCTGGTCCGGCGGTGACTGAGTAGATTTTTTAACCACTGGCGCTGGTGGTGCTAACTCGTGGCGCAATTCCTGGAGAGAAATTTTATGCAAAGCTGGTGATGGTGACGCTACTGGTTTTACCTCTGGTGATGGCTGACCCTTTTTCTTATGAGCAGCAATAATAGCCAACACCATGTCAGCCGCAGCCGCGTCTAAGCCCAGTCCCCCACTAGCCACGGCTTTGGTCAGCGTCTCACGGGTCTGTTGGTCTGTTCGCACACCTTTGAGGTTAATCATGACGGCATTACGCAGCCGCCGGTCAATCAGTTCCTGGTCACCACCAGCGCTGATGCCGGCTCGTAGTTTAGCTACGATAGCATCAACCTGCTGGTCAGGGTGTGGTGCGGTTGATGACGGCGCAGCTGCCTGACTAGTGCTCGCCGCCTGCTGACCAATAAGCGAAAACTGTCCGCTGGCATCGCGGACGGGGATTTCATCAAAGCTGTCATGTGGTGCGCCTCCTGCCATAGATACTGTTTTATCGCCGCCAGGCGAAGTCATTTTTAGCTACGTCAAAATACGCCAACTGACTGTAGCGGTCATTACCGGATCGCTTAAGGGTGTTACCCAACCACAAACCAATCCGCGCCGCTTCACCCTCCGGTAAGCCTAAACGGTCCTGCAAAATAGTGCTCAAGAAGAGCTGTAAAAATCGCGGCGCTGTCGGCATCAGGGCAAAGTCCTTAGCACCTTGAGCGTCTTGGCGACGCTGCAGCTGCTCTATCACCACCGCGCCAAACTGTGGATCTTCTTTGAGGATATCATCTAGCCGCTCTACCTCTGCCAGTAGTAACAGGGCGGCCACTACTTCTTCTTTATCCGGCGTCTGCACCTCAACCAGACGATGGAGCTGCTGGTACAGCTGTTCAATATTGCCGCCAACCGTGCTGCGCATCTGCTCCATCCGCTCGATAATCCGCTGGCGCTCGCCTTCATCCCCACGGTAGCGCTGGCGAATAGCTTCGGTCGAAACAGTTGGTTGTGGCGCTACTGTCGGTCGAGTGGTGACTGGCTGTGGTTGAGTGGATGAAGCTGGTGCTGATTGCGTGGTGGTTTTGGTCGGTGCGACTGTGTTAGCTGGTTCTGCAGCCAGCACTTGCTCAACCGCTGTAGCTACCTCCTCATCGGTCAACGGCGTAAACGTGCCTTGACGGTATTCCACCACCGTACCATCTGCCGCCTGAGCATACTCTCGATCCTCATTGCCAAGCATGTCAGAAGATTTGTACTTCAGTTCTTCAAACAAATCAAACAGGGCTGTGACCTGTTGTCGTTGCTCTGGAGAGAGTTTGCTGAGGTTGGGGTCTTGAATAAGAAAATCTTGATACGCTAGTTGGTCAACTGGCTCAATGCCCAGTGTAGCAACATAGAGCTTAACCCAATTAGCAATCGTGCTCGTCGTTTGCCGATCATTAAACGACAGCTGCTCTGCGGTCAATTTTTCTGTATTACTCTGAATAGCTTGGCGGATACGCTCCCGGTACTCGTCACGTTCATCAACATCATCCTCATACTCCAGTCGATCACGCAGTTTCTCGACAATATCCAGCTCAGCATGCAGGGCCAAACCAGCGGCTAACGACTGGCGAAACTGATCAAGCACCTCAGGCCACGGTAATAACGGTAAGCTAACCCAACGCAGTTGAGTGACCAACTGTTGGTACTGAACATATAACTCCGGCGCAGCTGAAGATACTTTTTCTAGTCGTGCTAATTCAACAATGCTGTCAGCAAAATCTTTTGCTTCGACCATGTCATGCTGTAGCACTACTTGTTGGACATCATCCTGCAGCCGCTGTAACGACTGAGATGTTAACAAACTAAAGCGCGCCTGCTGCTGGCCTTTTGAGCGCGCAGGTCGTGCTGACTGCGGACCCTTTTGTTGAGTTTTTGTTTTATTTGTCGTCATAGCAAATATTATGCTTGTTCCTCGTCTCGAATCTTGCCAATACTATCCTTCAGGTCGTCCTTAGCATTCTTAACACTCTTACCAATTTTACCCTCGATTGCTTTGAGCAGATCATTAATTTCTGTTTCTGACATACCGCCCCGCTGCAAACTTTTTACCATTACATCTTTATCCGACATCAAATCTTGCAACAGCTGTGTTGGAACGCGGTTAAGCTTAATCTGTTTTTCTAGGTCTCCACCGCGCTTCTCCAGCACCACCTGACCAGCAAGATTCAATTTTACACTACCATCAGTCTGCAAGGCCATCATTTCGCCAGTTTTCATCTCGCGCCACATCTTTTCTGTATCTTTCTTCATTACTCGACTCGCCGCTACCATAGCATTAGTCTTGATGTCAGCGGCATAGTACTCTCCTCGATTAGAATCATACAAATACCGAGCAACAAAGTTGGTGTCACCAGCTTTCATGGTATTGGCTGATGCCTCTTTAAGTAATTTCATGGAATCCTGTGCGCCCATACCAAGACGCCCTTCTAATACATCTCGACGAAAATCTTCTATGCCAGTAGCTGAGCCCTCATAGCCATTCAAATTCAGCATCCATTGCAGATTGCCATCCTTACCAGCACGTTTAATAATTGCCATCGCTTGACCTGTCAAGCCTTGTGCTACCGCCTTTTTAAACTCAGCTGCTAATTCTGTTTCATCAAGTTCAGCGAAATCAAAGCCTTTTTGTTCCTCCGCCTCTAGCTCAGCTTGTTGTTGAGTGGCCCGTGTTAAATCTGGCGTCAATTGCGCTCGCTGCTTTTCAGTCTTAGCGGTGGTATTATTTGCTCGCTCTTCCAGAGTTGATGCCCAACGACGATGACCTTCAGCATCCGCTGGACTCTCCTCTAAGCGAGCTCTGGCAGCCAACCGCTGTTTTTCGAGTTCATTATATTCCTCAATTGCACCCTTATCGCGCTGTAACTCCTGATAGCGTGTATCATTTTTATACCGTGATGAATCCCTATCATACGACGCTTCTATATCAGACATTTCTCGCTCAATCCTGCCTAGGTCAGCATTCCGCTTGACTCGATCACGCCAAGCGAGCGTACCATCACCAGCTTTGCGAACATCGCTAAACCGACCATCTTGCATTTGACTTTCACTGTAATCCAACTGCTTCTGTATAACTTTTTCGTCATCACCCATTTTAGCTGCGTGCATAGCAAGAATTTTTGAGGGCGTGTATCCTTCTACATCAGCATACGCACTATCGTATGCCGTCGCATCTGCTATCAATTTTTGACGCACTGTCTCAGCATCATCACCTGTTTTACCTACTACCTGGTTAATAACAGATGAGTCCACTACCCCAGTTCTTAGCGCAATTTGCTGTCGATCAGTCTCCGACAAAGCTTTGCCAGCAGTAGCTGCAACTGCTAGATCGCGCTGTAACCCAGCTTCATATCGTTCCCCTTTAGCGGTGTCAAGCCCTTTGTTAATATCACCAATATGAGTCATGCGGTTAACCTTGCCTATGCCAGCTGCAAGACCTCCTTTCCAAAAATCCTCCGGATTACCCATCATGGAAATAAACTGGCCTCGGCGTGAACGCCCCCCATACTTATTTGATAATTGCTTAGTTTTAGCTCCTGCTTCCAACCAATCTGTTTTTTTTCTTTGCTCCATGCCAGCTCTAATAGCCTGAAATTGACGCACAGGACTCAGGTCTATACCGGTGCGCTTCGCCTGCTTGCGATTGGCATACGACGCCACTGCCAGTGGTCGTTTCGCTGTCCACTTAGCCGCTGATGTCCCCCAACTCTTGGCCTTACCAATAGCAGCTGTACCTAACCCAGCTCCGGCCACCTTTAACTGGGCAGTCATGGTTAGACCACCAACTAATAAGCCGACAGAGATAATAAAGTTAGTCAAAAATCCCGGCTCACCCGCCTTACCAATACCGGCACTAACTGTACCGGACTCGCTACCAAAATTACCACTACTATCACCCGTCAAGCCTGGCTGGTTGAAGCCAGCCGCGCCACTGAATGAGGCCATTGATAACCAGATAAAGAAGGCTAGTGTTGGTCCCGCTATAACATATTTAGTGAACTCGCCAAACATCTGATTGGCCTTGCCCGCCCCTGAGGGGATCGCCATCAGTAAGAAGACTAGTGGTGACAGTACCACGAATAGCCATAACATGACGATGCGAAAAGCTAGCTGCACTACCATGATAAGCATCACTACCAGCAATACTAAGAGATAGAGAATGGCGTAGAGGTAAATGGCAATCAAATCACCACGGACATCAGTGATCTGCTGTTTATCAACCGCGCCTGGAGAAAACCGCAACACATCCGCCAAGCCCACCCCAGCCATCAGGTTACCCGGGCCGATATCTTTAAAACCAGCCACAAAAGTCAGCATTACTACTTGACCAGCGTCAATAATCAGTCCATAAATAGTGCGCGAAAAGTTGACCAATAACGCCAAAAGCAAGACTTTTGGCAGTAATTTTTTGTAGTTATAGTTATCCATCCCCGGCAGAATGGTGGCGATGGCAATAATCAGTAAAATGATGACAAAGGCCATGTTGGCAACATCTCGCACCAGCACCCAGCCGTAAATCACTGTTGGTGCGTTGATGAACTCATTGTAGCTGGCCACCCAAGCGAGAATGCTAATAACAGTGACTACCATCTTACCAATAGCGCTAACCAAAAATGCTAGCAAGGCGATAAATAAGTCAGCCACTGTCTCTGTAACTACACCAGCATGCGCCAGTTGCGGCACTAACACGCCAACCAACACCAGCACCACCGCCAAACCAGCCATCGAGGCGATGGCCTGGCGTGAGCGGCAGAATGTGGTTAAGCGGTTTTTCATGCAGTGTTATAGCTCAGCGTCTGGGGGTAGGATGACAATGTAGCCGTCATACGTCGCCCAGTTTCCTTGATTAGCATCACACGCGGTTTGATCTTGATCAAACAAACACGCGTCACCCCCACAGCCACTATCACCACAAACTTGCCAGTTATCAATCACTTGAACTCGTGGTTGTAAAGTATTGCATGGGCCATCATAGTCGCCCCAATCCGGATCATCATCTGCAATAAATGGACTACAATCAGCTCGATAGACTGAATTACCAGTAAAGTTCTTCGTATTCCCCGCATTACTGGATGCTGTAGTATAGGCATGTGAGAAGAGTACCTCAAAGTATGCTTCTCGACAGGCCCCATTAGGATTTTCCCCATAATTACTGCTGCCGTCCGTACACTCCTGACGAATATTTGCATACGCATCAGACGGGTCATCGCCAAAGGTTCTATCGAGCAGCGCGGTAGGAATATCTGACGTCTGATCATAGCCATCACCCGTATAGTCAACACGGAATCGACGGAGCGGCAATTGCTGACCATTTTCATTATAGGCAAAGAAGTGAATATTTCCCCAGAAAAGATCTGTTTTAATGATTGGCCAACCATCGCCCCGGCCAGCTCGGAAGTCGATCGAAATATGCTCAGAGTCCCCCTGCTCTAACCCCTCGGCGCCACGAGCAATAACCTCAGTAATAACCGGCGCTTGGCCCAGTACATCACGGTCATCGTACGGCCCTTGGAGTGCGCTTGTTTTCTGCTCCCAGTCATCACCAACTTCATCTTGGCGCCACACACTAAATGCTTTGGCAAACAACCGACCGATACGGTTAAACCCTTGAGAGAAGTACGATTCATTCGTTCCAAGAGCAGATGTATTGTACCCAACACATCTACCACCACCACTATAACAAGCCTCTAGGGCACTATCTGTGTCACAGTTTTCACCCTCTGCCTTGCCACCAAAACAGAAGCTACCTTGGCAATAAGCCGTAGCCAGCCCTTCACAGGCATATGGCCCGCCAGCCGTGAATACATTCTGCGCTTGATCATGATAGTCAATCACCTCATAAAACTGGTTGTCTGGAACTCCGCTACCACCAGGACGATAAGTCCGGTCTGAGTCAGCCTTGAAAGCCCCATAAAAATCATAATAATCCCGTAAGGCGTGTGGCACAGCGCCACCAATAGTATAATCAGCACTAAGCACGTCCGTAAAGAAGTGGTTTGTATATATAGCCGCGTGGTCATCCCAGTCATCAATATCGGTAGCTGCTTCTTTAGCGAATTGAGCTAGCGTTGAGCACTGTTCCTTGTAAACAATAAACGGCCGCAGGGTAATCTTACCATTTCTGTTTGCTTTCGTATCAAGACACCCGTCAGTTCCTCGGCTACCAGCATCATTTGTACTATGAATAACGCCAAATCGGAATCTGTCGAGCTGTCCATCGTCATCCCAATACACATTAATCTTAAAGCCATTTTCTTTATTGCCCCGCACATCATCACTAAAACTATTACCAAACGGGTTAGCAAAAGACTGGTCACCCTCATTCCATAAACGCTGATTGTATGTCCAGCGGGTGTTACTGCTATTGTATGCGTAGGCTTGATCTAACCAACCGTTGCCAGGGTTATTCCCTGACACCTCTGTTGGGTACCAAATATCCCAACCGCCGCTGGTGGGTTCGTGAAGATCATGCTTATTCGTATACAGCAACTCTCTATCCGCCGGATCAGCAATAAACACCGCTGCGAACCCGTTCTCAACTCCCTCAACTCCGTCTAACTCAACATTGAGATAGTTCTTGGGCAACGGGTTCTGTGGCAGTGCCGGTCGTGCGCCCTCACCCTTATCTGGAAATGCACTACTAATACACTCCACTTCTTGGAAGTAGATAGCCAGCACCTCGTCTCGGTGAATATTGCCGATACGAGCATTGTTAGATGGCTCAACCGATAGTCGACAGTAAGTGAAGTCCTCCTCCTTTTTAACTGGCGTCAGACGAATATCACCCACCTTAGCCCACTCCGCGATAATTGGCTGAGTATCATAGGTTGGTTGACCAAATAGGTCGTATCCTGTCACTCGCTTTGTTTTACCTATCTGCGTAGTATTATCGATTGGACCATATACCCAGCCGTAGTTTTCATCATCATCGCCACTGGAAGGAGGTTGGTTGCTATTACAGAAATCACAATTACCACCGCTCTCTCCACAGTCATTTTTATCTTCAACACGGACAACACTCCATGGCCCCGGCGCAGCATTGTCATCTGGACCACGAGGCTCTAGACCACTGTCTCGTTCCCAAAACCAATCAGCATCTTCACGCGTTACCCCCAGTCGATTAGCATTGGCCATAGCAATCGGACTAGCATCAGATCGCTCATAAAAGTATGGGCCATTGCCTTTTTGCGCCAAACAGTAGTTAAGCTCTTTTCCTTCTATTAGTGCTGTATAGTCAACTGTTGGATCACTCTGGAAGGCATCATTTTCACCACGTAGCTGATCAAGCGGCATCCAAGTCAAGCATGGGTGCTTGTCAGCCTTTCCTTCAATAGTTCGACTCTCTAAGTATTCTATGCAGTAGCCTCGCCACCCTAGACGGACTTGTTTTTCTGTTGGCTTGACACACACATCATGTTCACTTGGTGTCCGAGTCCTTTGCTCAGTATCACGATTTATGTACAAGTCTTCAGCGCCCTCTCCATCTTCAATATAAATCGGTTCATTAGGCTGTAACATACAGTCGCCATCTCTGTTACAAGGGTCTCCAATTCGAGCAATAGCGCCGGTGATAGAATTACCTGCTTCACCGTCTGCGTCTGCGCAAAAGTAATCTCCTTCCCAAGCGGAATCAACATCATTTAGATCATGTGGGAAATACCCCCGACTACCACCAGTGCTCCATTTTTCATAGCTACACTCACACACATCACCATCCAGCCCGCAGGTCGAAGCATCAGTGTAATACGGATTTTGCCCGTCATAAACTACGCGATCAAATGGGGCGTCGTTATCGGCGTACCCACGACACTGCTTACCGACAGGATCATCCCATTGCCCCACGCCCACACCAAGCACTTCCCGAGCGCCACTACCAGCAGGAACAAAGGTTAATCCATAATCAGCGCCATCAAAATCACAGGTTGGATCACTGCCACCACAACTATCATCAATACACGGCGTTCCATCACTACACTGCCCAATGAGCTGTTCTCGCAATGACCAAGCTGGGTAGAGACCTGGAATCGAATACCCGGAGTATTCATAGCCATCCCATCCCAATGAACGGTTCAAATACTTATTGATATCTAGGACGCTCCGAGTATCGCGCGCGGCATCACTGGTAACACCCTCACCCCACACTACCGGATCACCAAAGCCTGCTTCATAGCCTGGTGCTGTCCCATAGAGCTCTTCAATGGCTGGAGGGATTGGTGTTTCATCGCTACACAGAAGCGCGCTCGTGCTACTGGCATCGGGCACAGCGGTACATGAATGAGTACCAAGACACACTCGACGTAATTCTCCACTGTTTGGATCGGAAATAGCCACGGAGTTATTACACCCTATCCACTCGGCACAAACACGGTCACGACGAACAGCAATCATATCATTACTGTCGTTTTGACGATCCGCGCCATCTTCATCTCTACAGTACTGAGAAACATCACCCGTAACCGAACAATTCAGTGGTGGTACTTGGATATCGTTGTTTTCTTCACTACGCTGATAGGTAGCAACGGCACTGAAGGTCAGGTCAGCTTGCCACTGTTCTTCACCCCCGCCAATGGTAATATCAGCGTTTTGATAATCAAACTTACCGCGATTTTCGAACAAGACACAACCTTCTTTGAGTGAAGCGCCGTTGCGACAACTATCACGATCAATCAAATCATTGTCGATGAAGTAGTAGTGATTATTATCATTAAAGGTATCACCATTCGGATCAATAAACTCGGTACAACCGCTTTCATCATCTGGGCACAGCGTGGCTTGTGAGCGTACATTGCGTGGATTACCACAGCCATTATCGTCAACGCCAGGCTTGAGTGTACAGAGGTCATTATCTTCACTGCCAGCTACCACCCAACAGCTTTGACTACCGCCAATATCACGGAAGACACATTCACCTGGACTGTTGTAGGTTGGCCGGGTTGGGTCACCAAAGTAGGCTGGATTTAAGCCATCGGCATCACTAGCAAAGTTTTCACAACTATGGTGCTGTGGCGCGCAGAGAATACTGTCGTATTGGTTTGGATTGTCTTTGAGATAGACTGGCTCAGCGGCAAAAACGAAGTCGTAGTCCACATCAAAACTGACATCACCAACACTTGGATCGTTGAAATATGGCGTATCCCCCTTGTACACAGTAGCCTGCCAGTCGATTGGGCTCACCGCCTGACAACCAGCATCAGCTGCTTGACAGGTATACTCTGGACGGTTAACCAAATAGACAAACTGGTCAGCTGGTACCTGTACTCCGCCACTCATGTTGTACTCCGCGTTATACGAAATATCGCCAGCGTAATTATAGTCATCAAGGTAATATTCCAAACCAGCAGTGTCATCGGTGGCAATAAATGTACACTCTGTTCCTCCTTGAGGTACCGTGCAAGCGTCAAAGGTCCCCCCACCAGACTGTGGCGATAACTGTGCCAGACACGTACACCCACCTGCCTCTGTACAAATAGCTGACAAAGCACAGCGGGTATTAAACGACTGGTACCATGGTGAATTCGAATTGTGCGTATCGATCACTGCCTCACAGCCAATGGCTGATTCTTCACACAAGCGGGTGAACGACCGCAGATTGACGATCTGATTATTGGCATCTTGATAGGCCTCACAGCCCAGCATAAATTGTGGGGCCGGCGCACCGCTGTAGTTTTGGTCACACTGGGCTGGTGTATTCCACGAATCAGCAATCAAGAACTGAGTGTCTGTCACCTGTTCTAGTCGAACATTATCGATATAAATCTGTGATTGGCCGTCAAAGACCAGCACATCACCGTTCACATCCCAATCAACAAAGACTGGGCCAAAGCGGTAGTACTGCCAGTCAGTACCCATTGATTGATTATTGGCAAAGATACCGTCTTGACCGCTGCCATTGAGCTCGCCACTATCACGGAAGAAAATACTGACCGTATTACCGATCTGCGCGGACTTACCCCAGAAAGTGATGGTGTATGCTTGGCCGCTGACCGGCACTTCACCGTCACCGAGCGAACGAGCTACTTGGTGACCGGCATTATTACTGCGGTATGAGTGCGCGCCAACTGAGTAGCTTTCCCCCACTACTACGCCAGCGTACTGATTGCCACCCGGTAGGGCGCTCATGTCCCATGCGGTTGGTGTAGCCTCAAAGCCATCTTCAAAAGCTACCGCAGACGCCCCGGCATAGTTACCCTGGTATTCGCGACAGCCCGGCTCGCTACAAGCTATACTCTGTTCCGGTGTACCGAGGTAGCGGCACTGACCAGCAAAGTCGTCCCACTGACTAGTGCCTCCCGGCAAACTGCCACACTGTGACTCTGTTAGGTTGTAACACAAACCGTTAAATGATTGACCGCCTAGGTTGACACACAGCTGGCTAGGGATAGCCACCGCTTGGCCAGCGCCATCAATGACGCGACACTGACTGAACAAACCGCCAGAATCTAGACAGCTGTCGCCCACACCGTCACTATTGACATCAACTGAAGCATCATCGGTCAAGCCAACACCACCGGTCAAACGGTACGGATGACACTGACTGGTACACAGCACGGTGTCTGTCATCAAGCGGTAGCTGATTTGCCCATCAGCTGAGTAGAACTGGCGGCAATCCGGTGTGTATTCTGGATGATACCAAGTATCCCCTGGATTCTGCCCATAAAACGGCTCACAGCTGTAATTATCACCGCCAAAGCCGGTTAGTGGCTGACCAAAGGTAGATGAATCCGCGTCTTGGTCAATGTAGACAAATTCCTCAATAGCAAATGGTTTTTGACTGTCAGTTGGTGCCTGCTTGAGATTAAACAACTCTAAGCGGTAACCGGTTTGCTCACTACCTTCCCAAG
>CAZJZH010000002.1:0-10772 GCA_964550465.1 uncultured Gammaproteobacteria bacterium
ATGAGCGTTGAGGTCAGGCATTTTTTGCTCAGCGATAGCCTTAACTTGTTCGCGGGTGACCGTACCGACTTTCTCCGTTAGCGGCTTACCAGAGCCTTTCTTGATACCGGCTGCTTTCTTCAGTAGCTCAGCAGCTGGAGGCGTCTTGAGGATAAAGTCATAACTACGGTCTTCGTAGACGGTAATTTCTACTGGGATAATGTCGCCAGCCATTTGCTTGGTGGCATCATTGAACTTAGTACAGAATTCACCGATATTCAGACCGTGCTGACCGAGGGCCGGACCAACTGGTGGGGCTGGGTTGGCCTGAGCGCCGGGAATCTGTAGCTTGATAACAGTACTTACTTTTTTACTTGCCATATAATTATAATACTAAACTCTTGTCTGTTCAGCGGTGAGAAGCTGCTGCCGCGCTGCGACAACACACCGACCAATCAGTAATACTAAATCTTTTGCACCTGAAGGAAGTCCAGCTCAACCGGTGTTTCCCGTCCAAACATTGATACCAGCGCTTTAACTTTACCGCGGGTGTCATCAATTTCAGAAATCTTACCTTCAAAGTTTTTGAACGGTCCATCAACAATCCGCACTGGCTGACCCACTTCCAGATCAATCTTAAAGGTTGGCTCATCCACGCCCATCCGCTTCTTCAGTGATTCAATCTCTTTTGGTCCCACTGGTGTTGGGGTGGTGCCAGAGCCGATAAAACCGGTAACGTTTGGCGTGTTTCGTACCACGTACCAAGAGTCATCCGTTACAATCATATCAACCATGACATAGCCGGGGAAAATCTTTTCTTCTACCACCTTACGCTTACCATTCTTAATCTTAATCTTTTTCTCAGTCGGAATAATGACATCAAAAATCTTGTCCTCCATGCCCATAGAGACAATACGTTGGCGCAGGTTGTCAGAGACGTTTTCTTCGTAGCCGGAGTAGGTGTGGATGACGTACCAGCGGCGACCGAGGTCGAGAGTTTGTTTAGCCATAGAATTTTGTTTTTAAATGAATTGCTCTAGCAACCAGTTAAAGAAAAAGTCCAGTCCGCCCAGGAAAATAGCCAAAGCGATACTGATACCAATCACCAGTAGCGTGTGCTTAATAGTCTCCTGACGGGTGGGCCAGGTGACTTTTTTTAGCTCAGTGTGAGCTTCTTGGAAATATTGGACAATTTTATTGGCCATAGAATTATTGGTTTTTAAAACCGCCCTGGCGGGCAGTTCAATCATCGTGCTCATAGCATAGGGGATAGCAGCAGAAATGTCAAGAGTTGACTTTTATCTACGTCTATTGCAATATAGGTAAGCATTTTTGCTCTTTTTACATCATCTGTACACGCTATTACAGGCGTTTCATGGAGGAGGTTATTGTGACTCAGTCGCTACCATATCAGCAATATCAAGCTGCTTTACAGGGAGTTACCAGTCGTTCACCAAGGACGGCGGCCGTGATAGCGCAGCAGCGTCAACTGCGATTAGAGCTAGTGCGGGCACTATTCGACTGTCAGTGCGTACTTGATGAAGTATGTCCGCAGTGTCAGCATGTGCCATCGCTGAATCAGTTATATTTTGCGTTTGCTGCAACTGCAGTGCAGCGACGCGATCAATCAGCGGTATTATGCCCGCAGTGCAGTCATCAGTACAGGCCGCAGGTACGGTGGCAAGAACAGCGGCGATTATACCTCTTAAGCCCGCAAGTTGTCAGACAGCGGTTGCCGGCGTTAGCAACTTGCCATCAAGACCCTGCGGTATGGCGAATGCGCCAAGCATTTGAGTGCCTGACCTATTGGAGCGCCATATTTCACTTTGGTAGTCTGCAATTGGCTATGCGACTGACTGGTTGTCGACATACTGTACCTGAAGAATTTGTAGCAGGGTGGCAAGAACGGATCACGCCGCTACTCGGTAGCATCCCTGATCGACAAATCGGTCGAGTAACTGGCTATAGCACCAGTACAGTGCAAAAATGGCGCTATGCCGCAGCTCAGCCAGCTTATCATCGCGGTCGGATACTGCCATGGGTGATGTAACTGGCTTCACAAGTGTAAACTCCCGCTTAGGCGGGAGTTTTATTTTGTGGTATAGTAATAGCACTATGGATATTAAGCAGTTCTTCGTCGCTGCCGCCCAGGCCGGCGCTTCTGACCTTCATTTGATCGCCGGTACACCACCAATGGTGCGTGTTCAAGGTGAGTTGCAGCCTATCAGCAAGAAGGATCAACCACTGACGGACGCAGTGCTCCGGCCAGCTATTCTGAAGACACTGACACCAGAAGACAAAGCTTTGTTCGAAACACAGAAGGAGCTGGATTACGCCTACCAGATTGGTGACGTGCGGTTTCGTATCAATCTACATTTACAGCAGCATGGCATTGGTTTATCAGCTCGTTTGATTCCCAACGACATCCCCAGTCCGGAAGACATCGCCATGGAACCGGCTCTGTATGAGATGACGCATCTCAAGCAGGGTTTAGTACTGGTGACTGGGCCGACCGGATCCGGTAAGTCCACTACCTTGGCGACGATGATCAACATCATCAACCAGGAACGGGCTGCTCATATCATCACTGTAGAAGATCCGGTTGAGTTTATCTATCCGCAGCTGAAGAGCGTGGTGGAGCAGCGGGAAGTGGGCCAAGACACGCATTCGTTCCAGAATGCCTTGCGCCACATTCTGCGCCAAGATCCGGATGTTATTTTGATTGGTGAAATGCGGGACCCAGAGACCATGGCCGCCGCCCTGACCGCGGCTGAGACAGGACACTTGGTGTTGTCGACCTTACATACTAACTCGGCTGCGGAAACCGTTGAGCGAATTATCGACTCGTTTGATACCGAACGGCAGCGGCAGGTTTTGGTCCAGTTAGCAGCATCACTGAGCGCGGTGGTGACGCAGCAGTTAGTGCCGACCACAGACGGCACGGTTACCGTGGCGCGAGAAATTATGGCGAACACGCCGGCTATCGCCAACCTGATTCGCCAGAATAAAATTGAGCAAATTGCCTCAGTCATCCAAACCGGGAAGAATGATGGCATGGTTACTATGAGTAATTCACTCAAGGCCCTGCTACAAAAGGGGATTATCACCGAAGAAACCTTCCGCCACCGCTCCGGCAAGAAGGGGATGTACTTTTAGTGGAAATATGCAATACTGGATGTGAGATAGCGGGCGTGTACAATACGTATCTCCCCATAATCCCATATCCCATATCCCATATCTTAATACCTAATACCTAATACCTAATACCTAATACTTAATACCTTACTCTATGAACGGACTGATATTTTTCTTAGTCGTTGTAGCGGTCATCATTTTAGCCTCACTGCGCCAGGTCAACCAGTACCAGCGGGGCGTTAAGTTCTTGATGGGTCGTTACCAGCGAACAGAGCACCCTGGTTGGCGGATTGTGATTCCCGTCTTCCAGCAGATGCGTAAAGTTGATATGCGCGTCAAGGCGGTTGATGTGCCAGACCAGGAAGCGATTACCAAAGATAACGTCTCTTGTCGTATTAACGCGGTCATTTACTACAAGGTCACTGACGCGGCTAAGGCAGTTATTGAAGTGGAGAATTTCCGCTACGCGGTGTCTCAGCTGGCGCAGACCACTATGCGGAATGTGGTCGGTGAGGTAGATTTGGACGAGCTGTTGTCTAACCGTGATGATATTTCTAATCGTATCCGACAAATTGTTGATGCGGCTACGGACCCATGGGGTATCAAGGTGGATAATGTCGAGCTCAAAGACGTGCTGCTGCCAGCTGACATGCAGCGGACTATCGCTAAGCAAGCAGAAGCAGAGCGTGAACGGCGGGCGGTGATTATTAAGGCTGAAGGTGAGGTTAGTGCCGCAGAAAACATGGCTAAAGCCGCCACGATCCTGTCTGATGCGGACGGCGCGCTGCATTTGCGTACACTCCAGTCATTGAATGACTTATCTTCTGACCAGTCCAACACCGTTATCTTTGCTCTGCCAATCGAAGTATTGCGAGCAGTAGAGGGGCTGGCTACTAAGTTCAACAGCAAACAGTAAATTAGGTGTAGACTCAGTAACGACAGAGGTGCGCTCGCACCTCTGTTTTGCTACAATAGCGACATGGTTCGACGTGTTGTATCAGGAGGCGTAAAGCATGGACAACAACATCCCTGGCGGCTGACCGCTGTCTGGGTGGTATTTGTGCTCTGTGCGGTGGCTGTAGTGGGGCGGATGTTTTGGTTGCAGGTGTGGCAGCATAATGACTTTAGTCATTTAGCTGATCAGCAGCATCAGCTGGCAGAAGACATTCAGGCTGAGCGGGGGACGATTTTTACTCAAGATAGTCGGGTAGCGGTGTTAGACGAAGAGCATCTCTTCCCGGTAGCTACTAACCAGCAATTTTATTTGGTCTACGCCCAGACCTACGCCATTGATGATCCGGAGGCCGTAGCCACAGAGCTCAATAGCGTCCTTGATTTACCTGAAGAGGTGATGAGTCGCATTACTCAGCAGCTCGCCAAGCAAAATGACCCCTATGAGCCACTGGTCCACCGGGTGACAGAAGAAAAAATTACTGCCCTGGCTGCCTTGGACTTACCAGGTATTGCCTGGGAGAAAGAATATTTGCGGTATTACCCGTCGGAGCAGGTCGGTAGTAACGTACTGGGATTTGTCGGTTGGGTAGATGACGAGCTACTGGGGCAGTATGGTGTGGAAGGGTATTTTCAAGACGACTTAGCCGGCCAAGAAGGCTACCGCTACACCGCGCGTGACGCGGCCGGCCGACCAATTGCTATTGCGGTGGGTAACGAGCGACCGGCTGCGGACGGAGTAGATATTGTCCTAACTATTGATGATGCCATTCAGTCATTTGCCTGCAATGCCCTCAACGAAGGAGTTAAGCGGTACGATGCGGATGGGGGAGCGGTGGTGGTGCTGGACCCACAAACCGGAGCCGTGTTGGCTATGTGTAGTAATCCTACCTTTAACCCAAATGCCTATGGTGAGGTAGAAGATGCTAGTTGGTACGTCAATAAGGCAATTTTTGATCCGTATGAACCGGGCTCTATTTTCAAGCCCATTACCATGGCAGCGGCCTTGGACCAAGGTGCGGTCACACCAGAGACTACCTATGAAGACACCGGTGAGGTGGTGATTGAGCCGCACACTATTAAAAACTCTGACCTGCAGGCCCATGGTATTCAGACTATGGTTGGTGTGCTGAAAGAGTCGCTTAACACCGGTATGATTTTTGCCATGCGCCAAGTGGGGCCAAACCTATTCAAAGAATACATCGAGCGGTTTGGCTTTGGCGAAAAGACAGGTATTCGCTTACAGACCGAGCAGGCGGGAGTGATTGATTCGCTGCAACGTCGAGGTGAGATTTATGCGGCGACAGCCTCATTTGGTCAGGGGATTACTACTACTGCGCTACAGATGGTTAACGCCTACGCGGCTATCGCTAATGGGGGGATACTGATGCGACCATATGTCATTGATCGCATCATCAGCCCTGATAGCACAGAGACCATCACTGAGCCAGAGCGCTTACGGCGAGTGATCGAGCCACGAACGGCCAATGTCTTGTCTGGTATGTTGGTGGAAGTGGTGCGTAATGGTCATGCGGGCAAGGCGGGAGTAGATAACTATTACATCGCGGGGAAGACCGGTACGGCTCAGGTGGCTGAGGGTGGTGAGTATGGCAATCAGACCATCCACAGTTTTGTGGGCTTTGGTCCGGTGGCTGACCCGGCCTTTGTGATGATTGTCCGCTTAGATCACCCCACAGCGGCGCGCTTTTCTTCTGACACAGCTGCGCCAGTATTTGGCAAAATCGCTGAATTTATTCTACAGTACTACCAAGTGCCGCCCGATGAGCGGTAAACTATATTTTTTATGAAACAATTTGTTCAAAACAGCCTGCGATGGCTAGCGAAAAAAATTCTAGCTAAGTACCGACCGAAGGTAGTGGGGATTTCCGGTAGTATTGGTAAGACGTCTGCCAAAGAAGCAATTGATACGGTGGTGTCATCAGCCTTTCGTACCCGGGCCAGTGCTAAAAGTTACAACAATGAATTTGGTGTGCCGTTAACGATTATCGGCGCGGCAGCTGGTGGTAAAAATCCATGGAAGTGGCTGAAGGTATTTGCAAAAGCCGCTCGACTACTCCTCCGAACAGATAAATCATATCCGGAGCTGCTCGTCTTAGAGCTGGGCATTGACCACCCAGGTGACACTGCTTACTTCAATACTTTTATTCGCTGTGATGTGGCGGTGCTGACCGCTATTGCCCCGGTGCATATTGAGTTTTTTGGTACACTGGAAGCACTGGCCAAAGAAGAGGCTATGTTGGTTAACAGTTTAGATAAAGACGCTACGGCGGTGCTGGCAGCTGATCAGCCGCTGGTGATGGCGCATACGGAAAAAACCAAGGCCCAGGTGTTAACCTACGGCTTTAATGAGGGGGCTCACATCCAGGCGCTGGAAGAGCGAGTATCTGGTCAGGTGCGGGAAGGTGATGGGGTAGAGGCCATTCGGGGGGTTAGTTTCAAGGTGTCGTATGATGGTAATACTGTGCCAGTGCTGCTACCAAACGCGGTAGGGCGGCATTCGGTTAACGCAGCACTGGTAGCTACAGCGGTTGGTGTGGCCCTGGGGTTAAACCTAGTCCGGATTGCCGAAAGTTTGCGCCAGTACCATCCACCACGAGGCCGGATGAATCTTATCCCTGGCATTAAGTATACGCTGTTGATTGATGACACCTATAATTCTTCACCTATTCCGGTAGAGGCAGCGCTGGATGTTTTGGCCGCCGTGGAGTTACCACAGCAACGTCATACCTACGCGGTGTTGGGGGATATGTTGGAGCTAGGAGCAATTACGGACAACGCTCACCGGCAGGTGGGTCGCCAAGTGGTGGAGCGGGGTATTGATTACCTGGTGACGGTAGGGGCTAAATCAAAACTGACGGCTGATGCGGCTATTGCTGCTGGCATGAACCCTGACCATATCTTTTCCTTTGACAAATCGCCACAAGCTGGTATATTTCTGCAGGATCGGATTGAGCAGGGGGATTTACTGCTGATCAAAGGTTCACAGGGTATGCGGATGGAACGGATCGTCAAAGAGTTGATGGCCGAACCACTGCGCGCCCAGGACTTACTCTGTCGACAAGAAGAGAAATGGCTTAATACAGAGTAATTACCAATTACCAATTAATAATTACTAATTGGTAGATTAAGAAACGTTCATTTACAATATCATACCATACCCTTAAGTAGGTGAGGTATGAAAAGAAATATTGTGCTAGAAAAAAGCTACCGCTTTGCCTTGCGAATTGTTGAGCTGTCGCTGTTTCTTAGTCAATCCAAAAAAGAGTTTGTGTTATCCAGGCAGTTATTGCGGAGCGGCACTTCTATAGGAGCAAATATAGAAGAGGCGATTGGTGGACAATCACGCAAAGATTTTATGATGAAAATAACAATTGCTTATAAGGAAGCTCGAGAGACGCACTATTGGTTGCGCATTTTACGAGACAGTCAGCTACTTACAGCGGCTCAAGTTGAGGTATTGTTGCGCGACTGTGATGAATTATTGCGCCTATTAACATCAATTCAAAAAACCATGAAAAACCATAATTAGTAATTAGTAATTCTTAATTAGTAATTATATTGAGGCCCTATCGTCTAGCGGTTAGGACGCCGCCCTCTCACGGCGGAAACCGGGGTTCGATTCCCCGTAGGGTCACCAACATAAAAAAGTATCGAGACCCGAGTGGCCTGTCTCGGTACGCTTGAATAGCGACGTGGCCAATCGCCCAAGAGATCACCTATAATTTTAGGTGATTTTTTGGTATACTTTAATAATTGGATTTCTGATTATATGGAAATAGAACCATATTCAATTTATATCAACCATCGTCCATTTCGGGTAGCTTTTTTAGTTAACCCAAAATCAGGCACTGACTGGGTTGATAGAATTATTGATTACAATAGAGGTAAATGGGGAGGGAAATTTAATCCAATTATTTTTACTGATGGCGAAAATATTACTGAAAGTTGGTGGAAATTTTTAAGAGAATATGACCCGGATATCGTATATTCAACGGTTGTATTGTCAGAAAATTTAAGAAAAAATATTCACATATTCCTTTCACCGCTTCGAGTTGATGAAATACGTTCAGAACAAACATATATAAGAATCTATGATGATCCAATATCTATATTGCCAACTGGAAAAAACGTGTCTCAGATAGAATCTCCACATTTTGATGAAAAAAATAATTTAATATTGTTTGAAGTTGACGAAACTACTCCAGAAATTATTAAAGTTTTTTTAGAGAGAAACTTTGGACTTTTAGAACAAGATCAAATGATGACGATTCAGCTAAAAAAAGCATTAGAAACCTGTCAGGTAAAAAAATATAAGATTACAGATACCAACTCTTTAAATGCAGCTTTGCTCGATTTAGGAGAGTGGCGTACAAGGGCAGTTTTTCCTGCTCAAATTTGTGCGTTACCAAACTCATTTAAAGAGGCGACACGTGCTTATAATAATGAAAAATTTGAAATCATAGTTGGTGACACTATAGATGAGGTAACGCATTTTTGGAATCGTACCCTAGAAATAGGTAAATGGCTAAGAACTTGTTTCACACAGTTGTGGGTTCCAAAACAACTCATAAATGACAAAGTCTTGCGACCTGGGCTTGGGAAGTTTATTAACCGATATGCTGGAAGTACGGGTAGTAACAATAATCAAGAAGCACACTTTGTTACTTTCTCCCTCAATGAAGATGAAATACAGGCAGTTTCAAATCTTTTTAATACATCAATACATCATCCAAGAAGATTTAGTCTCTTTACTGAGCATCCAATGCCCAATTATGAATCTAGTAATAATCATTTCTTTTTACGACAAGGTTTAGATTTTCATAGAGCACATTCTAACGAAGAGCATCTAATTTTAGATGAGCCAGATGTAGAGCAGGGAACAATGGGCGGAGAACATTGGTTTACTGATTTGTATATTCAATACCGTCCTGAGCGTTTTAAAAACATCATGGGCGTAACCTATTGGTGGCAACTTCCTAAACGCAACAGTATATTGCGTCATTTACAATTTTTTAATAAGACAGCTAGAATTAATGAACACGGAATGTTTAGTATTCTAATGAGTCGTCGGACTAATGTTTTCCCTGAAGAAACAACATTGATTATTAAAATTCCAGATGACAGGTCAATATTTCATGCTTTACTTTGTGGAGAGAGTTTTGACTGTGTAAAAGAGGAAGAGAGAGATCGTTTTCTTTCTAGGCCATTTTATCATTTACGACGTTCTGATAAAGGCATGTATCTTTTTGGTGTTTTAGGTCTTTTCCCTGATTTACTTAATGCACATAATCTTTTTGAGGGACGATATTGGAGACAAATTTTCGAACGGATGTCTAACCATAATATCCATAAAGATGAAAAGGCTAAACAGGAGATTCTAAACAAACTTACAAGAAAAATAACTTCAGGGATGGATTTTCAAAAATCAGTTAAAGCAAGGGAATGGCTTACTTATAATGTAATTAATATTGCAAAAAAATATAGTAAAGAAAAAATCGATTTGAATTACCAAGATCTTTATGAATTAGCAAAGGAAGAAACTGATGAATATAATAAGAAGCCATCTGGTCAACCTATAGAATTTGAAGAGAAAAGTTTTAAAGAAAGAATTTCTGAGCTTGTTGATATGGGAATTTTTTTGTTAGGGATTAAGCCTCGGTGCTATAAATGTGGTTATTCGATTTGGTACAAAGTTGATGATGCTAAACAAGAAATTACATGCAGGGGTTGTGGTTATAAATTTTCCCTTCCATCTGAACCAGAATGGTCTTATCGATTAAATAGTTTGATACGTGTTGCCGTTTCTTTGCATGGTACTGTTCCGCTTCTTCTTTCACTTGGACAGACAATGGGGGATGCGCGATCTTCGGCTATGTTTATGCCAAGTATTGAGCTTGTAAAAAAAGATACCGAGGACAAAAGAATAATATATGGTGAACTTGATTTGGTATGCATTAAAGATGGAAGATTCGTTATTGGTGAAATTAAGCAATCTAATAAGTTGTTTAGCCCAAAAGATTTCGAGAAAATTGGTAATATAGCAAAATTGGTACGGCCAGACATGATTATCTTCTCTTCTATGGATATAAAGCCAAATTCTTTTATTCAAAAAAATATTGAAAAACTAAAAAGAGAATTAAATTATTTAGAAATTGATGTAGAGTGGCAACCAATTAATCATTGGGTTCTCGATCCACGACCGGTAAGATAGGTTAAAATTTATAAAGCCAATTCTACCTTCTTTTCCCTCAACACCAGCTTACTCTTAAGATTCACTAGTAAAGCCCTTTTCTCGGATATCTCCCCATACTTTAAGATATACTGTGCATAGGCCTTCATATCCTTCTCCTTGGCTTTTAGATGCGATTTGCCCTCTTGACCTAGTACTGCCGTCTGGAAGCGCCTGTAGCGGTCAATTTCATGCTCAAATTGAGCAGTAATACCTAGCTGGTCTAGGTTAGCCTTGTCAATTAGGGTAATGATCTGCTCCATTAATGCTTCTTCCCGGATGTACCCACCAGGGCAATTAATATCCCGAGCTCGGGTGCAGCCATAGTAGACGTAACGATTTGTTGTCCCATCGGACAACTTTTTAAATTTCTCGTCAGCAGTGATCCCACTCCCACAATGTCCGCAGATTATGAGCTTAGTAAAAGCGAACTCTTTACTGGCATAGTTGATGGCAA
>CAZJZH010000002.1:10782-23197 GCA_964550465.1 uncultured Gammaproteobacteria bacterium
TCTTGGACTTTATCAAATAAAGTCTTGTCGATGATAGGTTCATGCTTGCCGGTGTAAAACGTACCGCTGCGAGCAGGGTATTCAATCACTCCGTAGTAGAAGTGGCTCTGTAGTATTCGTTGTACATTTGCCAGAGCCAATGGCTTGCCCCATTTTGTTTTAAACTTCTTTTGGTCCTTAAGCCACGTAAATACTTTACGACCACTCCAGCCATCATAACCAACTCGCTGGAAGGCTTCGCGAATGACAGGCGCTCGATCAGGATCAAGAATAACCTGACAGCGTTTTTCTTTCTCTGGTGCTGGGAGGTAACCAGTCAGTGGTTGCCACGGCCACAATCCCATTTCCACTCGAGCCTTCATGCCTCGTTTTACATTAAGGCTACGATTATCGTTTTCCAACTTGGCTTGAGAGCCAAGGATCATCAGAAGGAACTTCTGATTTGGATCATTGGTGAAAGTTTGGCTGTATGTTCGTATCTCCCGCAGAATCTTTTGGTCCATCAGGTCGACTAACACCCCAAGATCACCAGCGTTGCGACTTAAGCGATCTGGCGCCCAGGTGAGAATGCCATCAAACTTATCTTGCCTCACATCCTCAACCAGCTGATTATAGACTGCTCGTTGCCCCGATGCTTTAGCTGAGTGACTTTCCCGACGGATGTCGATTACCTTGAGATTATCTCGAATGGCGATCCGAGTCATTTCCTTAATTTGAGAGTCAATGGACAGTGCCTGTTGTTCGTCTGACTCGGTACTCTTCCGAGCATAGAGACAGTAGCGTACAGGGGCTATTGGTTCCGTAATGGTGGTTGGTTCGCTCATTATAGCTTATCGATTATTAAATCTATCTAAACTATTAATGACGCGACCCCTTGGGGCAGTCCAGGCTCGGAGTAGATAACCTGTAGGTAACTAAGGTCAAAAACAGCCACAATTAAGAGATTATGCCCACATTAAACATTTTGGTGTTATTGAAAAATAAGCCTGTTTAGGCTAAAATAAATTCATGAAACCATATTCATATCCGCAACAGTTCACATTATTTATAGGCGTGATCTTATGCGTTCTTTTTAGCTCTATTCCAACCTCCACCCATGTTACGGCTACAGGAATGGCGGGGTCACACAAAATGATTATGGCGAATAATCATGGTATGGCTATGAGTGATTGCATTAACAATGTCTGCGTTCAAGGAAAAGCTCTGGATGACTGTTTCGAGCATTGTCTACAAGCAACTACTTCACAGGCTGCCGACAAATACGCGTCAACCATTACGCTGCTATTTGTAGTTATTGTTGCCGCCATAGCTTGGATTTTTCCTGTTTTAAAAAACAGTTTTGTTTTTCGACGGCGGTATTGGTTTAGACCATTATATCTATTTAACTCTGTTTACTTAAAAGAATAAGGATTGCTTGTTTTTGATTGAGTTAATCAGTTAACAAGTAATTCTTTTTTATGGATCAACAGACAGAGATCCTTTATATCAAAGGAATGACCTGCACTAGCTGCGAAGTCATCATTGAGCGTAAGCTTAAAAAAATTGATGGAGTAACGGCAGTAGAAGTCGCTCATGCGACGGGCAGATGTACTATCGTAACCGACCCTGGTACACGACTTGCAAAAGATGTTGTTAAACAAGCAATTGCCGATACAGAATATGAATTGGTTGGTGGTCAGCATGATATTGAACGAAGCTTCAGTTGGAAGCATTTGTTGCAAATTGGTCTGACGCTTATCGTTGTTTACGTTATTGTTAGTGCGCTTGGGCTTTTTTCTTTTGATGCCACGGTTGACGCTTCACTCAGCTATCCAGCGATATTTACCATCGGACTTATTGCTTCCGTGTCTTCTTGTATTGCTGTTGTTGGTGGACTGGTGCTGACCTTTACCGCTACGGTGAAACGAACAAATCCCAATACCTCAAAATGGCAGCTACTCCGTGCGCATCTGTTCTTTAATAGTGGTCGTTTACTATCGTACTTCCTGCTTGGTGGACTCGTGGCGGTACTGGGTAGTGCCTTAGCTCCTTCACCGCGTGTTATGGGATTGATTGCTTTGGTCGCGGCGCTGGTGATGATTGTACTGGCGCTTGATTTGCTGGGTCTGAGCGGTTCAAAAAAGTGGATTCCCCGAATGCCAAAAGCATGGAGTCATTGGATTCACGATATGGCCGAACGCCAAGAGTGGTGGATTCCATTCTTGCTCGGAGGGTTGACGTTTTTTCTGCCGTGTGGCTTCACTCAGTCAATGCAACTGTATGCGCTCACTACGGGAAGCTTCCTACAGGGAGCACTAACATTATTTATTTTTGCGCTCGGTACTTTACCTGCATTGCTTGGCATTGGCGCTTTAGCTAGCATAGTGTCGTCTCGGAGTAAGGGGTATCGTTGGTTTATGTTGATTGCCGGCTGCCTGGTGCTTTTGCTTGGCCTCTATAATGTCAAAAACAGTTTGACATTGCTGGGGGTTAATACTGCTGGTTGGTTTACGCAATCAGTAAGTAGCGAGGGTGTAGCTACAAGGGTTAATGGTCAAGTACAAGAAGTATATATGGCTGTTAATGGCATTGATTATGTGCCTAACAGTATGACCGTTCAAAAAGATGTGTCGGTACGCTGGATAATCGATGGGAGTAAGGCAACGGGGTGTACCTCGGTTATCGCCATCCCCGCACTGGGAATCAGTCAACCCCTCAGCCGTACTGGTGATACCATTATTGAGTTTACACCCACTCAGGCAGGAAGGTTGTCATTCACATGCGGCATGGGCATGGCCTATGGAGAATTTCAGGTGGTTAGTGCATCACCTCTTGCTCCTGAGGCGTGTGACAGTGCAACTCAAACATGTTCTAATGCATTATAGTGCTACCTATGAAAACCTATACGCTTAAAGTTAACGGCATGACCTGTCATGCGTGTGAAAACTTAATTACCATGGATTTGGAAGATGCCGGCTTGCCGATGCCTAAAGAGATTCATGCCGATTCCGGTACGCTGGTTATTGAGGCTAGAGACGATCAGTTTGATCATATCAAGCAAGTTATTGCGGCCAGTAATAAATACACGGTTGAATCAATAACTGAAACTACCATATGAAAAAAGAACAATTCCGCGTTACTGGCATCACCTGCGCTTCCTGCGCGGCTATTATTGAGCGGACACTTAATAAAATCACAGAGATTGCCTCTGCACAAGTAAACGTAGCCACCGAAACTGTTACTCTAGAGTATGATGAATATGCAGTGACTCTTGAACAAATCAATAATGCGTTGGCGGGGCATGGATATCAATTTCATCGCCAAGAAGGCAACCCGGCGGGCGATAATGCAATAACTGCCAACGCCCAATCGGGCGTTGATCAAGAACGCCAGCAGGAGGTTGTTGCCTTACGCCGGATTGCCCTGCCAACATTTGCCGCCGCTTTGTTCGTGTTTTTAGGGATGATAGTGGAAATGACCCTGAGCGCCTTCGGTAGAGAATTTATTTTACCAATGCGGCTGTGGCACATTACCCAGTTTGTCATTGCTACCCCGGTACTGTTTTTTGGGGGGAAGCGGTTCTTTGCTGGCATGTGGCGCTTTATTCGTCATGGTCGGGCTGACATGAATACGTTGGTGGGGATTGGCACAACCGTTGCCTATGTCTACAGCACAGCGTTATTGCTGATCCCAGAACTACACAGTGTGTATGGTTTGTCAGCAGCTGTCTATTTTGATGCAACGATAGTAGTGATTGGCTTTGTTTTGTTCGGCAAATATTTAGAAGTGCGTTCAAAATTGAAAACGGGCGAAGCAATAGCGGCATTGGTGCAGTTACAAGCACGTGTTGCTCATGTTGAACGTGATGGCCAGGTTATTGATTTGCCAATTGGTGAAGTGCAAACAGGAGATATTTGTATCATTAAAGTAGGTGAAAAGATACCAGTAGATGGCGAGGTGATTGAAGGTCTATCCCATATCGATGAGTCGATGATTACCGGTGAAAGTATACCGGTCAAACGCGAAGTCGGCGATCCAGTTATTGGCGCTACGGTCAACACTGAAGCGGTGCTTAAAATTCGCACCACAGCAGTTGGTGGTGATACGGTGTTGTCGCAAATTATTCGTTTGGTGCAGGATGCCCAAGGATCCAAGGCACCGATTCAACGTTTCGCCGATACTATTGCTGCCTATTTTGTTCCAGCGGTGTTAGTAATCGCGGTTCTGGCTGTTATTGCTTGGCTGACTATTGGCGCCAAGAGTATGGGCATTGAAGCGGCTTTACCCTTTGCGTTGTCGGCTCTGGTTGGCGTGTTGGTTATCGCCTGTCCGTGCGCTCTGGGGCTAGCCACACCAACGGCGATCATTGTCTCTACCGGTACTGCGGCACGGAACGGCATATTGGTAAAAAACGCGGAAAGTCTTGAGCGGGCACACGCTGTTGACATGATTGTTTTTGATAAAACCGGTACCCTGACAGAGGGTAAGCCCACGGTTACTGACGTCATGCCATCTGATAAAGGTGCGGTTGAGCGACAAGAAATGTTGCAGCATGTATTTACTCTTGAACAACTGTCATCGCATCCACTAGGCGCTGCAATTGTCCGGTATGCTCAAGCACAAGGTTGCGCGTTGTTACAAGCTACAGAGGTACAAGAGGTGGCTGGTGGCGGCATCAGAGGAAAGATTAGCGGTAGCCAATGGATTGTTGGAACTGTTCAGTTTCTTAAAGATAGCAATATTGTCATTCCGGATCTAGAAAGGCAGCGCATGACGGAGCTGGAGTTAGCAGGAAAAACGGTGGTATTTGTCGGAAAGAATACTGAATTTGTCGGCGTGGTGGCGCTGTCTGATGTGGTGAAAGATGTGACCGTTGATGCGTTACAGGCATTGCGGGAGATGGGCATACAGGCAGTGATGATGACGGGAGATAATCAACAGACTGCTCAGGCTATTGCCAAACAAACTGGTATCGATGAATTTTACGCAGAGGTGCGTCCGGAGGATAAAGCCACTAAGGTTGTACAGCTCCAAAAAGGTGGTAGGGTGGTGGCAATGGTTGGTGATGGCATTAATGATGCGCCGGCATTAGCTCAAGCTGATGTTGGGATTGCCATGAGTACCGGTACTGATGTGGCGATTGAATCGGCTGATATCACTATTCTCCATGGGGATATTCGTAAGGTCGCGCAGGCCTTGAGAATTTCCAAGCGGACATTGCGAGTTATCAAACAAAATTTGTTCTGGGCATTCTTCTATAATGTGATTGGTATTCCATTGGCCGCGGGGTTGTTTTACCCATTCTTCGGTTTACTGCTGAGTCCTGTTTTTGCAGGAATGGCAATGGCCTTTAGTTCAGTGTCTGTGCTAACTAATTCTTTGCGTTTACGAAAGTAATGTAAGGCCCTACAGGTTATCGAAATTGCCAAAGAAGACCAGGAAGACGAGTAGATAAACTGTAGGTAAGTTGGACTTCCAATTTACCTACTTTTTGCTATACTCTAAGCACAATTTAACCAATGACCTAACCCCCACTTCGGTGGGATATGGTCGAAAACCCTACAGAACAAAGACGGTCTCATGATCGGTCCTGTTCTGTAGGTCTACCCTCGAAAGGGGGTGGGGTGCCCGCCAGGGTGCCGCCGACGTGGGACCCTTTTTGGTTTCGCGACGGTTAATCAACAAAACATATGGCAACCTTTTTTGCTCTAATGACCTTCGCAATCTTTATCGTGTTAATGATAGGCCTGATTCGCCCCTCCTTAGTTATTCGTTGGGGGGAAGTAAAGGGGAGAAAGCAAGTCCTCACATACTATGGGTTAGGGCTCCTTGCTTCCTTTATTGCTTTTGCAATCGTTGCCCCACCAGTAGAGCCACAAGAAAAGACTGAAGACGTGGTTATACAAGAAGAATTGCCAACTGAGGATGTTGTGGAAGATAGTGGTCAGGAAGAAGAGTCTACAGAAGAAGTCATCCTGTATGACGTAGTGAAAGTAGTGGATGGCGATACGCTGACCATCGCTATTGATGGCACCAATGAATCTGTTCGCCTTATTGGTATCGACACCCCGGAAACCAAAGACCCTCGTAAGCCGGTGCAGTGTTTTGGCCAAGAAGCCACCAACAAAATGACAGAGCTAGTATCTGGTAAGCAAGTGATGCTAGAAGCTGATGCAGTATCTGGTGAACGAGACCGTTACGGACGACTGTTGCGGTACGTTCGTACTCCTGACGGCACTTTTGTGAACCTTGAGTTAGTCAAACAAGGGTATGCTCATGAATACACGTACAGTAACCAAAGCTACAAATACCAAGCAGAGTTTAAACAAGCCCAAGCCTATGCGCAGGAACATAAGCTTGGACTGTGGGCAGATGATGCGTGTGTAGCCGAAGAAACGCCAGAACCAGCAACTACTACGACACCACCTACAACCTCATCACAAGCTCCTACTCAGCCAGAGGAGTCGCAACCCGCTATTTCACCAACTCCGGAACCAACACCAGAGCCGGCCCCAGAACCAACACCAACGACTAGCTATAACTGTTCAGCCAACGTATATAACTGTGGTGACTTTAATACACAGGCAGAGGCTCAAGCTGTATTTGAGGCTTGTGGCGGCACCGCTAACGATATTCACCGGCTAGATGCTGATGGAGATGGCAGAGTGTGTGAATCCTTACAGTAACTATTCTTTTTTATCACTGTCCGGTTGAATAGCGCCTATATTGATTAAAGCAGTAATAATTCTTTTCTCATCTTGGGGTGATAATGTATTCCTCTCCTGGTAGTCTTGGATGGCTTGCTTGCGAACCGCTTCAAGATTATCTATTGCTTTACTCATGTACTGGGGGTGATTGTGTCCAAGATAATATTGGACTGCTCGCATGTCACCCTTTTGTACTTGCTTCATTAACACCGCTTCAGCGAGGTCATTCCATCGTTCACGACTAATCTCCCTGTAACGCTCTACTTTGCGACGGAATTCAGCATTGCTTTTCATCCACCGGTAGAACGTTGAGCGACTCACCCCCACTTTCTCGCAGGCATAACTAATGGATGGATTCTTTTCCAGCAGCTCCAGTAGTTTTGATCTATCACGTAGCGTCCGAGCCATAGAGTTTTTTGCGCTTCTTGCCAGTGTGTTTCTCCCACCGGTTTAAGATGACCTCAGCGTAGATAGGGGACTTTTCCATCAGGAAGCAACGTCGACCCAGCATGGTAGAAGCAATTAAGGTTGAACCACTACCACCAAACGGCTCTAGAACCAACTGACCACGTTGAGTTAGTATCTTGATGTAGGGAATTAGAATATCTACAGGCTTAACGCCAAAGATAATACCTTGGCCGGATGATTTTTCATCGGCAGCGTTGAAGTCAATGAAATCAGTCGGGCAGTACTTCCTGCCTTTTTCGTAGCCTTCCCAGTGTGGCTTACCTGAAATAGCAAAGAGCGCGGTATGGTATTCGTTCTGTAGCAGCTCACCCTCGTCCTCCAGATTGAGCGTTACACCATCACTGGTGCCGACCATAGCAATATCATGTTTGGAGAAGAACTTATGTTTGCCAGCATAGCCTTGGTTTCTGTTTGGTAGGTGCCAGACAATCATATTACGGACCTTCCAGTGCTTTTCCATCTCACCCCAGATTTCTCGTAAGTTCTTCCAGTTCTCATACACAATGATGGCTAGGTCTTTATTTTGTACTTTGGCAATATTGTTCATCCACAGAGTAGTAAAGTCCTCCGGCAGAGATTCTGTTTCCAGGTAGCGACGATTCTTCTTGGCCCCAAAACCGGTCGTTGCTTCGCCATGACGCGTTTTGCCTTTGAGATAATCCAGGCGATAGGGAGGATCAGTCATGACCATATCTACCTTATGGCCAGTCATGAGTTTGAGCATGTCTGCTTCAATGGTACTATCGCCACACATCAGGCGAGAGCCGTCGAGGTCATAGACCTCACCTTTCTGCACGGTGATAGTTTCTATCTGCAGTTTTTGCAACTCCTGTTCAAGATCAAAGGGTGTTTCGACAGTCTCTTCTGCAAAGATGTCATCGAGCTCTGCACTATCAAAGCCAATGTCTTTGAGAAAAGATTCGTCGAATTCCGCTAAGAGCTCGAAGTCAAATTCACCTTGGTTTTTATTGAGCCGAATATTGAGCTCTTTTTCTTTTTCCAAGTCAGGGATATGCACGGCTACGGTGGGCACTTGTTTGTAGCCGAGCTCTTTGAGGACCTGTAGGCGGAAATTGCCACCGACCAATACGTTTTTTCTTGCAGGGGCGGTGTTGATAATAAGTGGATCGACTACACCGAATCGCTTAATTGATTCTTTCAGTTGGTTGGCTGTTTCCTTATCATGCTTGCGGGGGTTGTACTCAGCTGGCTTGATTTGGTTGATGGGGAGATAGGTGATATGAAGATTTTCCATATGAATGATTTTTATTAGTAAGTGTTGTCCTTCGCGAAAGGATAGTTCTACTGTACATGCTGGAGTTGAACGTTTGCTATATGGAATTTTGTATTTGAAAAAGCCCTTACATTGGGCTTTTTATAAGAAGTTATCCACTCTAGATACGGGATGCTATTCTTGTGCAATACAATACATCGGGTTAATCCGATAGCCGCTATATCGTTTTGAAATAATAAGGTCGTATTTTTTATCCTTTGGTAATTTAAAATTATGTCGGGCTGAATAATTAATCCCGGCGACTGCCTTAGTGACAGTGTCTGAATTTTTATAGTTAGTTTGAGTCGCTAGTAGTTCAGAAGGTATAAAAGTTGCTTGGTCAGTGAGCGCTCTCAATAGCGTTAAGCGATCGCCTTTTTCATGAAGAGGGTAGCATAGATCAGGATTATCCTTTTGATATAAATCGCCACTAGCAGTTAAAATAAATTCTCGGATAGCATGAGAGTGCGCTAGGCGTTTTTGGAGTTCATTTGCTGTCATTTCAGCAATTTGTGCAATACTTTCCTGAGAAAGATGGCCATCTTTTGAGGGGGTGAGTTCTGCCCTCATTGCCTCATAATTGGTGTCGACTCGTCTTTGGGCGGTTTGAATTATTTGTTCATACTGCTTTTGAGCTTCCTCAACGAATTGTAGTGGCCCTGTTTTGTTTATTTCCTGCAGTCGTTTTGATAGCTGATTAAAAGGAGCGGTGACTTCCTCAAGTCGTTTGATTACTTGAGTGATAGCTCTTTCACTTGGTGTATCTGAAAAACTCTGTAATGACAGAAATAGTGGATCTTTCACGTCGTCGATACTAATCGCTTTTTTTGAATCTTTTGCCATGTAGATATAATAGCATTTTTATCATTTTTGTTTAGTTTTAGCTTGATTTTACCATAAGGAAGATATAGTATTGATTTGTATGAATGCTGAAAAATCAACCACAAAAAGAAAGAGGCCATGCTTATCTGTTTCAGTAGAAAGATGGCGATTAATAAAGTAGTATGTTATGCCGAAAGTAAAAGTTAAAGTAAAAAATTTATTAGAAAAATCTAAAGACGCAGCCCTTTTGGCGGTCGAGGTTTATAATAAGCCAAGGACGAGTTTTAGGTCATATGGATACATAGTTTTAATGCATATTGCCTGGACTTCGTTATTCCATGCAATTTTTGAGAAAAAAAATACTAAATACTTTTATAAAAAAAATAAAGTCCGTTATAAAAAAGTTGACGGAGAAAAAAGAGCATGGGATTTAGAGAGGTGTATAAAAGAATTTTATAAAAATGATAATTTAGCAGAGAGGCGTAATTTAGAATTTTTTGTAAAGTTGAGAAATAAAATCGAACATAGATTTTTACCTGAGCTTGATTCAGAAATATTTGGGGAATGCCAGGCTATGTTAATTAATTACGAGAGCCTATTATCAAAGGAGTTTGGCGACAAAGAATCAATTAACGAGAATCTAGTTTTTTCATTACAATTTTCTAAAATATTACATCGATCTCAAAAAGAGGTAGAGAAAAAGAAAAAAACTCTTGAATATAAAGATGTTACCCAATTCATCGCTCAGTATCGTGGCAAATTAAAGAAGGATGTTTTGGAGAGTATGAATTATAGTTTTAGAGTTTATTTAATTCCCAAGATTGCTAATCATAAAAATTCATCTGATTTCACCTTAGAATTCATAAAGTATGACCCTAAAAATACTCGAGATATAGAAAAGTATGGACAGATTGTAGCGGCTGTTAAAGAGAAGCAAGTTCCGGTTAAGGGATTTCCTGCTGGAGTAGTAGCTAAGAAAGTTTATGAGGCTCTTAAGGGTCAAATGCCAAAGGGTTGGAAATTTAATGGAAGTAGCCACCATGTACGTTGTTGGAAATATTATGACATAAGGCCACGTAACGGATCTTCTAATCCCGATAAAACAGATATGAAATATTGTTTTTATGAACCAACTTATGGTAATTATGGCTACACTCAAGCTTGGGTTAATTTTTTAATAAAGAAACTGTCTGATAGGGAGGAGTATAAAAAAGTAATGAAAACAAAGTAACCTACATTACCTTACATAATGTTTAATGAGTCAAGTTAAGATACTGAAACGTCCTTTTAAGGACTGTCCCATTTGTACCATTTCCAAATCTCAGACCCTACCCGAAAGCCCTATTTCACTCCTAGGAATACACCCCCAAAGACCCCTTAAAGATTGCTCTACTGGGGTGCTAGACTGAGCTAGCTCATATGAAAAATACTCACCATATAGGTGAGTATTTTTCATATCATTTACTCGGAAGAATCGAACAAAGGGGTGGTAGGGGAAAGCATTTCCCCTATATCTTCATCACAAGCTCCTGCTCAGCCAGAGGAGTTGCAACCTGTTACTTCAACAGAATCGGAGTAAACACCAACGACTAGCTATAACTGTTCAGCCAACGTATATAACTGTGGTGACTTTAATACACAGGCAGAGGCTCAAGCTGTATTTGAGGCTTGTGGCGGCACCGCTAACGATATTCACCGGCTAGATGGTGATAGAAATGGCAGGGTGTGTGAGTGATTGTGGTTTCCAGTTTACAGTGTCGAAAAAATGTTTTACGATGTAATTGTTCGTAATCTTATGTTATCTAAGTGTCTCAAGCGACAGCAAATGAAGCCATTACTGATGACCCTCTTTTAAGGGGCAGAGGTATATCTGGCGAGGGGTATGAAAATGAGTTTTCATCTTTTACTAGTGAGCAGTTAAACATAGTTACTGCTTATTTGTGTTTGATTTGGAATATTAAGAGTGAAAAGGCTAAAAATATACCAATATCACAAATCATTAACACGACCCAGCGTTTTTTTGTTGACGCTCAATTGCGATCAAAAGATTCGTTATGGCGGCAACATGTAGCGTCTTCCCTCAGAGAGTTGCTTGACGATTTGAGGATTCCTGAGGATTTTTTATGCGCCTTAGCTTGTCTTCCACCAGAGTTTGACGCAGAGGGTAGCCAAGCGTCAGAGTACGCTATATTAAGAGATTTTAAGAGTTTTTTTAATGGCTACGTTCATTTTCAACCAGGTATGGTTTTAGACAGAGCAAAATCGATTACTGGAGATCAGCAGTTGACAAAAATTGATGATGACCTTTTTGAACATATTTGTAGTTTATATATAAAAATACTTCTGGGGCTTTTTGCCAGATATTGCATGAAACATGGGGAAAATTATGTCTAGCCAGTTGCAACAACACAAAGAGATTGATTTGATAAGCACTAACCCCCTTAAGCAGGTTGATGCTAGTAAGGTTTTCAAGCTGGTTAACAAAAATAGTGATTCTCGCGCTTACTTCTTCTCACAAGTTAATGAGAAGTGGCTTTCTTGGTTATGGCAGAATAATTTCTTAGGCCGTATTAAAGTAAAAGCAGAAGACCAGAACCAGTATTCTTTTGGCATGCCTGAATTAAGTTATCTCGAACGGATGGCGGTAGTTGAGCCAAATGCTGTTGCAGATATTATTCTGCAGGTAGAAATATCTGAAGCAACTTTCAATCCTGAAGTGATAGATAGTTTTTTGCGCATCATTGAAAAGTTGCCCCATAAGGATTTGTCAGATGGAAAATTGTTAGCACTGGTTAAAAAGATCAGAACTGATAATTGGATTCGACTTATGAAGGGGTATAGCCACTACGGCTTTGATTACGGCAAGCTTTTAGAGAAGTTGGGTTGCGCTAAGAAATACCAAGAACTATTAATTGTTGCTGATGCAATATTGTCGATTAAGGACGGGAGTGATTTAGATTCATCAGACAATCCATTCTACTTCAATGATTTGTCATACACGAAAGTGTTTCAGTACCTTGTGGAGATCCCCGAAGCTTTCCTGCAGGATACTTTGCAATTGGTGGTTGATAAAATGAGATCGGTAGTAATGTTAGGAAAATTCAATAAAAATGAGTCTGTCTTTAAGGTTCATGACATTTTCCCACTATTTGATATTGACTTTTTT
>CAZJZH010000002.1:23207-52466 GCA_964550465.1 uncultured Gammaproteobacteria bacterium
TTTTTGATTTAGATTTTATCTCTAGTGCTCAATATAGTTGCCACGGTGATGTTCGCACTCTCACCGCTACACTCAAGGTATTACTAGAGAGAAAGATGAAAAACTCTGAAACAGCCAGGGCTATTTATCAAGAACATGTTGCGCCGCTACCAGATAGTCGAGCTATGTGGCGCTTACGTTTATATGTTTTTTCTTTGCAGTCAGAAATTTTTGAGCCAGAGATTCGCGAAGCGATAATGAAAATCTTTAGTGTAAAAAATCCGGGAGAGCTACTAATTGGAGCCGAATATGGTCACTTATTAACGATTGGGTTTAGCCAGTTAGGAAGCGATGACCGTCAATTATATGTTAATAAAGCTATAAAATTATTTCAGCAGGATGGTTGGGAAGGTCAAGGTCGTGCCTTATTTTCTCTTCTTAAGAATGAATTAAAACAATCTGAAATTGAGCAAATAGAGGAATCTTTCGGTAGTTTAATGGATGACTACACTCCCAAGCCTGCTTTTATATTGGAAGAGTCGGGCTTTGTTCAGCCCCGCTCAGCTGGGAGTGAGGAAGATTGGTTGGGCTCTGTTGAAGATTTAGTTAAAAAATTAAAAACCGACTGGTCACCAGACAGCCTCGCAGCGAAGCCAGAGGCTCAAGAAATGAGCCATCCTGTAGGTGTGTCAGGAACGGGTACTCGATTAAAACAAGAATGTGTTAATCGCCCTCAGGAGTTTTTAGTAAAAGCAAATTTGTTTTTTGATCGTGAACAACTGTCACCACACTACACCTACTCTTTTATACAGGTATGGAGTGAATTGATTCGTGATCAAAAGCTTAACCCGATAATAGACCTGAGTCCTTTAGTAGGGTTAATTGAGTTAATGGTAGCTAGCGGTAAAAGTGAGCCATTTCCGGCTCACCCAAAAGATCAAGGATGGGATTGGCAGGCTAATTGGGAGGCAGTGCATATGGTGACGGCTGATTTGATCAAGGATCTGCTCGGCGGTGATCAAGGATCGCCGGTAGTTGACTTCTCGCCACACCGAAGTTTTTTTCTCAGTACGGTTCGTTATTTACTGGAGCAATCTGATCCAACGCCTGACGATGAAGTCTTAGAAACTGCGAAGTCCAAAACGAAGAAATCACAAGATGCTGATTATAAGGTTATTGATCCATTTAGTATGGCCATTAATTCAGTACGTGGTCGTGCATTTCAATCTTTTATATTATTTGTTTATAGGGATGGCGAGCAGTTGAAAGAGGACACTAAAAAAATATATATAGACGTTCTGGAAAACGAAAAAACTCAGGCTATTATGTTCTTGTTTGGGCACTACCTACCAACGTTTTACTTTCGAGACCGTGACTTTATTAGACAGCAGGTGTCTATTATTTTCACCCTAGAACCAGAAAAAAGAGGACTCTATATTGCTGCATGGGAGGGATATCTCGCTAATAATTTGTACGAGGAAATTTTTAAAGAACCTCTCTTTCAAGATTTGTATCAACGAGGTATTACCTTGGAGTTAGACAGCACTATTCAGCGTGAATACTTTAAAAATCCCGATGAGGGTATAGCGGCACATTTGGCGTTAGCCTTCATATATTATCAAGACTTTAGCTTCGACCATGACCTGTATAAGGTATTCTGGGAGAAAGGCGTTATGAGGCAGCATACTACGTTTGTTGGCTTTATTGGTCGAGCTATTCTTGGTAGTGATAATGAGAAAACGGTGCAATTACTGAGCAAGAACCCACATCTTCAGAAAAAGTTGCAGCAATTCTGGCAAAGTATATTGGAAGATACAAGGGTGGATGTAAAAACACTCGAGGCATTTGGCTACTGGATTGATTTGAAGAAGAATATTTTTGAAGCACCCTGGCTCGCTCAACAAGTTAAGAGCACACTTGAAAAAACAAGTGGGCATATAGGGTGGGAATATGGATTAGTTGAAAATATTCAAGCGCTTGCTCAAGCTAGTCCTGTTGCCACACTTGAGGTGATTAAATTGTATTTCCTTGGTCCGCAAGGTGATTCATTTCAAGTTCGTCCGCCATTCTTACGAGATCAAGAATGGTTTGATGCTATTCAAATTCTGTATCAGAATGAAACAACTAAGCAAGGAGCGTATGAACTTATTAGCGCACTTATTGAACATGGGGGCTCCACTTTTTGGCCACTTAAGGATTTTCTCGATGATTAGCTCGCGGTAGTTATTAGCCTGAACTAGCTCAAATAGAAAAACTCCGCCGTGCGCAGAGCTTTTCTATTTGGCGCTCTATCGGGAATCGAGGGGCAGAAGTGAGCAAGGAGTTCGCTGTGGCGGGCGTTTTTTTATCTTAAAACTTCCATAATCACGCCAAACATGCTTAACTATAGAGCATGAAAAAAGTCCTCAAAATCATTATTATCACCATCGTTGTCATTGCCGGCCTGACCATCACTTGGCTGACAGTTCAGTCGTACCGTGCCCAGCAGGCCCAGCGGCGGGCCACCGCGGCCCTCAATCAACAACTCGATGACATCATCGCCCAGCGACAAGCTGAACAACAGAACGGTGAGGACCTGTTTGCGGACAGCGACGTGGTCCGGATCTTGTTGATTGGTTTGGACGCCCGGATTGACCAAGTCGGCGGTAATTGTGATGCCATTCAGTTGATTGAAATTAACCAAGCCCAGCAGACAGTCACTATCACTGCCGTGCCGCGAGGCACCTATTCACCGCTGCCACCCGGTCCACACCAGGAGACTGACTATTACTTAGCCAATGCCTGCCGCATTGGGGGGATTGATTATGGTATCAAACAGATTGAACGAGTCTTGGGGCGGTCTGCTGACCACCTGGTCTTTGTGGGTTTTTCCGAAGCCATTGGTTTGATTCGGCTGGCCGAGCTGCCAACTACCGAGACGTTGCAATGGCTGCGTCACCGTCAGGGGTACGGCATTGGTGAGCCGCAACGGGCTCATAACCACTCAACTTTTATTAAGCAGATGCTGATTCGCTTTTCACCACAACTGGACAGCGCTGCCAATGTGCCGTTGCAGTATGCTGCTAGGAGCATTGTCCGTTCAGACTTAACCTTTGGCCAGATACGACAGTTAGCAGCGGTGGTGGCAGACTTTGATTTAGAAGAGCGACCGGAAAATATCTTAGTGCGGATGCAGCCCTGGTATGCTGTGCGAGATATTACCTATGATGCAGAGTCGATTGACACGTATTTAGACAGTCAACTTAATCCTTTGATGGCTTATCTGCCAGCTGGTTCGTATGTTGATCAAACAAAGGAGGGTATTCAGCAGCAGGTCCAGGCAATGTTAGAACAGCATCATGACGATCCAGAGTTTATCGCTGCTGCCTTTACTCAAAAAATTTGGTTACAATTGGAGCAAGAGGATCAGCGATTGCAGTGGCATTACGACCTACTGATAGCCTACCTGGAACAGCAGGAGACAGCGGAGCAGCGCCAACAGTTGATAGCTGATTATATTTTAACTATGGAATCGCTGGAGCAGAGTGACTGGGTAGAGCGGGGTAGAGCCTTGCTGGCAGTCGAAGGGTAGCTGTGGAAAACAGTCTTGACGACCCTGCCATCGAGTACTAACCTAATAGATACACCAAGACCGACAGGAGGGGGAGCCCATACACGCAGAATGGTCGACCGCCATCGAACAGTGAGCAGTGGCCTACCGTGAGCTCTGGCACACCATTATCACACAATGGTTTAAGCAGCTGGTCTCTGGTAGATACCCACAGGCTCAAACTTGGCCACAAGACCGACCAACTTCGTGTACCCCCTCCTGACCCGGTCGAAATCGCTCTTTCTCCACAACGCGCCCTCCACTTCAGCTGTCTTTCGGTACCATCCCTCGCCGATCAGAACCAACACTAAGTGGAGGGCTTTTTCTTTTCTTTCGCCTCAATGGCGATTTTTTAGTATACTGTCAGTAATTGCATATACCCTATTTCTCTATGAAGATTATTCGTCACAATGACGGCGAGCTGGTACTGCGTGATAATCGTATCAGTGCACTGATTGTCAGTGGATTCATCATTGTATTTGGTATTGGCCTAGGTATGGCCGAGCAGTGGCTGATTGCCACTTTTTTGCTGATTATTGGGGTAGTGGCGATTGTCTTTAATAAATCAGTAGAAACGCAGTGCGATAAGTCAGTTGAGAAGGTGTTTATCCGCAGTACTTCCTTAGCGAAAAAATCTTTTGAGGAAATCTCATTTGATCAGATCGCGGCGGTCAAAATTGTCCAGCTGTACGAGGATGAGCGGGGAGATGAAGAGTATGAGTATTTCCTAGCACTGGTGCTAACTGATGGCAGAAAAATACGATTACAGCAGGGTGATGACGAGTTTCATGGCAAGGATCCTGACAATCGGCTGCATCGGCGCTATCAAGAGTTAGCCAGTACTGTGGCGAACTTTCTGGGTGTCGAGGTTATCGACCAGCTAGATGACAAGCGTCAGGTTTTGGCAGATTTTCATCAACCACCTCGTAGCCAGTAGCAGCTATGTCTCCATTTGAGCGATTTCACGCGCCAGAGTCAGATGAGCGAACCGCTATTGCTGCGGGTTTAGCTGAGTACATGGAAGAACAGGCCGAAGCAGCGGCACGAGCGGAGGACGGTGAGACTATCCAGTTGCCGCCGGACGTTTATCTGGCTGAAGAATTGGTTGAAACAGCTGGTCAGGCATGGGCTGAGCAGGTCTATCAGTGGTATGCTGCAGCTATGCAGCGTAGTGATAAGCAACCACTGGATCAAGCCGCCTTTATAGATCACTTTTTTGCTGGTCGGTCGCTTGATACGGCCTGTGTCTATGGAGATGACCAACGGGGGTACGCCTTGGGTTTTACTAAAGCGGGCGTGTTTATCCCGACTCACTTCGCACCGCGGGGCTTGCGTGGCGGTATGCGCTTGATGAAAGAGTTAGGCACCAGTCAGACCGTGCCAAGCGCTTTGGCGGTGACAGAGGACCTAGCTGCTATGCTGGATCGCCTCGAAGGTTGGCAGGATTCTGGTGTCATCATGCAGCGACCGTTTCGCGGTCAGTTGGTTGATAAGCATATTTTTTATAACAGTCATCCAGAGATTGAAGCGCGGTTAGAGCAGTTATTACAACAAATGATGGAACAATAATAGTAATATACTATGCCAGACCACATACTCTCCACCCAACAGTTTCTTGACCCTCAGCGATTAGAGGAACTCTTTGGCGCTGCGGACCAGTTAGCAGACGCCAATCGATTAGGCACCGTAGAGCAGTCACTGATCGGCAAGGTAGTGGCTTGTATTTTTTATGAACCCAGTACGCGGACCCGATTATCGTTTGAATCAGCGGTATTGAAACTGGGTGGTCAGGTTATTTCTACCGAGAGTGCCGGGCATTTTTCTTCAGCCGTTAAGGGCGAGACACTGGAAGATACTATTCGCATTATTTCCGGCTATGCGGACGCCATTGTCTTGCGTCATCCGGACAGTGGCGCGGCCCAGCGAGCAGCCACTGTGGCTGATGTGCCGATTATCAATGCGGGGGATGGCGATGGTGAGCACCCTACCCAAGCCTTGCTAGACCTCTATACCATCCGCCAGGAGCTGGGGCGAACCGATCAGCTCCATATCGCGATGGTGGGGGACTTGCGCTACGGTCGGACAGTGCACTCGTTGTTGTACTTATTATCGCTCAGTGCCAACATCCGCATTTCACTGATCAGTCCGGAATTTTTGCGCCTGCCACAGCAGTACCGGGATTTCCTGGTAGCCCGATCGGTGCCAACAGTAGAGCATCAACAACTAGAATCAGTCATTAGTGATGTCGATGTGCTGTACATGACGCGGGTACAAAAAGAGCGCTTTTCTGGGCCAGATGCTTATGAAAAGGTCAAAGATGCTTTTGTGCTGGATCAAGCACTGCTGGAACAACTACCAGCTCAAGCGGTGGTGATGCACCCGTTGCCGCGCATTACAGAGATCACCGCTGCGGTTGATGCTGACCAGCGGGCGGCCTACTTCCGCCAGGCGCGTAATGGTTTACCAGTCCGGATGGCCTTACTACAACAATTATTTGGCTAACCTATGAGTCCAGCCTATACAAATCAATATGATCCATCAGGCAGTCCGGTGGTGGTAGTGGTTGTCCTAGTGGCAGTTGGCTGTTTTCTCGTCGGAGCATTTGTTGGACCGCAGCTGGGTAGCTGGATCAGTCGCACTGGTACTGGTGAGCAGTCCGCTGGTCGGGCTACGACTGCATTTAGCGAGCTGTGTTTTGCTGATGTCTGTGGCACTATGTCAGCCTTAATTTACCCGGACGTGACAAAAGAATCAGTCTGTGAAAAGTTGGGTGGTCGATGGTATGTTAATAATAGTTGGGGTCAAGACTTCCCACGCTGTGAGGTGACTCAGTACGCTACCTGTGCTCAGGCTGGCGGTAAGCTGGGGTACTATATAACTGATGAGCAGCCCTACTGCGTTAAGCAGTCGTTTAACCCGCCAGATGGATTATGGGTGGACCTGTAAGTGTAGATACAGGGTAATGATGTATCGTAAAAACCTCACTGTGTCGAGTGAGGTTTTTTGAACAACTATATATGGCTTAGACTTCAACCTGGCTAAATAACCAACTGCCGAGTAGCAAGAAGAGTGCAGTCAGACAGCTGAGGACCAGCATGTCCAAGCCAAGGCCGAAATGACTGGTGTTGAGAAGGAGTGCCCGCAAAGCATCAATGCCGTAGGCGAGGGGATTGAGTTGGGCAATGACGCGCAGAGCAGTCGGCACAGTATCGAGTGGAAAGAGGGCGCCGGATAAGAAGAACAGCGGCATGATGATAAAGTTCATGATCAATTGAAACCCTTGCATGTCTTCCAGTTTTGCAGCGATGGCTGTACCAAAAGCGGCAAACAAGAGGGCGGTCAAAAATATGACGCCAGCAGCCGGGATAATCATCAACCAGTTATCAATCCGCCAGCCGGCGATCACCGCAATACCAAAGACCATCACGCCTTGAAAGGTAGCGATAGTAGCGCCCCCTAGTGTACGACCGAGCATAATGTAGATGCGCGAGACCGGCGCTACTAACGTTTCTTTGAGAAAGCCAAACTGGCGGTCCCAGATAATTTCAATACCGAAAAACATCGAGGTAAAGATAACGCTCATGCCGATAATGCCGGGCGCTAAAAACGATAGGTAGTCACCCTGACCGGCTTGTTGAAAGACTGGTCCTAGGCCATAACCCAGGGCCAGCAAAAACAGTAGTGGTTGGCCGAGTGAACCAATAATGCGTGATCGGGAGCGGAAGTAGCGTTTGAGTTGGCGTAGCCACAGCATGGCTACGACGCGAAGTGAATGCATAGACTATTATCTTTTTTTACCGCCCCACATACGGCGACCCATTCGCATGCGGTCAATGGCGCCAGCTGATTCATCGCGGATGGTTTTGCCGGTTAGTGCCAAAAACGCTTCTTCCAGTGAGTCAGTTTGTGTTTGTTCTTTGAGGGCCGCAGGGGTGTCGAGGGCAATCAACTTCCCATGATCAATGATTGCTAGTCGTTGGGCAATTCGCTCGGCCTCTTCCATGTAGTGGGTGGTAAAAAATACAGTGATACCTTCACTGGCATTAAGTTTTTTGAGGTACTCCCACAGACTATTACGCGTTTGCACATCTAGGCCCAGCGTCGGCTCATCAAGGAAGATAATTTTTGGATGGTGGAGGAGACCGCGAGCAATCTCCGGTCGTCGCTTCATGCCGCCGGAAAATTCTTTGACCTGGTCATTGCGTCGGTCTGCTAAGTCAACGTAGTGCAACAGCTCGTCAATGCGTTGTCGCCTCAGTGGCTTAGGCACGTTATAGAGTACTCCATGAAATTCTAGATTTTCCCAGGC
Organism: uncultured Gammaproteobacteria bacterium; assembly: GCA_964550465.1. Lineage (GTDB taxonomy): Bacteria > Patescibacteriota > Patescibacteriia > JACRDY01 > JACRDY01 > CAZJZH01. The sequence continues at coordinate 31,085 of CAZJZH010000002.1, forward strand.
AGTCAGTTCGTCATCTAGACTAGGGTCTTGAAAAACAATGCCAAATGATTGTCGCACTGCGGCGGAGTCAGTCAGTGGGTCATGACCATTAACGGTCAAGTTGCCACTGGTAGGTTGCAGTAATGTTGTCAGCATCTTAATAGTGGTCGACTTGCCAGCGCCATTTGGCCCCAGCAATGCAAAAATTTCTCCGCGCTCAACGGAGAAGCTGACATCATTCACAGCTACGATGTCATCAAAACGTTTACAGAGATTGGAAACAGTAATACTGGCCATAGTAACTGGACAGTATGATACGACACTTACGCATCTAAGGCAAGGTATATAAAACCCCCCCCGCTCTATGAGCGGGGGGGGGCGTAGTCTATGCGGCGTCTTGTGCTCGCCAGAACCGGTCAGCCACTTGCAGCTCTTCATGGTTGAATTGAGCGACTGAATCAGTTATTGAATCCACTATAATCGGTCCATACTGCCCGGTGGGCAAGAAGGGACGTGGGAGGGAGCCGTGTTCGTGTACATAACAGAGGGCTGGTGTGGTGTAGCGGCAGACGAAAATAGCGCCTCGGTGACTAACTAGTACGCGATCACGAATATCCCAATGAGTTGAGGGAAGATAGCTGCTTACGCCGCAACTTTTCTGGGGGGTGACGAGGTTTGTTACGTCAGAACCTTGATCGGCGGCAGCGATAAGTTTACGTGTATCAACTCTCGCCAGAGGATCACACTCTCTCGTGTGGAACAGGATCTCACCTTCCTCCATCATCCGCTCCAGTTCCCATCGACTAGCATGATCGTGCGCCCACGTTTGGAAGGAGGGTGTATGTCGATCGATTAACCAGCGATACGTATAGCCAGCATGAGCTTCACGGTAAAGTCTCACCATCTCACTAAAAGCTGAGTGATTTAACTGGAGTAATGCTACACTTGGCACACACCACTGCAATTGACGCCAACTATCCGCATTGCCCCAAGTACTGACTGAGTAGCCAATCTGACGGATTTGTTTTTGGCGTTCTTTGGTTTGCGGATTATTTTGCACCAGCATTCTAGCTGCAGGATTTGGCGCGTTGGCCAGATCAGTGTCGATAGCCTGTTGCAGTTCGGCTAGCTGATCCTTTAGTACTTGAACATGCTGCGCAAATACTTCGAAGCTGTGTTGGAATGCGTGCGGCGCCTGCTGCAAAAATGCTTCATACCGGGCAGCAGTTTCTGGTAAGACGAACTGCGGCGGTGATGCCAGTGCAGCTTGAATCTGTCTTTGACTGCGGGCAAAGTAGTTGTCCCACCATTCCGGACTAGCAAATGCCAGTCGCTGACTGGGGTCAAACTGATTTCGTAGCCATTGCTGTACACCTGAGAACTTCATGGTTCTCTCCTTGGTAGTGCTTGCCTTATAGACAAGCGGGTGAAGTGGCCTATTTCGCCTTTAGCGAATGGGCCGGTAAAAAGAGCACCTGTTTCGTCAGGCCTTGGCCACTGGCCAGAGCACAGACTCATCAGTTCCGCTGAAGCGGAAGACAGGTAGTGGTTTACCTTAATATAGAAAGCCTGCTGTGTCAATCTGCGTATATAATATTGCTGGTAGCTATATGCTATACTGTCTGAGTATATTTTTAGTATGCGTAAAATAATCCCATTTATTATTGTGATTGGTCTGATTGGCGCAACTATTTTTATTGTTGCTCAGCGGGGTCAGTCAGGGAATCGTCACACAGAGCAGGCGGTTGAGCAGCCGCCCACTACGCGGACAGAAGAGATCGTGATCACCGAGGGTGATACCTTTAGCACCCTGTTTGATGATACGACTGTTGGTGCCGGCACTGTCCAGCAGTGGATTACTGCTACAGCCGATATCTACGATGTAGCCAAGATCCGCCAAGGCCAGACAGTCACACTGGTCTACGATATTGCTACAGATCAACTGCAGCAACTGGTTTATCCCATCAACACCGAAGAAGAACTGATTATCACCGCTCAAGTCACAACAGCTGAAGATGGAACTGCTCAGACAACCTGGGCTGCCGAGCGAGTGGCGATTGATTATGAGGTCAGAGTCAAAGAAGTTAGCGGCACCATTGACTCGTCACTGTACGTAGCAGCGCTAGCTCAAGGCATTGATGAGCGAGCGGTCATTGCTTTTGGTAATGTCTTTGAGTGGGAGATTGATTTTGCTTGGCAGGTACGACAGGGTGACCAGTTTACCTTTATCTATGAGGAGCGCTATCGTGATGGTCAATACATCATGCCCGGCGCGGTTATCGCTGGTAAGTTTGTTAATGCCGGCCAGTCGTACTACGCTTTTGGCTATACTGACGCCACAGGAGAGGCAGGGTATTATGATGAAGCGGGGGAGTCGATCGAAAAAGTGTTCCTCAAGGCGCCGCTCGCCTTTAAATATATTAGCTCAGGCTATACCACCGGTCGGCGCTATGTGTCTGCCTTCAATGTGTCTACCGGTCACCGAGCCATTGACTACGCCGCAGCTACCGGCACGCCAGTGCGCAGTGTCGGTAATGGCACGGTGACATTTGCTGGCTGGAACGGCCCCTACGGCAATATGATCAGCGTGCGGCACAACAGCACCTACCAAACCAACTATGCCCACTTATCACGTATCAATGTCCGTTATGGTCAACAGGTTAGTCAGAGTGATGTGATTGGCCTGGTTGGTTCAACTGGTTTTTCTACCGGGCCGCACCTGCACTATGAAATGGTCAAGAACGGCGTCAAAATTAATCCGCTGACTGAAGAGCTGCCGTCTAGTGAAGGGTTAGCAGCAGAGCAGGTCGATGATTATCTAGCATTTATCGCGCCATTGAAAGAGCGGTTGGACCGCTAATAAAAGAAAAGCCCCTCCCTGGAATCCAGAGAGGGGGGTGTGATAAGGGACCTATTCGAAGTATTTGGCGTAGAGGTGACCATACTGACCATCCTCTTGGATCTCGAGTAGTCCCTGGTTAATTTGTTCTCGCAACGCGTAGTTGCCTTGAGCCACCATCACGCCATAAGCTTGGCGGTCAAATACCGGGCCGGTCAAAGTGACCTCAGAATGACGTAGGGCATGGTCCAGTAGGGTTGGTTCATCGAAGACTACCGCGTCCACTTCTTTGTTGGTTAGAGCAGCGATAGCAGCGGTGATGGTGGGATATGTGACCCCGTTACCGCGATACGAAGCAATTGCCTCCACGCTGGTAGTGCCAGCTTTGGTGGCAACACTTTTACCAACCAAGTCTTGTGGTCCAGTAATTTCATGACCATTGCCGAAGTCCATACTCGACATGCGGCCGATTAAAGCACCAAAGAGCAGAATGCCAGCGAACATCAGTACAACAGCAATGACCTTGCTGCGACCTTTTTTAGGAGCAATATCGCCATAGCCAACAGTACTGGCGGTAGTGATGGTAAAGTAGATGGCAACGAAGATTCCGGGAATGTATTTATCGGGAATCGAAGCGTCGTGACCGATCTCTCCATACCAAATAAGGTGAGCGCCAACAATCACGAACAGGATAAACATCCATAGCTCTGGCGCTACCAAGATAACCAGGAGCACGCTACTGAACTGGTTAAAGCTGTGGCGCAGAGAAAACTCGCTTTCTGAGCGCACCATGATGCGCAAGCCCGTATCCAGGTATGGCTGACTGAAATCAAACTGAGCTTCACGCTGAGCGTTGATGGTGATACCCGCCATAGCTACATCCGCTTGGCCACTGTTAAGTAGGTCAAACAGGTGAGTGAAGTGGTCCACTCGGACAAATTCATAGGGACCAATGGCACCGTTTTCATCAGCGATAGCCTCCCAGATGTCGATATCGAAGCCATGGGGCGTACCAGCCTTGTTGAACGCAACGCAGGGTTGATGTGGCGCGATGGCCACTCGCACCGGCTGTGGCGATTCAGCCGCTAGTACTGACGCAGCGCTCAATAGGAGTAGCGCTGTTACGAGTAACAAGATAGCGCGTTTCATGATTCCTCCTAGCTAGCCTTCTTGCCAGCTGTGGTTTAAGTAGATGTCGAGTAGTCGCGGCTGCATCAGGGTGTTTACCAGCACATCCGGACTGTCTAGCTCTCCGATACCAAAGACGCGAGCAGCCTGAAACTTTTGCGGTGTCAGGTAAGCTGTCTGCACGGTTAATGCATCAACAGCATCAGCTGCTTTAAGTTGGTCAGCGTGTCGACCGCCAATAATCCAACCCCAGTCCCCAAATGACGGAATGTAGTCATGGTAGGGCAGAGTAGCAAACCCGGCAGCCTCGATGGTATCGCGGATGCACAGGAAAGCATACTTGGCGTGTAATGGCGAGGTTGATTGAATGGCAAATAGCCCATTCGGCGCCAGCACCCGCTTCAGCTTGAGGAAAAACTCCTTGCTGTACAGCTTGGCAAGCTCAACGGAGTTGGGGTCTGGTAGATCGATGATGATGACATCATACAATGCAGCTCCAGTCTCGACGAATTTGTCAGCGTCAACGTGCAACACATGCACGTTGGCGATTGGTACGGCGGTGCTGGACGGCCTAGGGAATGATTGCCATTCTTGTTGGTAAATCCGCTCCACTTCGCCTGCAGTGACACCTTGGCCAGCGATTGTGGTGACCCGTGCATCCGCAAAAGCATTGTGGTTCAGTTGGCGCATCACCTCGTGGGTTTGAGCAAACTGGACCATGGCTGGGTCAAGGTCAACCAACGTGATATCCGTGATGTTGGGGTATTTGACCAGTTCCCGCACCGCTAGCCCATCACCACCGCCCAAGACCAACACTTTGCTGTGTCGGGGGGCCATGTGCATGACAGGGTGCACCAGTTGCTCATGGTAGCGAACCTCATCGCGACTACTGAACTGGACATTACCGTTGATGAACAGACGGTACTCTGTGGGTTTGCGGGTAGTGTCCCGCGTGAGCACTAGTTGCTGGAACTGAGTCGTTTGGTTCCATACGATAGGATCATCGTACAGTCGTTGCTGCAGATCCATTTCCCACTGCCGGTTTTGAGTAAAGCCGGTTGCCAGTGCCAGTAGAACTGTGGCTAGACTGGCAGCTGTGAAGACGATTTGTCGCCGAGACTGTTTGTTCCAGAAGTACAGTCCAGTAATGATAGCGATCAGTAGGTTGATGCCAGCAATAATGAAGCTGCTTTCTGGTAGGGGGAATGTCCGCAAGAAGTAGAAGCTGTAGGCGATAGCACCACAGAATCCACCAATGTAGTCCAAACCAAAGGTCCAGCCTACGTTTTTCTTCAGCGCTGGCGTGTACTCTTCGTTGATACGCATTACCAGGGGAATCTCAAAGCCGATCAAAAAGCCGATACTAGCGATGAGACCGTAGTGAATCAAGGCGAATGAGTGTTCCAACGTGCCGTAGGCTGCATAGGTAGCGATGGGGGCAAAGCCACCAATGATAGCCAGCAACGTTTCGACGGCAATGAATTTGGTGACCAGTCCTTCATTTGACAGTTTAGTCTGGACTAGTCCACCAACGCCCATCATGAGCATCATTAGCCCCAGGACGATTGACCACTGCTCAGCTGAGTTGCCGAGGGTATAACTGGATACAGTTGCGAGAATAGACTCAAACACCAATCCAGAGAATCCAGTGGCAAACATCGATAGCAGTAGCAGGGCGGTCCCCATGTGTATTGCCGGTAGCCATTTCTTCATCACATACCTCCTTCTGTAGTGATAGACGTGATTTCGGTTTTAGTTCTCAATGTGCGGCGTGTGAGTCACGCTTCTTCTAGTGGCAACAGGTGGGTTGTCATCAGGAGAAGCGTCCCCGTCCCGCAACACTGCGGGACGGGGTATGTGTCAGAATGAATAGAATTACAGGGCAGACGAGACCACCACCGCCATGGCGATGACGATACTGCCCGCCAGGGTCAGTGCAGCCGTATTGCCGGCCGCTGCTTGGTCGTCCACCTTGGCATTCGGCAGAAAGAGCCAGTTGCTGATCAGGGTGGCAACGACCAGCACCACCATACTCACTGCCGTATGCAGAGTGAAGCTGACGATGTCGTTCTGCCAACCGGTGAACGGTCCAGCCACGCTGGCACGCAAGATGATACCCAGCGACACCAGCATGCTGGCAAAGCCGACACCGGCCGCCACGTTGCCCTGCTCGATTTCCTTAGTCACGTTGAATTTCGTCAGTGCGTGTTCGTAGAGCAGGAACATCAGAAACAGCGCGGCCTGCCCCAGGGCAAAGAAGACCAGTACCGACAGCCAGCCACCACCCGCACCAGTGCAGGCGCCGTTGACAACAAAGCCAGTAGCCACCAGACTCCCTGCCTCAGCAAAGCCAACAGCGACATTGTTCTTGCTGATTGCGGCATCATTGTCAATGCCAGCCAAGAAGGCCAGATCATTGATACGATGTGCCAACAGAATGCCGGCAGGGATGATAACGATGGTCAGCATGGTATTGATCGCCGTGTCCGTACCGCCACCTTTGAGCATGCCGGCGTAAGCGATGAGCAGACCCAGATACAGGCCGGCCCGGCGGATGCCGACAGCCAGGTTGCTGTCGTTGACCGCAGCGTCATCGTCCAGATTGCTCGTGCGAACGTCGTCGATTTTTTTGACGACGAAAGCCATCAGCAGAGCCAACAAGACCCACGGTAGGCTGCTGACATACGGGCTCAACTGTTGAATCACGAATTCCATTGTGTATTCCTCCGTTTGGAATGTATTGTTGTTGGATGTTGAGTATTGGTTCAGCGGTGGTTATTTACCACCACCACCAGGACCACCGCCACGACCTTTCGGTCCAGCGCCGCGAACAGATCCGGGGGCAGACTTACCGCCAGCGTTTGCTGATCGAGCTTTGTATTCGCCCGATTTAGCCCACGTACGGTTTGCATACTGCTTCTGCGTTTGCGAGCTGTAGGTGCCATACGAACGGCGTCCGTCGTAAGAACTGTAGTACCCACCGCGATTGCGGTAGTTGCCATGCCAGTCGTCGTAATCCGACCGGTAGTACCGATCGTTACCGAGTAAGGCATTGATGAACATGTACTGTCCGTAAAACTCCCAGAAGCTGGTGCCGTCAGAGCCTTGTCGCCACTGGCCATATTCGGGGTTACCAACCATGGCCATGTTGGGCGGTGTTGGTGACGTCACTTTGTCTTCTTCGTACATGCCGATGGGTTTGGAAACGATATCCATCCCCATGGCTTGCTCGTACTTGTCGAACTCAGCTTCACTGACTTCTTTCCAGCCAGTTTCTTCCTGGTTGTTGACGCCGGTGATGATCAGATACTTATGGTAGTACCGTGCCTTCGTGCCGTCGGCTACCCAATACTCCGCTTCATCATCACCACGGGGCATTGATTCGGCGTGGTTGATTTTCAGCTTTTGCCACTGGTCTGTATGGACCTTAAGCACGAAATCGGTACCCCAGCCAATGCCGTAGGTAGCGATAGGCTCGTCTGGCCAGTCAGCAAAGTATTCGTACGTACTCTCGTCGACCGGCTTCGCTTTGTAGAGGTGTGTGTGCTCAGTAGGCCAATCTGCGTAATCATCCCAGCTGGTGCGGCCAACCTGCACCTGATACTCCACTTTCATGTCAATCAGGCGCTTGGTATAGCTAGTGCTCAGTTGACTGATTCTGTCGGTTAGCTTGGCAGCTTGAGCCTTCAGTTGATCAGTTTGCTGCTCCACCTGTTCGGCCTGGCGGGCAATCAACAGATAATCCGGCGCCTTCTTCTCAGCTTCAGCTGTGACCACCGCGGCTGCCGCTGCTACTTGTTCGTGGATGCCTTGTAGGGCACCCAATCGACCTTGTAGGTCATCTTGCTTATTCGGGTAGCGCTGCTGGGCAGTGCTGACCGTTTGCGAGATAGTACCTAGGGTCGTTGTAGCTTGTTGGTGAAAGCCAGTGGTGTTTTTGACAGTCATCGGCAAAGACTGCTTAGCCTGACGCATTTTCTGTGCTTGCAGGTTCGGATACTTGGCCGCATCAGTAGCCTCTTGAATAGCCGACTTGATTCGTCGTAATTCGTTAGAGACCTTTTTGGCACGTTCAAGCTTATTCCGAGCACCCTTTCGAGCTGCCGGCAGGTCCTGCTCAAACAGCTTCTGGGCGCGATTCAGAGCCGCGGTAGCAGCCGCGTACTTGCCATCCCAGCCTTCCTTGTCAGCGTAAGCCTGTAGACTGGCAAAGTCTGGAGAGGCTTTGAGCTGCTTGTACTTGGCTTCTTCGTCAGCGATGGTTTTTTTCGCCGCGGCCAATTGAACGGGCATCTGCTTGATGTCCTCTTTGGTCTTCGGCGGTAGGCCATCACCACATCCGGTGACGATGCTGACCGTCAGCAGACTGACGATTAGCACTGCCAGTAGGGCAATTGGTCGTTGTCTCATCGACTTCCTCCTTATTGGTTGATGAGCTGCAGTGTTGTATCTGTATGCACGACTACGTTCTCGTTGGGGTAGACATGCAGTGTCTCCACGAGCACAGCGGTGTCAGCGGGACTCCACTGCAGCCATACGGCAGTCAGTGGATCAACTGGCCAATTGTCAGGATTGGGGAAGTTGTACGCTATACCGATAGCATGTTCAACCTCTTGAGCCTGAGCAATTTTAGTTTGTACCGCTGTGATGCAATCAGATCCATCAGTATCCAGTGCCATTTTGCGAATGGTGTTGCGGTACTGATGACCAGATGGCGATAGCGTCAACGTCACCGACCCTTCAGTCGCTTCCCGTAGTGCACAATGGAGCAGTCGATTTGACTGCGTCACAATTGAGGTGCAGGCGAACAGTTCGTACAAGACAAATTGTTCCCCATGAATACCCCAGAAGTGACTGCCTCCAATGATGGCTGCGGAAAGAGAGAAGGGAGGGACGCGACACGTAGCAGAGCCAATGATATGCAGCGCGCTCTGGTCGAGTGGGCTGCTCCAGAGACTGAGCTGTAAAGCATCAGCACTCTGGTCTTCAAAGGCAATGGCCTTCATCGCGTCCTCCCGGGTGGTTAGTTGGTAGTATCGCTGCTGGTACCAGGGTGGAGGATTTCCACCCCAGTGAGCGGCAGTGCGCGGCCGATGGAGATCTCCTGTTTGGATCCCCAGACTTCAACTGACAGCGAATGCTGTTCGTCTTCGGTCTTGAAATTGTACAGGTAGAAAGTCTCGCCATCGTCACCGTCGTCTTTGAAGAAGGTGAGCTCCTCGTCGTCGTCGTACCAGAAAGTGTGTCCTTCGGTCGTGACAAAGATATCGTTACCGTCCGCATCGTCATCCAGTTCGTCGATTTGAGCGATGGCATCGCTCAAGCCACCGATAGCCCGACGGTTGCGGGAGAATTTCTGACCAAACAGCAGAGTGACTTCGTCATCTTCTTCGATTTCCAAGAAGTAGACGGCGCCAGTGGTGACATCTTCGAGCATCAGCTCAAACCATTCGGTGTGTTCGTCATCGCGGTAGCGATGCCGATTGGTCACCGATAAGGTCATGCCATCAATGCGCAACACTCCACCGGGGCGTACCTGCTGGATACCCAGCGTGGCGCGCTCAGCCGAGGGGAGTGGTTGGGGTAGCTGGCGGATGACCGCCAAACGTTGATGTGCTTCCGTCGTTTGCATTATTCGCTTTCTCCTTCCGTAGCCCCGTCAGTTAACCGGGCTGGTTCCGATGTTCCAGCGATTTGCTTCGCTGCCTCATACTTGGTAACACGATCATCCAGATCACGCGTCATGCGCTGCAATTTCGGCAAATCTGCTTTGGCGCGTTGTAGTGTCGTGGCGCGACTGGCGTCGATTTGGTCCATAGTAGCAACCAGATCATTGTAAGCGGTAGTGACTTTCTCGATAGCTAGGACAGGGTTGCCCTGCATTTCGTGAATTTGAGCGCTTTGATCTTTGAGATTGGCTGCATTTTGAACCAGGATGTCTTCAGCCATTTGTTGCGTAGCTCGCACCTGCCCCATGACTTGCTTCTGACGATGCAGGGCTACGGTGATCATCAGGCCTACAGACAACACCGGCTTAACCACAGTCAGCGTCCGATCAGCATTGCTGTGGAGCTCCATATTGTTGTCGATCAAGATCTGCGTGCTTGTTAGTGCTTGCAGAAATACTTGGTCCATAGTTGCTAGATCTCGTACTCGCTGCATGATCAACGCCAGTCCTTGCTGATGTGCACTGCGCTCATTCGGATCGGTGATATCGGGAAGACGACGCTCGATTTCGGCCGCTGCCAGCTGACCCATATAGCCAGCTTCTTGCACCTCTTGTTGATATTTCACAATTTTCTCTTGCAACAACTGCAATTGAACTTTGTCATCCAAAAGCGCATCCATACCCTGGCTGACGGCTACTTCAATCATCTCAATTTCTTCGGAGACTGTATTGAAGCGACCCCTTAAACGACCGAGCACTTTTTTGATTTTCGGTTGAATGCCGAAAATACTAAGAACCACTTCGATCGCTCCTTGAGGTTTTTTTGCCTCGTGAGGATTGATCAACTGCAGTTTTTCTCGGAGCGCTTGAAGTTGCTGCGGTACGCCCGAGCTGTCTTCGTCATTGAGCAGGGTTGCCATGCGGGTATCCAGCAACTTCAAGTCGTGAGCAGCATTCTTTTGGTTGGCAGCACCTAATTGGCGAAAATGGTGGAAGTCAGTCACGACACCATGAGCTTGGTCCACCTGGGATTTAGCTTGTTGTAATAGTGCCGTTTGTCGATCCGTATCATCCAGTAGATGCTTCGGTACTTGCGGGACAATTTCTTGCATTGCAGTTGTCCCTCCAGCGGTGTCAGTGGTCACGCTTTGCACATCTTGATCTTGGTCCATCGTTACACTCCTTTTGGTCGTTAGGTGACTCAGGGTTTAGAGACTCATGTCTGGCGGAAATTTGGCTTGTAGAAAACGAGCCTTGGCTGTGAAGTCAAAGTCGGCTCGAGAATCCAGCTGACTACTAGTATCTCGAAGCTCGCTATCCAAGTCATCCAGGCGCGCAAATAGCTCCGCCTGTTTTTCTTGCATCTGCTCCGGGCTTAGCGAGCTGAACCGAGTCAAGATATCCGGGTAGAATTTGCTGCCGATGCGTAACACAAAAGCAGCTAAATCCGTGTGGGGCTTTTTCTCCAACTGCTCCAGTGTGCCCAAGAGCACGCTGAAGCTATCGTTGACGCGTGTACGCACTGCCTCTGGGACGCCGTCGACATAGAGTTTGTTGGCTAATTCCACCAATCCGATTCGCAGTTCGCCAAAATTGCGCAGCATCTCGCTGTGACGGTTGTCCGGTGCAGCGTGCTGCTGTCCGCTGGCTTGGGGTGAAGGGGTGGAGCCCGATTTGGACTGCCCCGACGTACCTTTGTGACTCAGGCGGTATACGATGTATGCCACCGCTATCACGATGATTGTCACGATCACGACTGTCTTGATGTCCATTGCCCAATTCTCCTTTCATGTGGGCGGTTATCCATACTCAACACCACCACTATTGGCGGTGTATATGATTTCTCTATTCATTCTTTTCAAAGAACGCTGGCGCAAAAAACGCCATAGATAGCCGTTCCGTATCTAAAATAAGGCAATATAATGCCGTATGAACGGCCGTCCATGGTGTCTTGTAAGGCGACGCTATACCTTATGCAATTTTGATAAAAATGTCAAATTACGGAGGTGCTGTCCTCACATGCTAAATACGTACCTTATTGTGCTAAAAATCTTGTTTATTTGATCTAATCATGGCAGACTACGGCCATGGCAAACCCGAACTACAATTTTTGGCAGCAACTGCCGCAGCCCTTCTTTTGCTTAGCGCCGATGGCTGACGTCACCGACGTGGCCTTTCGGCGGATTATCGCTCAGTATGGTAAACCAGACATCACCTGGACAGAGTTTGTGTCTGTCGAAGGCTTGTCGTCTGACCAAGGCCGGCAGAAACTGTTGATTGATCTGGCCTATGATGAGATTGAGCGACCGATTGTGGCTCAGATTTTTGGTTCTGACCCGCAGCAGTTTTTTAGTATCGCCAAGTTAGTCAAAGAACTAGGTTTTGATGGCGTAGACATTAACATGGGCTGCCCAGAAAAAAGCATTAACAAAAAACAGTGCGCCGGCGCCGAACTTATCCGCCACCCAAAACTAGCCCAAGAAATTATCCTGGCGACAAAAGAAGGCGCGGGGCAGATGCCGGTGTCAGTCAAAACCCGTACCGGTTATAGTCAGCATGAAATCGACAGCTGGATACCGACCCTGGCAGAAACCAAGCCAGCAGCCATTACTCTGCACGGGCGGACTAAAAAAGAGATGTCCAAGGTGCCAGCTCACTGGGACCTCATCGCTCAGGCGGCAGAGATTGTTCATCAGTATGATGACATATTGTTTATCGGTAATGGTGACGTAGTTGACCTGGCTGATGCGCAGGCTAAAGTAGCGCAGTATGGCGTCGACGGAGTGATGATTGGTCGGGGGATTTTTGGTAATCCGTGGTTGTTTAACCGCCAGGTCAATCGTGATGACTTACCACTGACTGAGCGGTGGCGGGTACTGGTTGAGCACGCCAAGTTGTATGAGGACTTACTTGGTCCACATAAGCCGTTTGATATTATGAAAAAACATTTCAAAGCCTATGTGCACGGCTTTGATGGCGCCAAAGAGCTGCGGATGCAGCTGATGGAAACGAAGACAGCAGCGGAGGTGGAAGATATATTAGGGCGGTGGCAAGGGCAGGTGAGCGGGTAGGGCTTTTGTTTCAAGTCATGGGGTGTGTTATGATTATTATGTAAATAATAAGGCTGTATATTTATGAGTTTTGAAACAATGCCCCGGCAGCCAGAAGCGGTAGATTGGGAAGATGTGGAAGAGGTGGAAGAGGTGGAAGAGGTGATAGAGGAGGCCGAGTGGCAAGAGGCAGAGACAGAAACTCAGCGTGGACTGGCTGATGCGGCGCAAGAAGCGTTGCAGACAGTTGCGCACAGACAAGCGATTGAGAACTTGAGTCAGTTTGGTATTGCGGTAGCAGAAACCGCTCGATTGCAGGCGATTATTCAGCGGAGCCAGAAATTACTGGAGCAGGGTGTTGCTTCACCTACGCACCTAAGGTTTTTACCAACATGGCTTGGCGGTATTCCAGAGATTATTGGGCAGGTCACTGCTTTATATGAACAATGGCAAGAAATGACAAAATACAGTAGAGCATGGCACCAGACGGAGAAGCAGATTCAGGAAAAAGTGGAAGAAATGGAGCGGTTTATAGAAGAGGTGGAGAAGATTAATAAGGAAATGGAGGATAATCTGAAAAAAGGTATTCATCCAGGCAAATGGCAAGAGCGTTATGATACACAGATAGGCAGTGACGTTTAAATTTTTAGGAAGAGGTTGGTAGATAGAAAAACACCCCCGAGTGCTCGGGGGTGTTTTGATGTTCACTGTTAATGTTACCACGTCTCGGTAACGCGGTCGAAAATGTCACCCATTACGTCATCCCCTTCAGGCCAGAGGGGTTGATCAGCAGTAGGAGGTGATGAGCATTGGCACGTGTGCCACCAGTCACTGCCACGCCGCTCACTGCCGCAGTACCAGTGCCCGTTTCTCGGGTTCTTAAATTGCACACAGTCAGCATAGACAAGTGACCTTATTTTTTTATGGTACACGCGAATCGGCCATCCGTGTGCCTCCATATAGTATCTGGAGTAACTGCTCCGGATTGGGGTATTGGTCTTGACACCAAACTCGCCCAACTGCTCCGCCAGCCAACGAAAAGTTGGACCAACGCCCGGTCCAGTGGGTTGACCAAAGGGGCAGTCATGGTCATCACAGCGGCCGGACAATTCTGCTGTGACCTGCTTTTTGAGTTGCTTGATCAACTCGTTACGATCCGCAGCGCTGACCGCATCGTTGTGGATGGCGATTCCAGGGTCTTCACCGGCGCGAACTTGTGTGACGTACTCGCTAATCGTGCGACTGGCCGCCTCGACCGGATCCACTGTCGGCCCCACATCAGTACTTTCCTCGTCAAGAGGTTGTTGAGGGGGATGGTTGGTCGGCTCAGGGCTGACCACCGGGACGTCTGCAGGAGTGACTGTGGTGATGCCACCGTGAGTGGCACATCCTGTTACCACCGCCAGGCAGAACACAACTACCATCGACAAAAAGAAACTTTTCAGGGACATGTGATTCCTCCTTTGGGCGCTTTATTGCGCCTGAATATCCTTGTCTGTGTGTCGGGGCTTACCATGCTTGCCACCAGAGTAGAAGTATAGTACTTCGCTAGCAGCCTTTACTGTATCCATGCCACGCTTGACTTCTGCCTCATGCCAGTCAAGAAAAGCATCCAACTCATGAGACTCCAAGAGTTGACTCATAGGAGGAGAAAAGAGGTGAGAGGTGTGTTGCCGAAAAATCTCTTTTGCGGTTACGAAATCTTTCTGTGCAACGGACGTGACAAAGTGCCGTCGATCAGCGTTAAACCGCTCTTCCTGGCTGTAGATTTTTTGCCCGACGGCACTGTGGACGATCGTGCAGTGGGATTTTGGCGATAATTGGGTAAGTACGTAGCCCCGGGTCTTGTGGTGTGTCAGGCCAACAACCATCAAAAGAACAGTGCTGACCAGGGCGATACCGATGATAATGATCCCATTTTTCATGAAGATTTCTCCCTTCTTAGGCTTGCGCCAGTTGTGTGTTGTCAAAAAACGATTATCGTAATATAACATCTTTATAAAAATAAGTCAATATTTATCTTATTATTTTAATAAAATAAAGTAAAATAACTATTTTTGAGAATATTATTGCAAAAAATCAGCCTTTCTGTTACACTGTGGCTGCTCTGAATAGAGCATTTATTACTCACCGTTCACAACGCCAGATATCCTTTCCTTCGTAGCTCTGCAGTAGAGCGAAGAAGGAAGCTGGTGAACGGGCGGATTAAAAGGATATAACTATTATGTCTATCCCATCATTGGCCGACATGCTCAAGGCCGGGGTACACTTTGGTCACCAGACCGGTAAGTGGCACCCTAAAATGGAGCCCTATCTCTTCGCTGAGCGCAGTGGCATTCATGTCATTGACTTAGAGAAGACGCAAACAGAATTAGAAAAGGCTGCGGCCTTTGTAACCGACCTCGTCGCTAAAGGTGGCGTGGTTATGTTTGTTGGTACAAAGAAGCAGGCCAAAGATATCATCGCCACCCATGCGGCTGATTGCGGCATGCCATATGTCCACCAGCGTTGGCTGGGTGGTATCTTGACCAACTTCTCAGTCATCTCCAAGATGATCAAGAAGTACAAAGACCTGAAAGAAAAACAAACCACTGGTGGCTTTAAAGGCTATACTAAAAAGGAGCGACTTGATTTCGATAATGAAATCGCGGACTTCGAGGAGCGCTTGGGTGGTTTGGCCAACTTGAAGAAGTTGCCAGATGCATTATTTGTGATTGATATTAAGAAAGAAAAAACAGCGGTAGCAGAAGCTAATGTCTGTAAGATCCCTATCGTGGCAGTCTGTGACTCAAATGCTAACCCAGACAAGGTGCAGCACGTTATCCCCGGCAACGACGATGCGGTTAAGAGTATCGAGCTGTTTGCACAGGTGATGGCTGAGGCGGTCAAGGCTGGTCAGGAAAAAGCTAAGAGCCAGCCAGCTAAGCCAGCAGCTAAAAAGGCTGAACAGAAACCTAGCGATAAGTAATTTCCTTCTGACTCATAAAACAAAATTTCTATGGCAAACATTGCTGATATCAAGAAACTACGTGACGCTACCGGTGCGGGCATGGTGGACTGTCAAAACGCCTTGGCAGAAACCAATGGTGACTTTGAAGCGGCGGTAGAATTGTTACGCAAAAAGGGAGTAGAGAAGGCGGGTAAAAAGGCGGACCGAGAAACCAACGAGGGTTTGATTGCTACAGCACCGGCTGATGGCGGCGTGGCCTTTGTAGCGCTGGCCTGTGAGACAGACTTCGTGGCCCGCAATGATGACTTTATCGCGGCGGTCACATCTTTTGCTGAAAAGCTGGCTGCTGATGGTGAAGAGGTGTTCAAAGATTGGGCGGAAGAGACGATTAAGAATGAGTTGATTGTCAAAATTGGTGAAAATATCCAGCTGGCAGATTTCGCCTTGATTAGTGGTCCAGTGGTGGGGCAGTATGTGCACTCAAACGGTAAGGTGGCTAGTGCTGTCGTGCTGAGCGGCGGTGACCAGCAGCTGGCAGATGATATTGCTATGCAGGTGGTGGCTATGAAGCCGCAGTACCTGACGCCAGCCGATGTACCAGCTGAGGTGTTGGATAAAGAGCGAGAAGTCTATCGTGAGCAGATGGCTAATGAAAATAAGCCGGCTGAGGTGATGGACAAGATTGTCGAAGGTAAGTTGAATAAGTTTTACAGCGAAGCCTGTCTGATCAAGCAAAGCTTCATTAAAGATGAAGACAAGACCATTGAGCAGCTATTGGCTGATGCTGGCGTAGAGATTCAGAGCTTCCGATACTTGACTGTGTAAAAAAAGATTGACTGTTATAAAAACCCTTGGTGGCATGCCGAGGGTTTTGTGATTGAAAATCGTAACTCGTAATTAGGATGACATCGTATGCCGTATGCGGTATGTCGTATGTAGGTAGGTACTATAATATCTCATTCCATCATACGGTATACGGCATACCACATACGCTATGGATCAATTACTGATTACTAGTTACGAATTACGAAAACGTGTATACACCCCCCACCAATTTCTGATATAATACTGTTTACACACCCTAACTCATACTGTCACCCCCTATGCCCAAGAAAAAAGTTCGTATCGCTATTAACGGCTTTGGCCGCATCGGCCGGGCCGCCTTTAAAGTTGCACTAGAGCATCCGGGTGTGGAAGTGGTGGCTATTAATGATTTAGTCGACACAGAAACCTTGGCCTACTTACTGCAGTATGACTCAGTCTATGGCTACTACGATCAGCCGGTTAAAGTCAGTGATGGTCTGTTGACTGTCGGGCGAGCCAAGGTGGCGACTATGTCGCAGAAGGATCCAGCTAAGCTACCGTGGAAGAAACTAAAAATTGACGTGGTGCTGGAGTGCACTGGCGTGTTTACCAATGCTAAAGGGGCAGAACTGCACCGCAAAGCGGGAGCCAAGAAAGTCCTCATCTCCGCGCCAGGCAAAGAGGGGATAGAGCACACCAAGGTGTTTGGTTCGGCCGAGACAGCTGAAGCCATGGCCGCGGGCAAGGTCATTTCTAATGGTTCATGTACGACCAACTGTACCGTGCCACTGATTCAAGTATTAGAAAACGCCTTTGGCGTAGAAAAGGCCATGCTATCCACCATCCACGCCTACACCGCGTCACAAAACCTGATTGACAGTCCGCACAAAAAAGACCCACGACGTGGTCGTTCGGCAGCGGAAAACATTGTCCCTACCAGTACCGGCGCGGCCAAGGCCACCACTAAGGTAGTTTCATCACTAGCTGATAAGTTTGATGGTATCGCGGTCCGCGTGCCAGTGCCGGTTGGCTCATTGACTGACATTACCTGTGTGCTGAGCAAAGACGTGACGGTTGAACAGGTCAACAAGGCTTTTGAAAAAGCCACCAAACACCCACTATTTGCCAACGTCTTGGCAGTGACTGATGAGCCAATTGTCTCATCAGATATTATCAGCAGCAGTTACTCTGCTATTGTGGATCTACAAATGACCCGCGTCGTTGGCGGTAATCTGGTTAAAGTCCTAGCCTGGTACGATAATGAATGGGGCTACTCAAATCGCTTAGTTGAAATGGCCGCTGCGGTGGCCCACAGTTAGTCTATGCCTACCACTCCTACCAACAAAAAATCAATCGCCAATATTTTCCTGCTCCTGCTGTTGGCCGGTACGGCCTATTTGGTCTACCTGTTCTTTGAGCCGTTCATCATGGTGATTATTTTCTCAGCCATTTTAGCTTCCATTTTTTACGGTCCGTATGAGAAACTGGCCAAGCTACTAGGGGAGCGGTATAGCGCAGCTTCATTGATCATGACTATTTTGATTGCCCTAGTGGTCATCTTACCGTTTAGCTACTTCCTCTTCTATGTGTCTAAGGCGTCAATCGAGAGCTTCAGTACCATCTCTCAGTGGATCGAGGGAGGCTCTTTACAGCGCACCATTAACACAGTGCTGGATGACCATCTGACATTTATCGACCTGTCTCAGGTCAATGTTGGCCAGTACCTACTCAGCGCCAGCGAACGAGTGTCTGACTTCCTCTTTTCTGGTGGCGCCGTTGTCTTACGCGGTACGGGTGAATTTTTAACGGCTATTGTGTTGATTCTCTTTACGGTCTTTTTCTTCTTCCGAGACGGCAAAGCCTTCGTCAAGCGATTAATGTACCTGACACCACTACCTAACCGTTATGACAAAGAGATTTTTCAGAAATTCCGTGACGTGTCGTATTCCACCATGGTCAGTACCTTTGTGACGGCTATCGCTCAGGGTATTGTGGGCGCCATTGGTTTTCTGATTGTCGGTTTGCCAGCCCTGCTGCCCGGTGTGGCTATGGCATTGCTATCACTACTGCCATACATCGGCTCCGCTTTTGTCTGGCTGCCTGTTGGTATTTATTTCTTAGCTACTGGCGCTGTATGGCAAGGAGTATTTATTTTGCTGTGGGGTATGTTTGTGGTTGGCCTGACAGACAATATTTTACGGCCGGTGCTGATTAAAGGTAAGGCGCATGTGCACCCACTACTGATCTTCTTTATCTTCGGTGGCATCATCGCTTTTGGTTTCTGGGGCATGATCATCGGACCGATTGTGATAGCGTTGGCGTTTACGCTCTTACATATTTATGAGCTGGAGTACGAAAGTGTGCTAGAGAGGTAATGAATAATGTATAATGCTTAATTAATAATTTTTATTTGTATGCACGATGCATCATCAGGCCGCTGTCAGTGTAGTCGTTGCCACAGCGGCACTCGACTGGTCAATCAATGGTTAAAGACCGGTTTCTTGGTCATCTTGATCATTGCTGGTATTTTCCTTATCCGCAACTGGGATAAACAGTTTGATTACATTGGCGTGCCAGAAACGCGAGATACGATTAACATCGAAGGCACTGGTGAGGTGACAGTTATCCCGGATATCGCCACTTTCACGATTGGCGTACAAACCGAGCGGCCAACCGTAGCGGCGGCCCAGCAGGAAAACACTGACAAGATGAACGCCATTAGCAGTGCGCTGAAGGCTGAGGGAATCGCTGCTGAAGATATCCAAACTAGTCAGTACAACATCTACCCACAGTATAATTACAACGACGGCGACCGCAGCTTGCGGGGCTACCAAGTCTCTCAAAGTGTGACGGTAAAGGTGCGTGACCTAGACAAGGTGGGCGACTTGTTTGCCCAGGCTGGTACGTTGGGTGCTAACAATGTCGGTGGGCTGACCTTTACGGTTGATGACCCTGAACAGTTCCGCCAAGAAGCCCGAGTCGAGGCTATTCGCCAGGCTGAGGAAAAAGCACAATTCTTAGCTAAAGAAACGGGTATTAAGTTGGGGCAAATCGTCGCCTTTCATGAGTACTCATCCGGCCAAGAGCAGCCATACTATCGTGAGATGGCCTTAGCGGCCAATGACGCAGCCGGCTTTGGTGGAGCGGTAGCTGCGCCAAGTATTGAAACCGGCAGTACGGAAGTGGTAGTAACGGTTAACGTCAGCTACGAAGTCCTGCGGTAAATTTACTAGCGTGATTATCAAAACACCTCCAGAACATCTGGAGGTGTTTTTAGTCTGCTATGATTGACTATGGATGCTAATCATGGTAAGTATAGAGGCACTGTTGTTTGACAATTACCCTAACTGGGAGAAGGAGCTTCTGATGATCCAAAAACAGTATTTTCGCGTCATCCAAATCGCGACAATGGCATGCGTCTGCTTGCTGGTGCTTGCTGTGACGTGTGGAGGGTAACCATGAGTACAAGTGTCAACCTGTTGCCAACTAAGCGACGCAAGGTAGCTGATCCGTGGAGTGAATCCTGGTCCGAGCGCATCCTGCGCAACATCTTTGAGCGAGTCTACTGCACCGGCTACGTTCTCTTGGCTGTTGTGGCTATGCTGTTGTCGCAATGGCCAATCGAGTGGCAAGTGACTATGCTGGCTGGCGTCGTTATGTGTCTTGACATGTTTCTCTCAGAAGCGAAACGGCGAAAGCAGCATCAGTTCGGGTGGTTCGTCGTTGAACTACCGTCCTCTCTCGTCTTTGGAATTTATGTCGGTCATTTTCTGGCCACATAAGATCTTTTCTCTACCTTCATCATATAAAGGAGTGCTATCATGGCCACCGCCACGCACCAGGCGGCTCAGCCGCCGATGCTGCTACGAATCATATGGGCGCTGGATCTCAATCTGTACAATATCTCTCTGTTCGTCATCGCCTTGTTCGCAGTGACTTTAGGAGGAGTGAGTTGGTGGGCTAAAGGACCTATCTTCACCATCCTCTGCACGGCAAGTGTATACGCTCTTTGGTCACCGGATATGCGGCCTTCTTGGCCATCGGCAGGGCGGATAGGCGCTATTCGTTTTGTGCGGTCAGGTTTCTTGACCTCACTATACGTTTGCGCTGGTATAGGTGTGCCTGAGCTTATCACGGCCTGGCATCACTACATAGGTCAAGGGGGTCTGTGATGACCACGACTTGGCCACAATCCCGCCGCCAGTGCCTGCAGGTAGTGGTTAATGCTGTCAGTCCGCTCAACCTATGGTTGTTTGTCAGCATGACTGCCGCTATGGCCATATTGCCCAGCATCGATACCAGCTGGCTGTGGGCGCTGCAGTGGCTGGAGTTTGCCGCCATCATCGGCCTCATCGGTGCCGTGTTGCTGTGGGCCTGGGGTCCACAGGGTGACAAGCCCTTTCAAGCAGCATGCTGGATCGTGCTATCAAACTCTTTAGCACTGTTCCTTGGTAGTTGGCTAGGGGAGACACTGTTTAAACATACCATCACGACACTATAGCAGCGCCGCATCACAATGACGAACGCTATCCGCACATCGGGTAGCGTTTTTTATTTGTCAGCAGTGAGTAAAAATTGTATACTAGTACTATCAATTACTTCCTCACTATGAAAATTCACTCAGTCACTGCACGAGAAATTTTAGACTCACGGGGTAACCCGACTGTTGAAGCCACCGTTGTCTTGCGCAACGGCTATGCCGGCGTGGCGGCTGTGCCATCTGGCGCCTCTACTGGTAAACACGAAGCCTTAGAGCTGCGCGACGGTGATGAGCGCTACGGTGGTAAGGGGGTGCAACTGGCGGTGCAGCACATCACCGATGCCATTGGTCCATCGATCATCGGGCTGCGGGCTGATAAGCAGCGCCAGATTGATTATCTGATGATGGATTTAGATGGCACGGATAATAAATCCAAACTAGGGGCCAATGCCATGCTAGCCGTCTCGCTAGCGTGCGCCAAGGC
>CAZJZH010000003.1:0-14470 GCA_964550465.1 uncultured Gammaproteobacteria bacterium
AGCGCAATGACGATGGCATGAATAACATAGCGGTGGGTCAGCGTATCCCACAACCAGTTACCAGTCTGCACCACTGCTGCTTTATTGAGCCGCCGCTTGATGCCGGAAAATAATTTGTAAATAGGAAAAATAAACACCCGGACCACCACACTGCCGGTAGCCGACAGGGTAGGGCCGAGTGCTTTTTGGTAGACAATACTAAAACCTTCACCAATGCGGACACCCATGCGCATCACGCGCACTGCCGCCATAACTGCGATTTTTTTGAGGTATTGAGAAATAGGACAATGATGGTTACTGACCCGGTATTTCCTCTCCAGTATAGCCCAAAATATACCATATAGACACCCGCTGGTCAATGCTGTGACCATCATCAGTCGCCAGCTGTTCCACCAGTAGCTGATTGACAAAACGCGCCAAAAAACATATTCTGCCTAGTGATTTTAGTCATCTCATTTATAAATCATTTACACACTCCTATGACCACTGGTCTGATCCTCTTTTCGCTCGGTGCTGGTGTGTTGGCGGTAATCTACGGAGCCATCTTGATCTCCTGGATTCTCAAACAGCCAACCGGCTCTGAGCAGATGCAGCAGATTGCTGCTGCCATCCAAACCGGCGCCAAAGCCTACCTTAATCGTCAGTACCGCTCTATTGGCATCATTGCCCTGGTACTGTTTGTCATTATTGGCTTTGGGCTAGGGTGGGATATCGCTATTGGCTTTATTATCGGTGCTGCTTTGTCTGCGTTGGCCGGCTACATCGGTATGCACGTCTCTGTTCGTTCAAATGTCCGCACCACCGAAGCTGCTAAAACCAGTTTGCCAAAAGCGCTGGCAGTAGCTATCCGCGGTGGCTCTGTTACTGGTATGTTAGTGGTCGGTCTCGGCTTGCTCGGTGTGGCCGGGTACTTCGCTATTTTGACTGCTATGGGTCTGGACGGTGAAGCAGCTAGTAAGGTGCTGATCGGTCTAGGTTTTGGTGGTAGTTTAATTTCTGTCTTTGCTCGTCTGGGTGGTGGTATCTTCACCAAGGCCGCTGACGTCGGCGCTGACTTGGTTGGTAAGGTTGAGTCAGACATCCCAGAAGACGACCCGCGTAACCCAGCGGTGATTGCTGACAACGTTGGCGACAACGTTGGTGACTGTGCTGGTATGGCGGCTGACCTGTTCGAAACGTACGCTGTTACCTCAGTGGCTGCTATGCTGCTGGGCGCTTTAACATTCCATAACTTTGAAAATGCTATTCTCTACCCATTGGTTCTGGGTGGGGTAGCCATTATCGCTTCTATTATCGGTAGCTTCTTTATTAAGCTCGGTAAAAACCAAAAGATTATGCCGGCTCTATACCGCGGCTTGATTGCTGCTGGTGTTATTGCCGCCATTGCTTTTTACCCTGTCACCAATTGGTTGCTGGCTGGTAATGGACAGTACGACACACTGTCAATTTACTTTGCCTCATTGATTGGGCTTGTCGTGACCGCTCTGCTGGTAGTTATTACCGAATACTACACTGCTACTGAGTACAAACCAGTTCGCTCTATTGCTAAGGCCTCAGAAACCGGTCATGGCACTAACGTTATCGCTGGTTTAGCTGTATCGATGAAGTCTACCGCCCTGCCAATCATTGTCATCGCTGCTGGTATCCTCGGCGCCTACTATTTCGCTGAGCTGTACGGTGTGGCGGTGGCAGCCATGGCCATGCTGTCACTAACCGGTATCATCGTGGCTATTGACGCTTATGGGCCAATCACCGACAACGCCGGTGGTATCGCTGAAATGTCTGGCTTGTCAGAAGATGTTCGCGTCACCACTGACGCTTTGGACGCAGTTGGCAATACCACCAAGGCGGTAACCAAGGGCTACGCTATTGGTTCAGCTGGTCTAGCGGCTATCGTCCTGTTCGCTTCATACACTCAAGAGTTTATCGACCGCGGCCGAGAGGTAGTCTTCTTGCTTGATGACCCGATGGTTGTTATCGGTCTGTTTATTGGTGGTCTGTTGCCATACATCTTCGGTGCCCTGTCGATGGAATCTGTTGGTAAGGCGGCTGGCGCGGTGGTGGAAAACGTCCGTGATCAGTTCAAAAACAACCCCGGCATCATGGCCGGCACCAGTCAGCCAGACTACGGCCAGACGGTTGATATCGTCACTCGTTCTGCTCTGAAAGAAATGATTATCCCAGCTTTGATCCCTGTGTTGGTACCAATCATTGTTGGCTTTACCTTGGGTATCGAAGCCCTGGGTGGTGTGCTGATGGGAAGTATCGTCACTGGTGTGTTCGTAGCTATCTCTATGACCTCTGGTGGTGGCGCCTGGGACAATGCTAAGAAGTACATCGAAGAAGGTAACCATGGTGGTAAGGGCTCAGAGGCTCACAAGGCAGCCGTAACCGGGGACACAGTCGGTGACCCCTACAAAGACACTGCCGGACCAGCTATCAACCCAATGATTAAGATTTTGAACGTAGTAGCGCTGTTGTTAGTTTCTCTGTTGGTGTAATAACAACTGTTCTACCAAAAAACCTCCTGTCGCGAAATGCGTTGGGAGGTTTTTTAATTAAAAGGGAGAATTCTGATTTCCCGCTTTTATTGACCAAAACTATCTGACGTGCTAACCTCAACACTCGCAAGACATAATCATTTTCTATGGATATCAAAAAAGACCAACCATCAGGCTCAGTAGTCACTTTGACTGTGACCGTTAGTCACGCTGAGCTCAAACCATTTCTAGAAAAAGCTGCTCAGCAGATCTCGGCCGAAAAAACTATCGCTGGCTTCCGCCCCGGTAAGGCGCCGTATGAGATCGTCGCTCAGCAGGTAGGGGAGATGACCATCTATCAACGCTGTGTTGATGATGCTATTACTAAGACACTGTTTGCTGCTTTAGAAAAAGAACTGGCAGACACCCAAGTGGTCGGCCAGCCGCGAGTCGATATCGACAAGCTGGCACCAGACAATGACCTGGTCTACACCGCTACTGTCACCCTGCTGCCTGAAGTAACCGTTGGCGACATCAGTAAAATCAAAGTGGAGAAGAAGGACGTTGCCACTGATCAGAAAGCAGTTGAGCAAACACTAGAGCAGTTACAACAGAGCCGCGTCCAGGAAGAGCCAAAAGATGACGCTGCCGCTACCGGCGACAAGGTGTCACTAGACTTTGACGTCTTTGTCGATAAAGTAGCCATTGAAGGCGGCTCTGCTAAAGAATACCCGCTAGTTATTGGTGAACATAAATTTATCCCCGGCTTTGAAGAACAGATTGTTGGTATGAAGCAGGGTGAAGAAAAGGAATTTGAACTGCGCTTTCCTAAGGATTACCACCAGAAGAACTTAGCTAATAAACTAGCCACTTTTAAGGTGTCTGTCCGCCGTGTCTTCACCCGCATTTTGCCAGAGCTGAATGATGATTTTGCCAAGCAGTTGGGCGCCGAGTCATTTGCTAAGCTGACAGAAACGATTGAAGGTAACATTAAGGCTGAAGCCGAACAAAAAGAAGCTCAGCGCCAAGAGATTGCCATGCTTGATGCTCTAGCTGCGCAAGCCACCTTTAGTGACATCCCTCAGACGTTGATTGACACCGAAGCTCACCGCATGGTCCATGAGCTGGAAGCCAGTATCAACCAGCAAGGCCTGCAGTTTAAGGATTACCTAGAACACCTCAAAAAGACTGAAGCTGACCTGCAAAAAGACTTTGCTGAAGACGCGCAGAAGCGAGTCAAAACAGCGTTGATTATCCGCCAAGTGGCTGAAGACAACAACATCACTGTGCCAACAGCAGACATTGACGCAGAAATTAACCGGGCCGCTGAAACCTATAAGGACAACAAAGAGGCACTGGAAAATATTAAGTCAGAAAGCTCACGGCGTTACTTAGAAAACACCTTACTGAACCGCAAGGTCATTACCTTCTTGAAAGAAAAGATCTTGAAGTAGTAAAAACCACTCAAGCGACTGGTGATAGGTGGTCAGTGACTAAGCTATATTGCTTAATCACTGGTCGCTAGTCACCAGTCGCTTTTTTACTATGCCAGCCTTGACAAAATATATTATTTACTGTAAGCTAGCACATTAGTTCTTTAATCGCGCACTAACAATCAACCAGCGGAGGTTCTGTCGTGGAGCAAAAATTTAACGTAATAACTGTCCCGCTTACCCTCGACAATGCCGTGCCCCCAGAGGAGGCAGTGGGCAAGGCGCTCGCATCATGGAGAAAGCGACACCCAAGCGCCGTCATCACTAGCCACACCGCAACCCCTCTAGTGACCACGGAAAGTGCACTGGGAGTCGACATTACCATTACGTACACCAGCGCAGTCTTGATGGTAATTTTCTACACCCAAACCGAAGATGGTGGAATACTACTGGCCTCACGCTAATCATTAACCCCGTACCGCCTGGTGCGGGGTTTTGCTATACTAAAACCACTATGCAAATCGCTATTGTTTCTGACAGCCACGACAACCTGCCAAATATTGATGAAATGCTGCGGATTGTAGCTGAACGCGGCATTACCACCATGATTCACTGTGGTGATGTTTGCGCGCCCGGCGTATTAAAATACCTGTCTGAAAACTTTGCCGGTGATATCCATTTGGCATACGGCAATGTCGATGGTGATATCCCCGGCATGGAGAAAAAGGCTGGTGACAACGTCACCCTGCATGGTGAGGTAGGTACACTGGAACTAGGTGGCAAAACCATTGTCTTTAACCATTACCCAGACAGAGCCAAAGAATTAGCCGCTGAGGGTGGCTGTGATATCGTCTTTTATGGTCACACCCACAAACCATGGGAAGAGGCCGTCAATGGCACGCGAGTAGTTAACCCCGGCACCTTGGCTGGCCTGTTTGCTAAACCTACTTTCGCCATCTACAACACTGCTAACGATAATTTAGAGCTGATCCTGCTCTACCACGGCGCATGAGTACCATCGCTGTTACCGTCACGCCTAACGCCAAGCATAATCGCATTGAGCCAGCTGGAGCGGATGGTTGGCGAATATGGGTGACTGCCGCGCCAGCTGATGGTCAGGCCAACCAACAGGTGCGCAAACTACTGGCTAAGCAGCTGAAAATAGCGCCCAGCCGATTACAGTTGATCCGCGGTCATAAGGGTAAACAAAAAATATTCCAGATAGACTAAACCCCGCTTCTGGCTGAAGCGGGGTTTATTGTTTTTTGTGAATACGGCGCCTAAGCGACCATCGCCAAAGCGTCTGCCAGCGTCTGTTGTTGGTGATACGCCGTGACCGCGGCATTCCACAAGCGCCGCGTCCCGGTTGGTCGGCGAGGGTCCATATCGTAATGATGGAACAGTGCGCTCAGGTTATGCTCCCCCGAATCAGCTACGCCGAAGTGGTGCCACCCCTTGGCCGCCATCCACGCATAAACCGCATCGTAGTAGATAGCATCAATCTGTTCGTTAGTGGCGCTCCGACATATCGACCGGAGAAACCGCGTCAGTAGTAGCGTCAGCAACTCAATTTCCTCTTTAGTGGTTTCCGAATCCACCACCACTAAGAAATCAGCCGCGACGCTGTTAGTGTAGGCTGCGGGACACTTAATCAGCAAGCCCTCGCCGTCTCCCTCGACGGTCAATTGTTCGCTGAGAAAATCCCCCAACAACCAATCAACGCACTTCATGGGCGGCCCCTCATACTGGAGATCTTGGTCGCGGTGATACTGCGGCGCCTTGGGCGCCTCTCCTCGATAATTACCCATAATCCGCATAACTTCCTCCTTCCACATCAACCAGATGTGGGGTGATCTCTTACCAGTAACTAACAGTTAGGTTAGAGGAATTCTCTATTAGTACGCCTGAAGTGAACACTCTCCACCTGTTTTTAAGATAAACTATCAAAGATCATGTAAAATGATAGCACAATTAATGATATATGTCAATATATATTAAAAAACACTCTTACAAAAAGGGGTTATTTTGTATAAATTTAAACAAAAAATTACTTCAATGGATCCTCGCCACCCTTATTGAGGGGATTGCAACGGACAATACGCCACAATGCCTTAGCGCCACCGCGCAATACACCATATTTCTCAATCGCCTGACAGCCGTAGTCTGAGCAGGTGGGATGAAAGCGGCAGTAGCCATAGGGAAACATGATTTTGCCTAATTTACTATGATCTGGCGAAATAGTCCGCTGATACAGGTGAATATAGGCAATAAGCGCCCGCCGCGGCCAGTGTAGGGCTGTTTTTAATTTTGCCATAGACGTAGTTTTTTGATAGCGCTGGTTAATTCAGCCTCAACGGCGGCAAAATCAAGCTCAGTTGGTGTGGTTTTGGGGTTAACGCCAATCACAATATCAAAATTTCCTTTAATTTTAGGTACATTTTTACGAATAGCTTCGCGCATTCGCCGCTTCAGAACATTGCGATGAGCCGCTTTTTTACTGACCTTATTGCTCACCACAAAGCAAAAACGGTTATGCTCTCGGTCATTTGGCAGCGAGCGAACCAAAAAATGATCCACATATGCTTTGCGGCCCTTGCGGATAACCTGCAATACGTCTTTTTGCTGCTGTAAACGGTGAATTTTGGCTAACATAATAACCGCATTATACCAGAAAAACTAACTAAACACCCCTGATTGCCAGCCACCAATCACTCACAACTAAAAAATCTAGCGTTTTAGCGCCAGATTTTGATAATTTCCCAAAACTAATGGTTTTTAGGCGGCGATCTTAGCGCGACCCTTAGCGCGGCGGTTCTTCAAGACCGTACGACCAGTACTGGTTTTCATCCGTGACCGAAAACCGAGCTTTTTGGCCCGTTTTCGCTTACTTGGTTGGTGAGTTCGTTTTGGCATAAGAGTAGTGTAACTGGCCAGAATAATAGCAATGGCGGCATATTTTGTCAATAAGGGGGTAGTGAGTAATTGATCTATATCGTATGTGGTATGCCGTATACCGTATGACGGAGAAGATATAGTGCATCCCTGCATACGACATACCACATACGGTATACGAGAGCCCCCTAATTACTGATTACTAAATTACCTAATAACCAACACAACTAATTCCGTCACTCACCAAGCCACAAGGGGGGGTTTTTTACCCTTTTCCACACCTAACCCACAGGTCGTGCACAAATAGCTGTGGTGATGATTTATCAACATGTGGAAATGTGGTACTATCGTATAAGAACTTGCTTTAAAAACACAAAAAAATACTTCCTCACTATGACCAACCAGCAGCTCTGGCAGGCCGTCCTCGGCGAACTTGAACTGTCTCTGACTAAGGGTAGTTTTTCTACTTGGTTTAAAAAGACATTTATTATTGACGGGGAAGGGGATGGTATTACAGTCGGCGTACCAAACACTTTTTCCAAAACTTGGTTAGAACAAAAATTTTACCGCGATATTATTAAAGTAGTTGATCGATTAACAGAGGGTAAAATCAAAAAGGTTGCTTTTAAGGTCACTACCCAAAAACCAGCTGAGCAGTCTCTCTTTACCGCTACGCCGCCCACACCAGCAGCTTCCCAATCAACTGAGGCGGCCCCTGCTGCGCCAGCTCAAACCACAGCTCCCGCCGCTACTCCAGCCGCTAGACCAGCTGCCCCTACTAGTAAAGAAGGTAACCGCTTTGGTCTAAACCCACGCTATACCTTTGATTCTTTTGTGGTTGGTAAAAACAACGAGCTGGCTCATGCGGCTGCCATCGCGGTGGCCAAAACCCCTGGCCGCACCTACAACCCACTGTTCATTTATGGGGGAGTGGGATTAGGTAAAACTCACTTGATGCAGGCTATCGGCCACCGGATGGTGGAAATGAACCCAGAAAAGCGGGTTATCTATAGTAATTCAGAAAAATTTACCAACGAATTCATTAAGGCTATTCAAAGTGGTACTATTGATGACTTTAAGCGCTACTACCGCTCACCAGACTTGCTGCTGATAGACGACATCCAGTTTTTGGCTGGTAAAGAAAGTACTCAAGAAGAGTTCTTTCACACTTTTAATGCCTTACACCAAGAAAACAAACAGATTGTCATGACCTCAGACCGGCCACCAAAGGCTATCCCTGCCCTGGAGGAGCGACTGATCTCTCGTTTTGAGTGGGGCCTAATTACAGATATTGGTACACCAGACTACGAGATGCGTTTAGCTATCTTAGAGGCTAAGTGTCGAGAAAAGAAGTGTGACCTAAGCGCTGATGTACTAAACTACATTGCCAATAACGTCGCTAGTAACATTCGTGAGCTAGAAGGGGCGCTAAATAAAATTATCGCCCTGATGGATGTTAATAAAATGGTGCCAAACATTGATAATGTTAAAAAAGTGTTGGTATCTTGGACTACTACTAATGATAAAAGTCGCTCCATTACCGCTAAAGACATCCTAACCACTGTTTGTGACTTCTACGACCTGACGTTAAGTGACTTAGTTGGTAGTTGTCGAGAGAAGCGTTTGGTAGTACCGCGACAAATCGCTATGTACATCATGCGTAATGATTTAAAGATGTCCTTTCCTGGTATTGGTCAGGAGATGGGTGGACGTGATCACACCACCGCTATGCACGCTTGCACTAAGATTGGTAAAGAAGTTGAACAAGATGAAAAGATTCGCCAAGATATTACCCTGTTAAAAGAGCGATTGTACAATAAATAATAGTGGACAGGGTGTGTACAGGCTTGGGGTGAGGGGATAGGTTATGCGCAGGTTATACAGTGGGTAGCGGAGAATAAAAAATGTGTTCACAGCTATCCCCATTTCATCCACTGTCTCATCCCAAATCTATCAACAGTTCCTTGTGATGAAAAGATAATAAAAAGGTAATGAAAAAGTAAAAACTAAGGTTTATCCCCACTGTCCACAGCCCTTATTACTATTACTTATTTTATATATAACTCTATTTTAATTTATTGGGTGGTATGAAATTCTCTTGCACCAAAGAAAATCTCCAACAAGCACTTAGCTTGGTTAGTCATATCGCAGTTAAAGATGTGAACCTACCAATCCTAAGTAATATTCTTATTCAAGCTAAGGGAGGGATTATCACTTTTCGTTCGACTAACTTAGAGATGGGGGTGACTTTTCAACTACGGGGTAAAGTTGAGGAGGATGGTGAATACACAGTACCAGCTCGTGTTCTCCATGATTATGTGGCGCTATTACCAAACGATCAAGTAGATTTTGTGCTTGATAACAGTGAGTTAAAAGTTTCTTGTGGTAGTCGTAAGACAAAAATTAAAGGTGAGCCAGCCTCAGACTTTCCGATTATCCCAGAGGTGGAAAAACAAACCCAATACACCATCCCCACTACAGAGCTACTGCGCGGCCTGCAGCAAGTGACGTTTGCTGCCGCTATGTCAGAAAGCCGCCCAGAGATCTCCGGTACCCTGTTCTGGTTTTCTCTAGAAGAAAAAGGGTTAATTATGACAGCTACAGATAGCTACCGTTTAGCGGAGCGAAAAATTCCGCTGATGGATGAAATTAAAGAAGAAAAAAAGATTATTGTGCCAGTAAAAACCCTTCAAGAATTACAGCGCACCCTATCAGTAATGGTAAAAGAAGAGGGGGGTGATACAGTTTCTCTCGCTCTTAATGACAACCAAATCCTCTTTAATTTTGGTAGCCTAGAAATCACCTCACGAATTATTGAGGGTCAGTATCCAGACTATCAATCAATTATCCCTACTCAACACAAAACCCAGGTAGTGGTGATGGTTGATGATTTCCTTAAAGCAGTTAAGGCGGCTAGCCTCTTTTCCCAAGCGGGGGTAAATGATGTACTATTACAGGTAGCCACTGGTGGTCAAGTAACTGTTTCAGCTGGTAACGCTCAAGTAGGTGAAAGTACCACCACCTTAGAAACTAGTGTTGATGGACCAGATCAAGAAGTGGTCTTAAACTACCGCTATGTGGTTGATGGTATCCAGGCTATTGATGCTACAGAAGTAGTAATTAATTTGGTTGATAGTAACAACCCTGTGTTGCTCCAACCACCAGTAGCGGCTGAGCCGGATCAACCACGCAATTATCAATACGTTGTCATGCCAATTAAACAATAAGTATTTCTATGGAGGACACCTACCCACAACAATCAGACCACAATAATCGTTCACAAGATAACGAAATTCATTCTGTTAAGTTTGATACCAATCACAAGACGTTTTTCTTAGACCTAAAAGAATCAGCTAATGGTAAGTATCTGAAAATTTCTGAAAAACGCTTTGGTAAAAAAACCACCATCATTGTGCCAGAAGAAGGAGTGCAAATGTTGCTTGATGGGGTAACTGAGATGCAACAAAAACTTAATTCATAAGATGTGTTTATGCAGCGGAAACTTTTTATACTAAGCTTATTCTTAATTGTGCCACTACTAGCTGGTTGCCAGACGTTGGGTGATAGAATGGATAATCGCGCCAACAACAATGCCGGCCAAATGGAAGATAAAGATGGTGTTATGATGGAAGGCGACCAGATGGATGGTGATGCTATGATGGAAGATGGTGGTACTAACACTGGTACTAATCAAGCCGCCTATAACAACATTTTCTTCTCCTCAACTAAGTACGACCCACAGGGGGTTAACTGTGGAGTGGTCTACTGGGTGCATATGACGGGAGACAGCCAACAGACCGCCTTAGAACGCAATGTAAACCTATTACTGGCCGGCCCAAGCCCTAAGTGGCAGGAGATGGGCTATTACTCGCAGATTCCTGAAGGCACAGCCCTGATTAGTAGCACTTTGAGTGGTGGTACGGTGACGCTGAACTTCACTGAGCAGCTAGCTAGCGCTGAGGGCTGTACTGCTCAAGCGGCCCGTAGCCAGATCGTGGCCACTGCGCGAGCAGCGGTAGAGGAGCACCAAGGACAAAATGTTGAGCAGGTAGAGATTTTGGTTGATGGCCAGCCGTGGCGGTAAGAGAGTGTAAGTGAATTAAAAAACACCCTACATTATGTAGGGTGTTTTTGTTTAAATTTAAATAAAATATTGACTTTATAGGAGTGGTAACTATTGACAAAAAACATTAAGTATAGTATGCTCTAATTAAGAACCCATTAAGTTAAAGATGCAAGGAGTGGAGTAAAATGGCGAGCCAAGGTTCCGACGTTCTTTACGAGGCTTATGGATATGGGACTCGTTCGACTACGGCGACCGCCGTGATTGAAAATATGCTCAAGGGGTGGCAAGCTAAAAACCCCGAAAAAAAGATTGTTAGTCACTCAGTAGCGTTGGCCGAGTGGCGGCTTAATAGCGGGGTGGCGTACGTGTCTATTATTCACGAGCCTGCCTCCTAGGAATTCACGATATGCTCGCCCTGGTAGTAGGGGCGAGCTTTTCTTTTACTGAAATTTTTCTACATCCCCCAACACCTGCCCAGCATGTTCAGCTGGCTTAACAGACTTATAGATCTTAGCGATTTTTCCTTGCCGATCAATTAAGTAGGACATCCGCTTGATACCAAAAGCGGTTTTACCAAACAGCGTTTTCTTCTGCCAGACACCGTATTTTTCCAAGATAGTTTTGTCTTCGTCGGCCAGCAAAGGAAAAGGTAGTTTGTATTTATCAGCAAACTTTTGATGACTGGCAACAGAGTCTTTACTGACACCCAACACCGCCGCGTTAGCCTTTTTTAGCGCAGACCAACTATCCCGCAGACCACAGGCCTCTGTAGTGCAACCAGGGGTATCGTCTTTAGGATAGAAATAAAGCAGCAACCACTGCCCAGCATAATCTTTCAGGGCATGTTTTTTATTGTCTTGATCACGGCCACTAAAGGCTGGTGCTTTTTGACCTACTTCTAACATAGCGTGTCATTTATTTTTTATAGTAGTTAATGGTAACAAGGCACAGGCCAGGCGACCAGGGCTGATACCATCAGCAAAATCTTTAAGATAATCCTCTGCCTGCAGGGACTGAATATCCGCCAGCGGTTTATTGAGTAATTGTTCACTAAACCACGAAGCGGCCGCTTGAGAGATAATACAACCACTACCCTGCCAACCCACTGCTTGTACTATACCATCTTCCACTCGCAGGGAGATAGTCAACTCATCACCGCAGAGGGGATTGGTTTGTTTGAACTGATGGGTGGCGTTAGTCAATAAGCCTTGGTGGCGTGGTGACTGGTAGTGCTCGGTGATTAGTTGTTGGTAGTGGTAGTCCATGTGGTCAGAATATTTTGCAGACAGGTAAGAAGGTGGTCAATTTCTGCGGCGGCGGTATAGCCCTGCCAGCTGATACGTAGACTGGCGGGGATGCCCAGTTTATCATGGAGTGGTTGGCAGCAGTGATGGCCGGCTCGGACACAGATACCATCGCGATCCAGGAAGGTAGCTAGGTCATGAGCGTGTAGGAGCGCACTGATACTCAAAGCGTTGCCACCTTGGCGCGGTCCGTGAATAGTTACGCCGGTAATTTTTTCCAAACCATCAAACAATTGCTGGCGAAGGATGTTTGAGTCTAGTTTCTTGTTTTGGATATATTCAATAGCGGCGCGTAGTCCCAAGACTTGGCTAATCGGGGGCGTGCCAGCCTCTAGTAGCTGTGGTAGTGCTAAAAATTCCGCACCATTTTTTGTTACTTGGCTGATCATGCCACCGCCAGTCATACATGGTTGGAGTTGATGGTGTAGCCGGGGTGTTATATACAGTCCACCTACCCCACTAGGCCCAAACATCTTGTGACCAGAAAAGGCTAGAAAGTCGATGTCGTTAGTAGCTACGTCAAGGGCTTGGCTAGTCATAGCTTGAGCGGCATCAACCACTACTACTGCGCCGGCCGCGTGGGCTTGTTGGGTGATAGTTTCAATGGGCGGCTGCGTGCCGGTGACGTTTGAGGCCGCGGTAACCGCTACTAGTTTTACCTTAGCTAGTAACTCATCAGTTAGTGGTACTAGTTGGTACTGCTGATCAATTGGCCACCAGCGAATGGTGCAGCCAACGCGCTCAGCTAGCTGCTGCCAAGGTACAATATTGGCGTGGTGTTCCAGTTCTGAAATAAGAATAACATCATCACTGGTCAGTTGGTGCTGTGCCCAACTATACGCCACCGTGTTAAGGCTGGCAGTAGCGCCACTGGTAAAAATAATGCTCGATGCATTCTGAGCGCCAATAAAGTCAACCACCGCCTGTCGAGCAGCTTCAAATTCCGCCGTCACTGTGGCCGCTAAATCATAGACCCCGCGGTGGATATTAGCCCGGCGCTGCTCAGCTCGTTGCAACACATCAAGCACCACCTGCGGCACTTGGCTAGTGGCAGCTGAGTCGAGGTAGGTCAGGTTAGGATTGTCCACAAAAAAGGGAAAGTCGTTACGCATACTTATATACTAGCAAAAAAGGAGGCGCGAGTGGCATGGGTCGGATTTGGTAAGTGTGACAGCGCCTGCTGAAAAAATCCTTGCAGCAGTAACTGACGGGCATCATCAGTGGTTAGGCCGCGGTTGCGCAGGTAGAGTAACTCATCGGGGCGAAAGGAGTGAATAGTGGCGGCGTGCGAAGCGGTGACAAAGCGGTTTTTAATCTCCAAATCCGGTGAGGTGTGGACCAGCGCGGTATCATCCATCAGTAGTGACTTCTGGGTTAGCTGTGAGTCAGTCTGTGGGGCGTTGGCGCTAATGCCGATATAAGCCGGCAGGCGGATGTCGCTGTTTGGTACCGCCACGGTGTAGCTGGCAATCCGACCAAAGCTATTTTTATTACTATGGATATTGCGTAATTCATAGCGACTACGACTGTCAGGGGCGGTTTGCAGTAGACTGCCAATCACCACTCGACTACCGGCTGCTGGTGTGTAGTTGGTTATCTGGCAATCAGTCTGATGAGTTGGCTGCTGCAATACCTGCCAGTTAATAGTTGATCGCTCACCCATAGCCACGCCGGCGTAATACTGCTGCAAGCCACTCTGAGCAGCGGTGTGGTAGGTAATAGTAGCATCAGCCTCTGCCAGAACGATGACACTACGACCGCCGCTGTGCGTCTGTTCAGCTACAGTCTCGGTGATAGTAGTATGGCTACCAGCTTCTGCTAGCACAATCACCACTGGCAAGCCAAGTGTATCAAGGGCCAGCGTCAATTGATTGTGACTGTGTTTGGGAATATGAACAATAGAGACGCTGCGACTGATAGCTTGAGCCAAACAGTGTAGCCGACTGGTTGGTAGGGTAGTGACCCACTGGCTAAGGATGTGCTGCTGGAGCTTAGCAGGTGCTTCAGTAAAAGGTAACAAGCGTGCTTGGTGGTCACCATCAATACAGACCGCGGCGGTGTTGGTCGGTTTGCTAAACAGTATGTCGTCCCACGGCCAAACAGCGGTGCCACTGCTCCAGTCAGCGGCTTTAGCCTGGGTAGCTAGGTGTTTTTGTAGGGCTGGTAAGTCAGTAAAAAACATAAGCTAGCCGACAGAGCCTTCCATTTCCATTTGAATCAGTCGATTCAGTTCAATAGCATATTCAAATGGCAGTTCTTTAGTAAAGACTTCCAAGAACCCCGCCACCACCAGAC
>CAZJZH010000003.1:14480-45917 GCA_964550465.1 uncultured Gammaproteobacteria bacterium
AGCCGCTTCATTAGCAGACAGGCCGCGACTCTGTAAATACAGTAGTTGCTCCTGGCTGAGGCGTGAGACGCTAGCCTCGTGCTCTACTACAGTGTCAGGTTGCTGGACGACCATCTTGGGGTAGGTGTCTGTTTGTGATTGATCATCAAGCAGCAGCGCGTCACAGCTGACGTGTACGCGGCTGTCAGTGGCCTGTGGTAGCACTCGGACCGTGCCGCGGTAGCTAGAACGGCCACTACCCTTAGAAACAGACTTAGAGACGATTTTTGAGCGAGTACGCGGCGCTTGGTGGACTACTCGGGCGCCGGTGTGCTGGTGTTGGGTATCTGTTGCCATAGCCACAGACAAGATATCCGCCACCGCGCCGGGTTCTTTGAGGATAACGCCAGGGTATTTCATAGTGGCCTGTGAGCCCAGGTTACCATCAACCCATTCAACAGTGGCGTCACGGTGAGCTACTGCTCGTTTAGTCACTAAGTTATAAACATTTTGTGACCAGTTCTGGATAGTGGTGTAGCGGACGGTGGCACCAGGTAGGGCGATCATCTCCACTACCGCGGCATGGAGCGAATCTTGAGAGTACAGTGGCGCAGTGCAGCCTTCGATATAGTGCACAGCAGCACCTTCATCGACGATAATTAGCGTTCGTTCAAACTGACCCACCGCCGGAGAGTTAATGCGGAAATAAGCTTGGAGAGGTAAGTCAACTTTGACTCCTTTTGGCACATAGATAAATGAACCGCCAGACCAAACCGCGCCATTGAGAGCGGCGAATTTGTTGTCGGTCATGGGTACAACGCTGCCGAAGTATTGCTGAACTAGGTCTGGGTGGGTGCGTGGGGCTTCAGACATATCACAAAAGACCACGCCAGCCTTGGACCATTGTTCTTGTAAGCGGTGGTAGATAATTTCTGACTCATACTGCGCGCCACTGCCAGCTAGAAACTTCCGCTCCGCTTCCGGCACACCTAATTGCTCGAAGGTTTGTTTGATATCAGCTGGCACGTCGTTCCAATCAGTGGCTGGTTTTTCCACTGGGTTAACATAGTAGTTGATGGCGTCAAAATTAATCCCCGACAGATCCGGCCCAAAGGTTGGTAGCGGTTTGTCGAAAAACACCTCCAGAGCCTGGAGGCGCAGATCGTGCATCCAGGCTGGTTCATTGTGCTGGGCTACGATTTTGGCAATCGTCTCAGGAGTTAGCTTGTAGTGCGGAATAGCGCTCATGTGATTGCTTCGTAGCCGGCTTGTTCAATCTGGTCAGCTAGTTCGGCGCCGCCGGTTTTGACCACACTGCCGCCAGCTAACACCACTACTTGATCGGGCTGTAGTTGCTGTAGTAAGCGGTGGTAGTGACTGATAATTAACAACTGCGTGCCGACTGATTTTTGCAACCACTGCATAGCAGTGGCTAAGGTAGAGACAGCGTCAATGTCTAACCCAGAATCAGCTTCATCAAGGATGGCTAGTGGTGGTTGGAGGACTAATAATTGGACAGCCTCGACTTTTTTCTTCTCACCACCAGACAGCTGGCCGTCCAGCGTCACTTCTGCAAAGTCACTAGGTAGCTTCAGTAATTCCAGGGCGTGAGGCAGACGTTCGGTCAGTAGCTGGCGACCAGTGGTGCCATGGACGATGGTCAGTGACACACCTAGGAGTGTTTTGAGGCTGACGCCAGGCAGGGTCACCGGCTGTTGCCAAGCTAAGAAAATACCCAAGCGTGCTCGCTGCTCTGGTGGCAGCTGGGTGATGTCGTGTCCCTGCCAGTGGATAGCTCCTGCCGTGACGGTGTAGTCTGGGTTACCAATAATGGTTTGTGCTAGAGTGGACTTGCCTGAGCCGTTTTGGCCCATCAGGGCGGTCATCGTGCCTGGTGCAGCAGACAACGATAAATCGTGCAGAATAGTTTTTTCTGCTGCAGTGACTGTTACATTGGTGATTTCTAAGCCTTTCATTGGTATGGCCAGCCTATCAGGTTTAGTAGGGAAAATAAAGGGGTAATTGACAAAATCCAAAGTGTACTGTACGGTTCACTCACTCTTTGTACCTCGACAACATAGTAGGAGTCATATATGCATTATCGAGGAGTAGCTCCGAATAGTGTTGGTGTAGTCAGTGAATTTTTGATTCCCAACCTTCATGCTCTCAGTCAGTCGCTGTTGGCTGATATATATGGCGGCCCCGCTGCTCTAGTGGCCGACTGTGGTCAACCCGGTGTGGCGTTTGGTAGTGGGGAACAACCACTTCTGCTCGCTTTTTATCAAGATGAAGCCGTGTCAGTTGTTCATACGTTTTCGATCGATGGCGTGAATAGTGGGCGCCCTGAGCGGCTGACGGAATGTTTTATGATAAATATAGAGCGGGTTAACCAATTTTGGCGATCATACGGTAATTTTAGTGGTCGCCTAGGCATCAAAATAGCTTGGCAGTTGCTCGCTACAGCCCTCCGGCAACATTACCGACATTACCACCCAAGCGCTTTATTGGAGGATACTAAAAAGTCAATTGATTGGTTGCAGGGCCATATGTCGCTCGATGCATGGGAGGCGGCGACGCAACTTGTCACGCTGGTAGGAGCAAAAGACCTTGAGACCGCTACGACGGATGAACAAGATACTTTTCT
Source organism: uncultured Gammaproteobacteria bacterium (assembly GCA_964550465.1). Lineage (GTDB taxonomy): Bacteria > Patescibacteriota > Patescibacteriia > JACRDY01 > JACRDY01 > CAZJZH01. The sequence continues at coordinate 17,104 of CAZJZH010000003.1, forward strand.
TGTTAGTACGGTAGCAGCTGGTGCGGTAATGATGACCCTTAACCAACAAACAGGAGAGTTTAATTGGCAGCTAGTACGAGCAATTCTTACCACCAGTAGTCTCGACGAGTCAATGATCTCTTTACCTGGGTAAACACAAAACCCTCCGCCATGGCGGAGGGTTTTCGCTTTTGTGAAAAAATTATAGGGACGTTCCCCGCGCTTCATGGAGAATGGTGCCAATAGTATCGGCAGAAGCGTGAGCTTCTGGGCTGCGCTGTGGGTGACGTTCGGCAATCTCATCTAGAATGCGCTTTAACGCTTCAAAGACTTCAGCTTGCCGATCTTCGGCTGTTGGCTCTGGTAGCTGGTCACCACGCACCAGATCAACATACGTATCATCCTGCCGCTGAGCAATAATAACCTGTTTGTCTTCAGGCTGGGTAATCAGCAGGGCGTAGCCGTCACGGCCACGGTGCTTCATAGCATAAGCAGCACCATCAGCCTCTTCTTGCAGCGCCGTGAAATGTGGTAGGCGCGCTAGCGGATAGGCAGCCGCACCGAAACTGATAGAGAATGTTTCCAGTCCGTCAGGTAGGGGGATGGTAGACAGTGCTTGATGCAGTCGTCGCAAGACGGATTCGATATCCTCAAGGGCAATGTCATCAATGAAAAACATGAATTCATCGCCACCCATCCGGGCTGCTACGTCACCGAGGCGGAGTTGCTGGAGTTGCTGCCCGAGAGCAACCAGTACGTTGTCAGCTTGAGCATGACCAATCAACTCATTGACTCTTTTAAACGAGTCGACATCAAAAGCCACCATTACTAGCCAACGGTCAGGCTTGCCGGCGGATTGTTGCTGAGCTCGTTCATAGGCGTCGCGGAAGATTTTTTTACCATCCAGTAGTCCAGTCAGCGGGTCAGTGGAAATAGCCTTTTCCCAGCGCACCTGTTCACAGGCCCGGTCAAAGGCTTCCAGCTCGTGCATAGCCACTACGTCACGCCACTGCTCGCCATGTAGTAGGCTAGAGCGATTTGTTACCTGCATGCGCTGGATGAGGCGACCCATGATGTCATGGTAGCGTATTAATACTTTAGCGCGATCGTCCGCGTTCAGGTCCGCAAAACTATCATCAGGAGGGTCGCGATAGAGTTGACGGTACTGCTCCATAGCCACACTGGTGGACGATGAAAATAATCTCTGCCACAGTCGAATAAACCAACGCCACGGCGCTGACCATACCTGTTCTCGTGCCATACAGCCTCCTTAGGCGTTGGGGGTTATCAAGGAACCGCTATCGATTGATAGTTATATACCGTACCATGTGATTTTAGAAAAGGCAACTATAAAAGAAAAGACCGCCAGTGGCGACCTTTATGGGAAATGATTTGAGGCGACTTCGACCTAGGCAGTCAAGATCATCTTCAAGCAGCGGAAGAACTTATGAACTAGGTGAAGCCCTTTGGGTTGAAGAGACTCTTCTTGCTCTAGCTCGGCGAAAAACTTGTCATTTTCTTCTATCAAGCGCTCCAAGTCAGCTTCATCGAGATGTCGCAAATGTCGAGAAGGCCTGCCTGGATCATCCAAGCGGCGCAGTTTTCCGGATCGCCGTAGCTCTCGTTGCTTTTGTCGCAACAGATCATCGGTCACCTCTTCAGGGTGGACACCCCACATCTTAGCTATTCTATCTCGGAAGAATGTATCCAGATTGACATGTTCTTCAGGCATGGTTGGCCTCCTAGTCAAAATCAAAAGAACTGTGATTACCGTATCACAGTTCCTGGTATTTGTTAATTGATTATTATTTCACCGCCGTTAATGGCTTTTTACCCTTCAAAACAGCGATAATGTTTTCTGCTGCCACGCGAGCCATTTCGTCCCGAGCTGAGACAGTGGCTGAGGCAATGTGTGGTGTGAGGATAACATTATTCATAGCCCGCAGCTCGTAGTGGTCAGAGGTGTCGCAGTCAATAGCTGGCTCACATTCAAATACATCTAGACCAGCAGCGGCGATTTGTTTTTTGACCAAGGCTTTGAGCAGCGCCTTTTCTTTGACTACTGGTCCGCGAGCCGTGTTAATCAAAATAGCGTTTGGTTTCATTAGGGCTAATTCTTTGTCGGCAATCAAATGCTTGGTGCTGGGCAATAGGGGTACATGCAGCGAGACGAAGTCTGATTTTTTCAACAATGTTTGTAGTGATACTTTCTGAGCGCCTAGTTCTTTTTCGATCTCCGGGTGTTTGCGCACGTCAGTGTAGAGTACCTGACAGTCAAAACCCTTATGCATAATGCGGGCGGTGTGCGCACCAATCCTACCAGCACCGACAATGCCAATGGTTTTGCCACGGATGTCTTGGCCCATCAGCAGCATCGGCTCCCACTGCTGGTATTTTTTTGCTCGAGTAAACTGATCAGCCTCAATAACGCGTCGCGCTAGGGCTAGGATCAACATCACCGCATGCTCGGCCACCGCTTCAGTTAACATGCCTGGTGTGTTAGTCACCACCACCCCACGTTTTTGGGCGGCTACTAGGTCGATATTGTCATAGCCCACCGCGTAGTTAGCCACAATTTTTAGTTGCGGACCAGCCGCGTCCATAACAGCACCATCGATAGTTTGTGTCAGCAGAGATAAAATAGCATCAGCGCCGCGCACTGCTTTTTTTAACTGACTGGCGGATAGCACTGTGTCTGATTGATTAACTTTGACAGTAAAACCGGCCTTTTTTAGTAGAGCGATGCCAACATCAGGAATGCGACGGGTGATATAGACTAACGGTTTTTTAGCAGCCATACTATTTTTTCTTGATAACTTTTTTAACCGCTGCCATGATGCCGGCAGCGTTGAGCTTATATTTTTTGAGTAATCTGTCAGGGTCACCGGATTCGCCAAAACTATCACGCATACCGACAAACTCAATTGGTGTTGGTTGGCGCTGTGCTAGCGCCTCTGCCACTACACCACCTAGGCCACCGGCAATTTGGTGCTCTTCGACCGTCACCACCGCGCCAGTCTTTTTAGCGGAGCGGGCGATAGTGCTGACATCCAAGGGTTTGATCGATGGGCTATGAATAACCTCTGCGGCGATGCCAACGTGTTGTAATTGTTCAGCCGCCACCAAGGCTTCATAGGTTAGTGGCCCGCAACTGACAATACTGACATCGCTGCCACGGCGCAGGGTTAGCGCTTTGCCGATAGTAAATGGGGTTTTGCTGGTAGTAAAAACGGGCGTCTTAGCGCGAGCGAAGCGCAGGTAGACCGGACCAACGTGTTTAGCTGCAGCAATGGTAGCTTTTTTAGTTTCGACCGCGTCAGCTGGTGCTAGCACCACCAAGTTTGGTAGGACACGAGTGATAGCTATATCTTCCAGTGCCTGGTGAGTAGCGCCGTCCGGACCAACCGACAGGCCGGTATGGGCGCCGGCGATTTTAACGTTACTATTGCTGTAGCAAACACTGACGCGCAGCTGATCCCAGCTCCGTCCTGGTGAAAAAGCCGCGTAGCTGGAGACAAAGGGGATGAAGCCTTCAATCGCCAAGCCAGCTGCTACGCCCATCATATTTTGCTCCGCTACACCCAGCTCAAAAAATCGCTGCGGAAACTGTTCCTTAAACTCCTGAGAGCGAGTGGATTCGGTCAGGTCAGCGGACAACACGACTACCCGCGAGTTACGCTTACCCAGCACCACTAAGCCGTCACCATAACCATCGCGAGTAGCGGCGAGTTTTAATTTATCTTGATCAAACAAATGTGAAACCAGCATAACTAGGAGGTTAATTCTGCTAGAGCTTTGGCTGCCTCTTCAGCATTTGGCGGCTTGCCGTGCCAGCGATAGTCGTTTTCCATAAAGGACACGCCTTTACCAGGCACAGTCCGGGCTAAGATAACACTGGGCTTGGTGCTAATACTTTGAGCTTTAGCAAAAGCTGCGACTAGTTTCTTGATATTGTGCCCGTCCACCTCTTGCACGTGCCAATTGAAGCTTTTAAACTTCTCAGCCAGTGGCTCTAGCGGCATAACATCCTCTGTGCGGCCATCAATCTGGATGTGGTTACGGTCAACCACGGCGATGAGGTTGCCTAATCGTTCTTTGGCAGCAAACAAAAAAGCTTCCCAGCATTGTCCTTCATTGAGCTCACCATCACTCATCAGACAATAGGTATGATGAGGCGCTTGCTGTAGTCGCGCTGCTAGAGCAAAACCAACTGCCTGTGAAATACCTTGAGACAGCGGGCCAGAGCTGGTCTCTATGCCTGGCATAGCCTGGATATGTGGGTGACCCTGCAAGCCACTACCCAGTTGGCGCAAGGTTTTTAATTCTTCTAGCGAGAAATAGCCGGCGCGAGCTAGAGTAGCGTAGAGTACTGGGCAGATATGGCCATTTGATAATACCACCCGGTCACGACCCGGCCACCGTGGTTGGTTAGGCCTGTGGTTGAGGACATGGAAATAGAGCGTAGTAAAAACATCCGCCATGCCCAGTGGTCCAGCTGAGTGGCCAGAACCGGCTGCCAGCAGCATCTGAATGATGTCTTGGCGGATAGTGTTGGCGGTAGCTGTCAGGGCTGCTAATTTTTTACCAGACAGGGTGCGCATATCAAAAAATGCAGGTGATTAATTACCTGCATTGTATCGCACTTTTTACCTGGCGGCTAGCCAATTGTCGACTGTAGTTCATCCAAAGCGGCTTGTGGGTCATTATCTTCAAACAGCGCGCTGCCAATAGCGGCAATGTCAGCACCGGCATCTAAAACAGCTTGGATAACCTCTTCGTTAACTCCACCATCCACTTCAATTAAAATGTCTGGCGATAGTGTCCGCACCGCTTCAATCCGTTGCAGTGTCTGGGGGATAAAGACTTGCCCCTGCTTACCTGGCTCAACTGAGTGGAGTAGGACCATGTCTAGCTGATCAATGTATGGCTCCAGGTCGCTGATGGGCGTATCTGGTTTGAGTGAGATGCTGCGCTCAAAACCGTACTCAGCCATGGCATCCAGCACGGCTTGCGGATCATCAACTGATTCAATATGAAACGATACCCGCTGTACCCCCAACTGGTAACAATCTTGTAGGTAGGCAGCCGGGTCAGCTACCATTAGGTCAACCTCCACCTTCAGTGAAGCGTGGATGCTTGGTAGGTCAGTCAGGGGAAAGGTAGCTACGTCAGCAAAGGTGGTATCGGTGACGTCTAGCTGTACCCATTCGACCAATTCGCGAACCGATTCAATTTTTCGGACCGCTTCAGTCACATCTGTTTCTAAGATGGCGGGGATAATTTCTAGTGAGGGCATAGCTTATTTCTTGTTTGATTTCTTTTTGGTGGGCTTTTCCAGCTCAGCAATCTGCTTAACGCGGCGTTGACGGCGAATGGCTTTAGCTGGCTTAGCTTTTAGCCAAGCAGTAATAATTTTCTTGGCCTGCTCAAGCGTTAAGAAGTCACCGGCCAGACAGAGAATATTAGTCCAGTCTTCTTTAGTTGATCGTTCGGCAATTTTGGGCGAGTGGGCGGTGCCAGCACGAACCCCCTTGATCTTATTGGCAGCAATACACATACCAACACCGGTTCGACAGATTAAGATGCCGCGCTCTTTACTACGCGCTACTTTTTTTGCCAATCGAGCAGCAATCAGCGGGTAGTCGTCTTTGGGATCCAGTGTTTGATTACTGACATCCTGCCAACTGATCCGCACTGGCAGCTTGGCGTTGATCAATTGCTCTTTGAGATGCCAACCACCATGGTCAGTCGCGATGAAGATTTTCATACAGAAACGATGATAGCATGTTGTTAGCGGACCGCCAACCCTGTTTATTCAGTTACCGTGACAGTGATGTCACTAGTGCGGACAATTTGGCCGTTGGTCTGGAAGATCAAGGCGTAGAGATTGTAGCTGCCAGCACCATTGGTCAGTAACCAGTCAACGCTGAGCGAGCTACTAGGCGAGGATACTTTGGTGATGAGGCTAGGTGAACCACCTTCGTAGGCTGCGGTCAGGTTAATTGATTCAACCTTATGAGTAGCTGTTAGGTCACCAGTAATGGTTAAGGGGAAGTCACTGACTGCATAGCTACCACCATCACTGAGATTGCGCCAAGAGAAGGTGACTGGAGCGATGGCGTCTGGTACCAAGAAGTTGAGGTCTAGTGACTGGCGGGTGACATTACTGACGTCATCGTAGACACTGACCGTCAGGGTGTGGATGCCGGACGAGAGGTTATTGAGAGTAGTGTTGAGGCCATAGGGACTGTCAGTCACTGTGGCAATCTCTTGGCCATCAATAGCGTAGACAACACGGGACACGCCACGAGGGGCGCCGGCGCTGATGTCGACTGAGAAATCTGTACCGGTGATGGTGTCGCCATTTTGTGGTGAGAAGATGGTCAGGCTTGGTCGATTAGCCGGGGTGTGCACGTCGTCATACTCAGTTGGTGGGGCCTCCTCGTTTTCTGTGTAGCCCTGGGCTTCAGCCCAAGCGCGGACTGCGTCTTCCCAGCGAGGAAATTGTGGGTCACTAAACGGATCTTGCGGTGCTGGGCCGCGTGGGTCGTCTTTATTAATGTAATAGAGGATGGAGTGGAACTGGGTAAAGACTTTTTCAATCACCAGTTCTTCGGGGGTATCTTCAGTAGCTAGTTTGCCAGTGATGCTATCGATACGTGTCGGTGTCAGGCCAGCCAGTTCACCGCGGAGGACTGGCTTTTCAGCCGTATTTTCTGGCGCTGGCTGAAACGTCTCCACCGGCTGGTCAGCCAGGACAGCGCGCATAAACTGGTTCCAGATAGGCGCAGCCGCCAAACTACCACCGGCATTGCGCATGGCGCTGTTGTCGTTATTACCCGCCCACACACCAGCGGCTAGTGATGGCGTATAGCCCATAGTCCAGGCGTCACGGTAGTCATTGGTAGTACCGGTTTTAGCGGCTACCGGTCGGCCGCCTAGGGTCAGGTTATTTTGTTCACCAAAGGTGTAGGCCCGAGCAGCATTGTCTGACAAGACACTGTTCAGTGAGCGAACCGCTTGAGCATCCATCACCTGTTTACCGCGGTTGTCACCTTCCTTGTATTCGTATAGCACTTCACCATCAGCATCTTCGATTTTTAAGATAGCTAAAGGTGAATGGTACTGGCCTTCACGAGCAAAGGCGGCGTAAGCAGCAGTATGTTCAAGCAACAAGACTTCACCACCACCCAAGACCAGGGACAAACCAAAGCGACTACGATCACGCAGAGTGGTGTAGCCTAGCTTTTCCGCGGTGTTAAGGACGCGGTCCACGCCAGCCAAGTACAGTGCCTTGACCGCGGGGATGTTCAGCGAACCAGCTAGAGCTTTACGCATGGTGACCGGGCCGTTTTCTGCTAAATTGTAGTTCTGCGGAGTGTATGATTGTCCCCCAGCGCCAAAGTCGGTCACTACGTCATACAGAACAGTTTCTGGCGTGAAGCCCTTTTCAAAGGCTACGGCGTAGGCCAGCGGTTTAAATGATGAGCCGGGCTGTCGCGGTCGTAAGGCGACGTTGACCTGACCATCAATCTCTTCATCATAGAAGTCAGCTGAGCCAACCATGGCAGTAATCTGACCAGTCTTGGTGTCCATGGCCACCAAGGAAGCGTTACTGGCATTGTAGCTGTCGCGGTTTTTTTCGATATGATCAGCAATAGCCTGTTCAGCCGCTGTCTGGTGCTCCATGTCCAGTGTGGTCACCACCTTGAGGCCCGCTTCTTCAGCATAGCGCTCACCATATTCATCAGCCAACAACTGACGGATATACATCACAAAGTGTGGCGCCAGCAATGACTCTTGGCGGGGCTTAAAGGTGATTTCTTCAGCTTTAGCAGCATCAGCGGCTGCTTGCTCGATATATCCCAACTCAACCATGTTGTCGAGAATCCATTGCTGCCGCTCCATTAGTCGGTCGATGTTGGTACCGTAGGGGGAGAAGTAAGTAGGGCGTTGCGGTAGGGCGGCCAAGATGGCAGCTTGACCCAGCGTCAAGTCACGAGCCGAGATACCAAAGTAACTTTGCGACGCTGCTTCAACACCATAGATAACCGAGCCGTAGGGGATTTCGTTAAAGTACAGTTGTAAAATTTCGTCTTTAGAGAATTTCTGTTCGATGCGGTAAGCCAAGATTAATTCCTTCAACTTACGGGTGTAGGTTTTTTCAGTGGTCAAGATAGCGTTTTTGACGAACTGTTGGGTGATGGTCGAGCCACCGACACGAGAGCCGCTGGTTAAGTTCACAATGATAGACCGAGCAATGCCGGTCAGTGAAAAACCTTTGTGTTCATAAAAATTACGATCCTCAGCAGTCAGGGTAGCCTGCTTCATGTACTCAGGTAGTTCATCGAGTTGGACAATCTTGCGGTTGACATCACCATGCAGCTGGTAGAGGATAGTTTCTTCCTCTCGATCATAAATAGTGGTGGTCTGCTCGATGTTACGCTCTAGTAGTTGGTTTGGATCTGGCAGGTCGCGACTGGTCAGGATAAAAATAATTGACAAGCCAATCACTGCGGCAATAACCGCTAGGTTGATACCATACTGAGCCAACAGGGCCAATTGTTCACGGCGTTGCTGTTGGTTGTAGGTTAGGCGCTTGAGCGATAATTTTTTACTGCCACCACGGACGTTGTCGTGGAGACGCTTTTTGGCTGAAGGTTTTTTCTTGAAGTCTTTTTGTGAGCGAATGTGACGAGAGTTTGACATAGAGATAAAAATTCAATGCTGCTCTGTAGTATAGCCAAAAGTATACAATATATAAAGCCCAGCACCAGATGGTGCCGGGCGTGGCTCAGCTAGCAGTGCTACAGGAGGCAGTAATACAAAAACCCCCCGATAAACGAGAGGTTTCTGAGAGAATTACTCAGCAGCTTCTGCTGGAGCTTCGGTAGCTTCGCCACCTTCTGCTGGAGCTTCGGTAGCTTCGCCACCTTCTGCTGGAGCAGCATCCTGCTGCTGGTCGTCTGCTGGGTTAGCAGCGTTTTCATCTTGGAAGATCATAATCGTACGATCTATGACTTAGAGAGACTAAAAAGGACAGCCTTTCTGTCTCTTACATCCCCATCAGTCTAGCATAGCTACTATTTTGTGTCAACCATTTTTAATTTGCTCAGTCAGGGGTGATTGAGCAGCGCAGATGGCTACAGCTAGCGCATCAGCGGCATCATCTGGCTGGGGAATTTCTTTTAGGCTTAATAATGTCTGCACCATCCGTTGGACTTGCTGCTTGTCAGCGCTACCATAAGAGGTAACTGCTTGTTTGACCTGCAGTGGCGTGAATTCGCTGATCGGCAACTGGTGTTGATGGAGGGTCAGTAGTAAGACGCCGCGGGCCTGACCAACAGCGATAGCGGTAGTGACGTTTTTATAAAAGAACAGTTCTTCCACCGCCGCCTTGTCCGGCTGGTGCTCAGCGATCAATTGGTGGAGCTGGTCATGGATAGAGACCAGCCGCTCTTTCAGTGGTTGCTTGGCGGGAGTTTTGATACTGCCATAGGCCACAGCGGCCAGTTGATTACCAGTGACATCGATCACTCCCCAGCCGGTATCGGCCACGCCAGGGTCTAAGCCAAGCACACGCATAGAGTAAAATTACAAAGCAATGTTGGTCCAGTAATTCTGGACATCATCATCGTCATCCAGCGATTCACAGAAACCCTCGATGCTTTGCCGCATGGCGTCATCAGTCGGTTGAACTTCGTCTTTGGCGCGATAGCCCAGTTCAGCGTTTTCTATGACGAAGTCAGCGGCAGTCAGGGCTTCCTGGACTTTCTGCAGTTCGGTTGGTTCGGTCGTGATTTCAGCTATACCTGGTTCTGGCCAGCGGACGTCTTGGGCGCCAGCTTCGATCATTGCTAGTTCAGCTTCGTCTGTAGCTGTCATGGGTGGTTTGGTGATAATCATGCCGACCCGGTCAAACATCCAAGCCACACTGCCGTCCAGCGAACCACCGCGAGCACTGAAGAGATGTTTGAGGTTGGCGGCAGAGCGGTTGCGATTATCTGTTACCACTTCGACAATAAAAGCGCTACCGTGAGGACCATAGCCTTCGTAGGTGATTTCTTCCAGCGCCGCGTCGTCAGTACCTTCGCCAGTACCCCGCTTAATAGCCCGCTCGATATTATCCTTGGGCATGTTAGCTGCCTTAGCTTTATCGATCACCAGGCGTAACTGAAAGTTCATAGCAGGATCACCGCCACCGTCGCGAGCGGCTAGGGTAATATTCTTGGCTAATTTAGTAAAAATATTAGCCCGCTTGGCGTCAGCCGCGCCTTTTTGCCGTTTAATTGTCGACCATTTGGAGTGTCCAGACATAAGTGTTTTGTGCGCTAGGTAGTCTAGCAGGTTGGAGGGTGGAGGGCAATTTGTGAGAATATATTGACATTTTAACTATGATATGATTAAAATGCACTATTCTCAGGAGGGTCCTGAGGATGTAACCGTGCACCGCTAGGAGGGTCCTAGCACTGCTCATTACAAGGAGAAGAGATGAAGCCAAGTGCAGACGAAATGGCAAAGATGAGACGGGTTGCGGCTGATCCGCGCCTCCTCAGGCTTGCTCAGGAATTCGCGCCAAGTCAAGCAGAAAAGCGGGCTTTACGGCAGGAGTTACCTGGAACCACTATTGCACTAGACGTGCGGCTGTTGGCCAAGTATCGACGCGACGATGAAACTGGTTTTACCCAGCTTGTTGCTGAGGTGCATACTGCCACTGCGGCCGTGCAATCACCATTAACAGCTAAACACGACAGGAGTAAGGCAATGCAGAGCGCCACCATGGCAGCTGTACCATTGCAGCAACTCAATGACCTTGTTGCTCGTTTCAAGCTAGCGATAAATCGTGGGTTACACGATTTAGCCCTCGAAGTCATGGATGAGATGGTGCAACAAGGCTGGCGAATGACCTTCGATAGTGATGTGCAAGGGGAGGTGATGTTTAATACATTGCTTGATGTGCCCCAGCCAAGATATTATAGTAGCGCTGACGCAGATATTGTTGAGCGAACGCGTTTACACGAAGAGCGTGTAGTGCTCTCGCTTGAATCGAACGACCAAACATCTTGTCTATGCGTTGATATTGAAGGTATGGCGCAGTCATTTTGTTGGTTGCAGGAAGATATGTGCACGTTCCTTAATTGGGTGTTTGAAAAAGTGACCCATGAAGAACCAGCGCCGCGCAGCTATCAAGAGAAACTAGCTATCGCCAGGATTTGTCGGCGCCACTTAGAGCCGACTAGCTTCATGGCTCGAGAAGTCGAAACCTGGCTACTACGCGTATGGTTAGCTGAGAATAATCCGTATAGCATCAGGCGGCACGGTTTGTCGGAGGAAATGCCTGCCAGCAAGCATGTGTTCAAAGAGCTGTACGAGGTTGTCGATTTGTTTCTTAGACTCGGATGGACCATGGCAATGGTACGAGATGAGTTTACGAAGCATATTCGGCGGATGATTAAGGAGCGAGTTTGCATTAACTGCCTACTCCCACTATTGGCAGCAAAATGCTTTACCGATGAGGAGCGCAAACGAGGCTTCTTGCATGAACTGGTCAGTGGGGAATACCACGACTATGTTTGGAGGGGTTTGGCTAGAGGGGATGGGGGTGAGGTTGAATACTATCAACTCCTTTTTGACCTCTGCTTTCGGCAATACCAGCGCAATCCTGGGGCGAATGAAACCTTTTATCGCCCTCGCTTGGTGCAATTATTGTCTGAAGGTAAGGTTGGTCGTACCATTCAGCTACTCCATATCATGGGTAATGATATTTGCTCATGGTTGCCTGGTTTTTCTGGATATGATCTGGCCTTTAAGACGGAGCAGCGCCTGCAGGAGTTGCTACCAGAAGCATTAAGTATGGCCTATGAACAACAGCGCTACGGAGTGGCAGCAGCGTTAGTGCAGCACTTTAGCAGAGAGACTTTCTTGGCCCATGAGCTGCCAGCATCTGGTGCTCCAGTGCCAATTGAGGTGCGCACTCAGCGGTTAGAGATTGTGAAAACAGTCACTGCGTTAGCCATGGAGCTTGAGCAGCCAATCTGTTTTCAAGAGCTGACATTTAGTTACTACATAAAACCTGGACGTGACTGATAGTTGCACACAGACATTTCCCGCGGCCTACGGCCGCGGGATTTTTAAATACCCCCTTGAAAAACTGAGCCAAGCCATATAGACTGACCATATACTGCTAAAACAAAAATATGGCCTCTCTCGACTCCCAAAAAACTATTGAAACTCTCGACGCGTCTGGCACGCGTTTTTCTATTGCCAATCTTGGTCAACAGGTCGAACAGGCCTGGGCGGAGAGTGTAGCTGTTAAACTGCCGGCTAACTACAAAAAATGCAGCCAGATTATTATCCACGGTATGGGTGGCTCCGGCCTGGCTGGTCATGTGGCGCAATCGGTCTTTGCTGATCAACTGCCAGTGCCGGTACGGGTGATCAATGACTATAGCCTGCCCGCCTCATTAGGTAAAAACACACTGTATATTGCCTTGAGTTATTCGGGTAATACCGAAGAAGTGACCAAGGGTTTAAAAATTGCTCAGAAGCAAGGTGCTAAGGTGGTGGTAGTGACAACTGGCGGTACACTAGCTGCGGCGGTTCACAAAAAGCAGGTGCCTGGCTATGTGATTGACCCGGTGCATAATCCGTCCGGTCAGCCGCGCCTGGCTACCGGCTACATGACCTTTGGCTTGCTGGGCATGCTCCATCAATTAGGCTACATCACTATTTCTTCAGCCGTCATCAAGCGCTTACCGGCAATTGGTCAGAAAGTAGCTGAGGTGTATGGCCCTGAGGTGCCAACTCAACAGAACTGGGCCAAGCAGCTGGCGGTGTCATTAGAAAAGAGCATTCCCTGCCTAATGGTGGCTGATTTTGCGGCTGGTGCAGCCCATGTCTGCGCCAATATCCTCAACGAAAGCGCCAAGCAGTTTGCTACCTATTTTGTTATCCCGGAGCTGAATCATCATTTGCTAGAAGGGCTGGCGCACCCACCGCAGGGCACCAAGGCTTTACATTTTCTGTCGATTCAGTCACAGTGGTATCACCAGCGCAATCAGCAGCGACTGGCCATTACTGAGCGGGTGCTGAAGAAACAAGGGATAGCGCTGACGCCTATTACATTGCGCACACAGAGTAAGTTAGAGCAATCGGTGGAGTTGGTGGCGATTGGTAGTTATGTCGCCTTTTATCTGGCCATGCTGCACCGGGTTGATCCGGGCCCAAACCAGTGGGTAGATTATCTGAAAGCACAATTGAAGAAGTAGCTATGCTAACGATGGTGTGTTTACCTCTGCTCCGATCCATGCTTGCGGAGCAGGTGTAAAGACATCATTTTTTTATATGACCACTACTACCAATCGTTGGTCAGCTTGGGTGGCCGCTCTTATCCTCGGTCTGTTAGTGGCTGGGTTGTTGGCTTGGTTTCAGCAGCAGCCGGTGTTTGTTGATCCGGATGGTTTTTATCACGCGGCTATGACCGAGCGGCTGGTGGCGCAGGGGTGGGTGACAGATTTTCCAGCTCTGCCATTGACTGTGTTGGCCGAACGGTTTGCGAATCAGCATTTCCTCTACCATGCGGCCGCTTGGCCGTTTACAGCAGCGCTTGGACCACTGTGGGGCATGAAGGCGGCTACTATTGCTTTTGGCGCGCTGGCTGCTGCGGCGCTGTTTTGGTTTATCTACGCTCACCAGCAGGGTCGCTCAGTAGTCTGGCCGGCCATCTTTGCGGGATTGGCTGTTTTAACACAGCCCTTTTTATTTCGACTGTCGCTGGTCAAGGCAACGCCGTTAGCGCTGGTTGCGCTGCTGGTGCTGTGGTACGCGGCCGCACGCCGCAAATGGTGGCTGCTGGCTGCTACTTCGATACTGTTTGTCTACCTGTATGGTGGCTGGATTCTGGGAGTAGTGGTGGTCGGTGTCTATTACTTGGCCGAGGCAGTGACGGTGCATCGTCAAGAACAGCAACCACTGCCTAGCAGCCTGTTTGACCGACAGCGCTTGGCACTACCACTGGTCAGTATTGGCGCTACGGCTATTGGGTTAATCGCTAATCCGTTTTTCCCCAACAACCTGTGGTATTTTTGGTGGCAGTTTTTTCAGATTGGCGCGGTTAACTATCAGTCCGTCATTGGCGTGGGCACTGAGTGGTACCCCTATGCTGTTCATCTTCTGGCAGCTGACACGGCTCTAGTAACCGTGCCGCTGATTTTGGCAGTGCTGTGCTTTGCTCTTTATGCCAAACGGCGAGATGCTGTGCAGTGGAGCGCCTTGGTATTAACCATTTTCTTTTTTGTGATTACCTTGAAGTCACGACGGTATGTCGAGTACTACGTGCCCTTCGCGGCCATCACCAGCGCTCTGTTGTTGATGCCACAGCTGACGCAATTATCTAGCCGTTGGTTGTTGGAAAAAATACAGCGGTTGTCACTGGGTAAGCTGCTTGGTTATACGGCCATCGTACTGTTTTTCAGCTTTGCGACGCTGACGATTAGTATTAAATCAGTGGTGTTGCTCGATGATTATTTCAGTCGTCACGGCCACCCCTTTGATCTGTTTGTGGGAGCAGAGCAGTGGTTGGATAGTACGGTGGCGGCAGGCAGTACCATCTTTCACAGTGATTGGGATGAGTTTCCAGCCTTGTTTTATCAGGCGCCACAGTACGGGTATATCTCCGGCCTTGACCCGACATTTCTCTATCTAGCTGACCCGGACAAGGCTGTAGCTTTTGCAGAGATTACTACTGCTGAAACACCAACTGACACAGTTGGTCAGCAGATCTTTGATGCGTTTGGCGCGGAATATATTATTGTCGTTCGACAGCGCCATAAAAAATTTGTAGAAAATATTGAACGTGATGAGCAGTTGACTGAGGTCTATCGAGATGAGCGAGTCAGCATATGGCAATTAATAATGCATAATGAATAATGGTTAATTATGCATTATTTATTTGAGATACTAAAAAATCCGCCGGAGCGGATTTTTTATTAAGCCTCTTAGTTCAGCCAGTAGCCATCAACGATGGTAGCAGCTTCACAATCAGCGACGTCAGCGGCAGCAGAACAAGCGGCTAGCCGCGCTTCTACTGTCTCTTCAGCCTCAAACCGGGTGCAGCCATTTAATGGGCCACTGGTGAAGGTACGGAAGCTGACTGGACTAGTACCCTCAAAGTAGAGAGTGTAGACAGTCTGGGCTTCGTCCCACTGGACACACTGGGTAACAGCATGCTCAGTTGGCTCAGCATCTTCTGCCTCACCAGGGACAACGAAGTTGATAAAGTTACCAAAATGATTGTCCTGAGAGTAGAAGGTGTTGCGCCAGTAGGCACGAGAACGGACGGGTGATTCGAAAACCAAACCGCCATCCTCTGGCAAGTTGTCGATAGTGACAGCCTGGACCACACTCAACGGAGCGGCCAACAGGGTCACAGCCACGGCAACCAAGGCGATAAACTTCTTCATAAGATATTTTGCTATAGCGTTTTTATTGCAAAAATTAGGTCTTTTTGAGCCTAATAGCATAGTATAGCAAGCATTAGATTAATTGTCAATAGCTTGATCAATACCCTGCTCGATTGACCAACAGGAGGACTGAATGACGTTTTTTTGTCTGATTTGGGGGGTAATCTGTGAGAAGCGGTCGAGTACCTGGCTACCTTGCAGGTGAACTAGTTGAATGCAGATGTTAGTGGTTTGCGCATCAGGGGTGATGTGATGAACAACCCGCAGCCGCTGACTTGGTGTCAGCTCATTGCTGAGGTAGAGGCCGTGAGCCAAAGCGCGCGGTGTTTCCGTCAGCACTGTTTGACCACGTCGCTGTTGGACCAGTAGTTGATAGTCACGGTCCGGTGACTGATTAAACTGAATGTCACAGGTGAATCGATTGTTCGGCAGGGGTCGGCAATCAAAGTAATTAGTTGGCGGAGCGGCAACAACAGTGGCTGGCAGCGGTAGTGGTTCGGTGACATCACGACGCCAGACCAGTGTCTGGCCAAAGTGACCGGCTAGCTGTAAATCATGATCAGTAATCAGTTGACGCAGCCGCTGAGCGCCATCAACATACAGTGGCTGGTAGCGGCTACGTGATTCATAGACCAGTTGGAAATTAACAAACGTATCGCTGTCAAAAATTAACGCATCAACGGTGTCCAGAGTGTATGGTGTAGCGGCAAACTGTTGTCGACCGGTGAAAATATAATTGAGCAGCGCTACCTGGGGGCGTTGTGACAGGTGAGGCAGTAGTGACTGTCCACTGACCACTGTCCCGTCTTCGGGTACCAGCGCCAGGGCTTGTTGGTAATCCGCTACCACAGTATCGCTGGCTCGGCTGGGACGTACGCCAATAGTGCCGATGCTCCACAGACTACTGACCAGTAGTAGTACAACAATAACACCCTTCGGCAGCCCCCATCGGGGCTGCTGATACCAACCATGCACAGTAGCGATGGTGGCCAGGGTAAAGGCGGCCACAATCGGCGCAGCATAATGGGTGGTAACTACTACGCCACTACCGCCACTGCTACTGAGGGCGTACTGAAAAATTATCGGCAGGGCGATCAACCAGTATTTTGGTTTAAATACAGGTAGGAAGGCAAATGGCATCAGTAGACCAATCAGCATCTGCCAGTTCTGTAGTCGTAGCAGCATGCGCAGCGTTTCCAGTGGTTGTTGGAAAATACCGACGATTAATCCAGGCAACGAATCACCGAGCCAGCCGTAGTAAATTAGAAACTTATAACTGCCAGTCGGATTAAAGGCGCTGCTGATGGTAATGGCAATAGCTAGCCAAGTAACAGCTAGGGCTGCTGGTACTAACCACCAACGCCACTGTTGCAGCCACTGTCTACCCTGATCAACAGCGATGAACAGACTGAAGCCTAGTAGCAGTAGCGTCACATCTTCTCGCACTAATACTAGTAAGCTGATCAGGGCAATAAAGGGGATGAAGCGGCGGCGCTGGTAAAAAAGAAAGGCGGTGAAAAATAACGGCAAGACGAGCGGCAGGAAGTGAAATTCAAACATGGCCATGTAGTGCAGTGAGATGTGGAGTAAAAAGATAATTGGCGCGACGATACTCCACGGCTGGTCGGTGAAAAAACGCTGGCTGATGCGGTACAGTGGCCAGGCAGCAGCCGCGATAGCTACTGTCTGGAGGATGATCAGGCTGATGGGGTGAGCAGCCACGGCGTAGATGGGTAGTAGTAGGAAGAGGATGGGTGTGACATGGTCACCCAGGTAGCTGGGTGGGTGAATGAACGAAGCTAGGATGTCGCCTCGCAAGGTGTTGGCAAAGACGTGGTTGATGATACCCAGGTCCAGACCGCTATAACCAAAGTGGATATACTTCCAGACACCTAACGCTGAAAACACCACAGCGAAGAGGGCTGCGGCTACGATAACGATATGATTAGCGTGTGTATTGGTGAATTGTTTTACTGTTGACAGCATAAGCAGTCTTTCGTATACTGGCCACTGCTATTATATCAGGTATTTGCGGTAGTAGCTCCCGCCTTCGCCCCTCGCTACGCTCGAGCTTTGGCGGGCAAGTCCGCCCGTGTTCACTACGGTGAATGAGGGTAAGATGAGTAGTTAATTTGTCATTCACTCCTGTCAGCGGTAGTAGCTCAGTTGGTAGAGCGCTTCCTTGCCAAGGAAGAGGTCGCCGGTTCGAGTCCGGTCTACCGCTGATAGTGGTGAAGACGAATAGCTCCCGCCCATCTCCGCCAATGGCGGAGTGGTCGGGTCCGCCCGCGCAAGCCTAAAAGGCTGCGACGGGCGGGCAGTTGGTACCCGCCTTCGTATCGCTTCGCGACACTACGGCGGGCAGGAAGCGCTTCCTTGCCAAGGAAGAGGACGTCCCGCACAGCGGGATCTACCGCTCCAAAAGATCGTAACGGAATTATTGCGTTGCGGTCTTTTTATGTATACAGAAAGAAAAGCACCCTCTAAGGTGAGGGTGCGGTGACGGAGTGCGGTAGGTTGTCAATGTGTTTTTGGGTCAGTCGTATCTTTTGCCATTTACGAGCATCGAAGAAAATATCGAGGCAGGTGCCGAATAGTGTAGCTGGCCCCAGACCAAAGGTGCATAGCAGCACAGTGCCCCATAACCAGACAGGCATAAGCTTGTCTATGCGGGCAACCGTCATGAGCATGCCCACCAGTATCAGCCAGCAGGCAATGCGGAGATACCTGTCGTTTTCCCGCAGCTCGCCTTGGATGATTGAGTCATCACCCTTGTAGTAGGTTTTGACCATCAGCTGGGCGCCGGCCTGCACATGAGGGTGAGTCAGTGTCTGTCGTGCTACGACGTAGCAAGTGCACCAAATCAGCATTATGCCAGTTATGATGACCATCGGCGCTAGGCCGGAGTCAACCAGGGCGTAGTAGTTGACCCGGGTAAAAAACCATAGCCACTCGATGGCGCAGAGTCCAATAACGACCACAGGGGTGATTACTAGCAAACCCCATCCCACTAGCATCTTTCGCACAACGCGTCTCCTTCCTCGGGTGATGAAATGTACTAGCTCAATCTAATCACAGTTCTCATAAAAAGAAAAGCACCCTCTAGGATGAGGGTGCTATGCAGGCATGTGAAGGCTGGCTACGGCGCGCTTTTACCCAGGCCCATGACATGAACACGCTGTGGAAACGATGTGTCACCCAAGCATGGAGGAATACGCCGGCTAGCAAGGTGCCTGACATAATAGGTGTAGCCTCACCAAGGGCTAACGTCGCTACCTTGGAGTTTGCCATAAAAAGCCCAATCATGGTTACACCCACCGATACGATGCTGATGTGGTGGATGTCGCGTAACTGTACGGCAATATCAATAGCGTTTTTGTCAGCTGATGCGGGTCTGAACCGCACGTCATAGCAATTTGGTAGGTGGCAAATAGATTGATCGGTGGCGTTTTTCCAGACAACTCGCAAGGCAGCTGACAAGAGGAAAGCTGTTAGTAAATAGCGATACCCTTCCGGCTGGAATGGAGGCTCTACCCCGTCGTAGTAGAGGGCTATTAGACCTATCCAAATACACAGCTCAGTCAGCACACAAAACCAGCACACCATCTCGGTAGTGATACGAATTTTCACGGGATACCTCCTGTTGGCGGTGTTTCAATGAGCGATATGCGTATCTCATCATATTTTGTGACAAAAGAAAAGCACCCCCTAGGAGGAGGGTGCGGGAGCAGTTTTGTAGAAACCACGCCATTGGCCGATGGCGTTGGTCAATTTGAAGGTACTCATTGGTACCAACTGGCAGAGCAATACCAAGGCGCCAACGCTGGCGATTATGAAGAGCAGGCTGCCGGTATAGACACCGGTAGCAGTGGCTAGCCAGCTGTTAATACTTGGTATGGTGCCGAATAGCGCCATAATGAGGCAGCCAGTGGTGAGCAAGAAGTATTTGACGACCGACCACATGTACGCGCGGAAGTCGTCTTGGTGTTGCTCTGGTAGGTCTTGCCAGGATAAACCATCTGCGTAACCCAAGCTTTTGAGGGCGAGATTGCCGGTGGCGACAGCCCAGAGAGTGTGGCAGAAAGCGCATGCGCCTATCAAGGACCATGATGTTGGCCCGTTGCCGGTGAAGCCTTCGTCTGCCACCAGGCAAACAAAGCCAAGAATGACTATGTCGATGAGAACCGTGGTCAACGAGATTATCCCGCTGAATAGAGCTGTGCTGAGTGGAACCATAGAGACCTCCGTATGTGAAATGTGCTAGCTCAATCTAATCACGCTTGAGCTGAGGTGTCAATTGTCGTAGCGTGTACAAAGCGATACCACCAGCCACTGCTACGTTGAGTGATTCTTTACTACCCAGCATAGGGATTTCAACGGTAGTATCTACCTGCTTCAGCACCGCTGGAGTGACGCCAGTGACTTCATTGCCGAGAATGATGGCAGTGGGTCGCGTTAGTGTATACTGGTTAAGAGGGGTGGCGGTAGTGGTTTGCTCCAGGGCGATGACGCACACACCCTCAGCCTGTAGTCGTTTAATTAATCGGCCAGTTTGCTGACAGTGTTCCCATGGCACGGCTTCCTCTGCTCCCAAGGCGGTTTTGCTGATTTCTTTGCGGGGCGGACAACCGGTATAGCCACAGAGAAAGAGCTTGGTCACGCCCATGGCGTCAGCAGTCCGAAAGAGCGAGCCGACATTGTAGAGACTGCGGATGTTTTGGAGAATTAAGTAGAGAGGTTGATTTTTTGTCATAGCATTGGTACGATGCCTGCGTTTCAACTATCCGTCAAGGGTAGTTGCGTATATGTGCCGCGGTGGTGGAATTGGTATACACGGGGGACTTAAAATCCCCTGCCTCCGGGCTTGAGGGTTCGAGTCCCTCCCGCGGCATAGTTTGTTATTTATTGGTAGGTGATGGGACTCGAAGGCTGTTATTGAGCACCATCTTTGATCTCAAAGTTCATTCTGAACCCCTGGTCCTTACTGTAGCTTCAAAAAGATTCACTCCTTCACAGTGCTCTGGGGTCTGGGGGAAACATCCCGCCCGAAGCCCACCGCTGGGTGGGCAGCGTCGCGGGCGATGAGCAGAGCGGCGGCCGGGCGGTGGGCTGGGTTTAGAGGGGAGAAGGTGAATAGTCCATCGGCGGATATGTTTCCCCCAGGGCTTTTGGTTACTTTTTGCCCAAAAAGTAACGTAAGAAAGTTTTAGTAAAAAAGTGACGAAAGAAACCTTTGGCTCCAAAAGTAACGTAAGAAAGTCTTTGTTATCAAAATAGAAATATTTACCTGGACCAAATTTGCATACACATGAAAAAAGGATTTATCTCATACCGTTTCACCGGCGAAACACCAGCTAGTATCAACGCGTTGGTCACGCCGGTGCAGCAGACATTGCAAGACATGGGGCACCAGGCCTATGTCAATTTTCATGATGCTGATTTACAGCCAGGTACGGACAACCACAACACCTTTGGACCGCAGGATTATATTTTTCACGCCTTTCAAAAAATTAACCAAGTCGATTTTGCCGTAGCTCTGGTTACTACCGATGAGAAGAGTGAAGGTATGGCTTTGGAAATCGGCTACGCGGCGGCCCAAAACAAACCCACGATTATCGCGGTTAAAGACGGTGTGACCAAAACTTATCTGCCGACTATTGGCACGGTGTCATTCACCTGGCGAGACTATGATGACCTCCAGCAGCAGCTGCGAGCGATTGATGTTGATGCTCTCCAGGCCCAGACGTTTGAGTAGATAGGTACTAGAGTATCACTGGCAATCTCCAGCTACTGTTGTCAGTAGCTGTTTTTTATTTATACAACGCATATGAAAATTATCCTCAATGTCTTAACTCATGGCGATGAAACAATTGGCCTGCGCGTGCTGGCTGAAATAGAAAAACTTGGTATCGCTCGTGATGTACTACTCCCACACATTGCTAATTACCGAGCCTTTGCTGCGGGTCAGCGATATATTGATCAAGATTTGAATCGTTCATTTCCCGGCGACCCAGTCGGTAACCATGAACAGCGTCTGGCGCATGCCATTGCGCCACTAGTTGGCGCGGCCGATGTGGTGATTGATATTCATTCTACCACCAGTCAACTCAAAGACGCGGTAATCGTTACGAAGCTTGATCAGCCGACTCGCCAGTGTATCGAGGCTATGGGACCGCGATATGTGCTGGTGATGAATGCTACTCAGGATAACGCTTTGATATCTGCAGCGCCGATTGGGATTGGTTTTGAGTACGGTCAGGATAATGACCCGGTAGCGCTGCGGCGAACGGTTGATGACATTACGCGGTTGTTGCACTACTTAGGGGTGACAGCGGTCGCTCTGTCGCCGCCTGACACCCCGGCTCAGTATTTTGATGTGGTAGCTGAAGTGACTAAGCCGCCAGGTTATGAGCTGTTACCAGACATTACCAATTATCAGTTAATCCGGGCGGGTCAGTCGTTTGCCACTAATGGCACAGAGCAATTGCGGGCCGAGGAAGATTTTTACCCCATTTTATTTGGTGAAAAAAGCTATCAGCACAGCTTTGGCTTTAAGGGGTGGAGGATAAAGTGATTTGATTGACAAAGACCATGTTTTGTTATAGGATTAATGATCACCTGTGATTAAAGAGTTCATTAACAACAGAGGAGAGTACCATGCGTATTTTAGTATTCGACGACAACGAGACTCACCGCGCCGCCGCTTGTGCTCAGCTGAAGGATCATGACCTCACAGTCGTTGACACCTACGACGAGGCGCAGAGGCTGCTCACGCCGCAGCTTGACTACGAGAAGGCTTCGGCCATTCTGAAGGGTCAGTTCGGCGACTTCCACCCCCATTGTTCTGACAATGAGGCAAAGAATGCCGAATACTTCGCGGCCCAGAGGGCGGCAAACGAGCAGGCGACGACCTACCCGGACTTTGATGTCGTTTTGTCCGATCTCCTCGTGCCCGCTTCGCGGCAGGCACAAGGACCAGACGGCTACAAGCACATCGGTACAGAGATGCCTGTTGGAATATTCATCGGGTTGGTAGCCGCCGTCAGAGCTCACGCGAAGTACGTTGCTGTCTTCACGGACAGCGACCACCACTCACACCCTGCCTCCGCCTGTTTCGATGTCTTCAACGAGTGCGAGACTCAGCCCACGCCGTTCTCGGTCGAGAGCAGCAAGGTCCTCCTTTCCAACACAAGGAACTGGATCGGACACTTCGACCCGCAGAATCTCGCGACGGAAGTGGACATCTACGCCGACCTTCCTGGCGACGTGTCCCCTTATCAACGGGAACAAGAATGGATGGCCGAAGGGAAGGTGGTGCGTGCCAAGAACTGGGCCGCGCTCCTTGCGTACCTTACCACCTGATCTACTCATCTCTCGCCGACTCAACGCACCATGTCCTCCGGACCTCTGGTGCGTTTTCTTATCCTTGACTGCTGCCGGAGCTGTTGCTAGGCTAAAACCCCGAACATTGACAGTAATAACCGGCCATCGAGCCAGAGGAGATTGTCATGGCAAGATGCCAAATATGTAAGGGCACCGGCACCATCAACACAGGCAACAATGATTTGCCCTGCGATTGTCCAGCGGGAGATACGGCTCTATTCCGTGCGGCCATCCCTGGGCGTGAAGGGCAGCCCGTCACTGGCCGAGAAGTACGACAGCATATTGCTGACACTCGGCTCGAGCGTGAGAGACTGATAGAGCAATTGAAAGCGAACCAAAGGAGGCGAGGATGAGCCATAATCCTGCTCAAGAAGCGGTGAAAGAACTTGAAGGACCCATTGCCTTTAGGCGGGGAGAGGTTGAGAATCGGTACGAGAAAGATATGGCGGACATCAAGCGCCGCACAGACAAGGCGATGGAACAACTGACTGAAGCGGTTAAAGGCGGTCATAGCACCGGAGATGTTCTCCTTGATCAAGTGGCGATAAGCTGTCCATATCTATTGTCCGGTGACCCTCAGTATACAGCAGCGCTGGTCAGCGTACGGCAGTTTGTTGAGCAGTTACAGCAATGGCAGGGGCAAGCAGTGTTGATATTGGCAGAGGAGTGGTTTGACTGGGGGCCAAAGTTTACCGTCTCACCATTAGAGAGAGATTCCGAAAGACTGATTGGTCGGCCTGAAGGAGAGTGGCGAGCTACATCCTGGACTATCGGCATTATGCAGCCTGAGGTTGACTACAGTCTGTCTACAGCCTCCATTATCCTGCCGCTCGTCAAAGCAGTAATGTGTGATGGAGATGGCGTAACATTAGTCGAGCCGCTCCGGTCGCTGGAGGTTGATCTTAACACCTTGCGGTCGCCAGAGGATATGGCGCCAGATTTTACGCACACCCTGTACCGCCATCGGATGTCGGCGCTTAGCGAGGCCACCACATACATCTTTGGTGACGCAGCCGTGCTGCTCTGGTTTAAGGCTAATTGGTTGTCGGCGGGGCCTAGTTATGTCGACGCCCTGATGCTGTTGGACTACACAGGGCTACCGTTAACCGATGCTGGCGCCACCATACTACAGCAGCGCCAGCGGAATATTCAGCAGCAACTTAAGCAATTTCGTCAGGAGCGACAAGCACAAGCCGCAGATCCTAATAATCTTGAAGATCTATGCGCAGGGTTGGAGGCGGATTTGCGACGGATCGGTGGTTACTTACAAAATGCCGCTAAGCAGACAGTCTAAACTACCACGATTTCCACAATTCCCCTTCGTATGACCGCATACGAGGGGGTTTTTAATAGCGTGAACAGTGATTAGTGACTGGTAATTAGGAGTGCAGTAATAGTCCCGCCAATCACTAATCGCCAGTCGCTAGTCACTGATAGGCATCTAATTGTGCATTGTTAACTGGTGCGCTACACTACTACCATATGGAAGAGCAACATCCACCAACTGACCGCCTAGTTGATGCTACTGAAGCTACTGAAGAGCAGTCTTTTGATGTGGGTTTACGGCCCCAATCACTAGACGAATATGTCGGCCAGCAGGGTATCAAAGACAACCTGTCTATTTTTATGGATGCGGCTAAACAGCGCAGTGAGCCGATTGAACACGTCCTGCTCTATGGGCCGCCCGGCCTGGGTAAGACCACCTTGGCTCATATCATTGCTAAAGAGATGGGGACTAATATCCGCGTTACGTCTGGGCCGGCCATTGAGCGGTCCGGCGACCTAGCGGCCATCCTAACCAACCTAGCTGAGGGTGATGTCTTGTTTATCGATGAGATTCATCGCCTCCACCGAACAGTCGAAGAGATTCTCTATCCGGCCATGGAAGACTACGCCCTGGATATCGTCATTGGTAAAGGGCCATCAGCCCGCACCCTGCGACTGCAGCTGCCTAAGTTTACCATCGTCGGCGCGACGACCAAGATTGGCACGCTGTCCTCACCGCTGCGCGATCGCTTTGGTAGCACCTATCATCTTGATTTTTATACTGACGAAGACATCACCACCATCTTGCGACGCTCAGCCCAGATTCTCGGTGTTGACTTAACTGCTGACTCCGGCCAAGAAATCGCCCAGCGCTCTCGTCGTACACCGCGGATCGCTAATCGACTACTGAAGCGCGTCCGTGACTATGCGCAGGTCAAAAGTGATGGTACTATTACTCCAGAAGTGGCAGCGGCTGCTTTGCAGATGCTGTCTGTCGACCCAATGGGCTTAGATGCTACCGACCGGCGGTTACTGGAGGCTATTATGGATAAGTTTTCTGGTGGGCCGGTGGGGCTTAACACCTTAGCGGCCGCTATCTCTGAAGAAGTCGAAACGATTGAAGATGTCTATGAGCCGTTCCTGATGCAGATGGGCTTCCTGGCGCGAACACCGCGGGGCCGCGTAGTGACCGAACACGCCTACAAGCATTTAGATCGTCAACCACCGCAATCCCAAAATTCACTTGGAGTCTAGCTATGACCGTCCCACTGATTATTTTCCTCTATCTCTACATCGCCCTGCTGGTGCTGTTTGCCTTTTTTGCCTTTTTCAATATTTACCACATCATCCGTTTCTCTTTCTGGGACTTTGCTTCATTTCTGGCTACGTTTTTTTTCTTAGCTAGCACAGTGTTATTACTGTTCTTGTCATTTGAGTACATTCGCGGGGTGGACTGGCAGCAGGGTATCCCACTGGGCCTGACCAGTAGCTCATTTGAAGCACCATCACCAGAGCCAATTGGTGAGACTGATATTTTCTTTGACCTATGATTCGCGCGCGCATATTTTTACCACAACCAGAGGCTGGAGAAAAAATAGAATTCCTCCTCCGTCGTCATGGGCTTGTCTTGCTGGCTCAATCGTTGTTGTACAGCATCTTGTTGTTTGTACCGCTGTTGTTACTGTGGTTTATCAATGAGCAGTTTGCTGACCTGTGGCAAAACACGTTGGTCCAGCCGGTCCTGGTGTTATTGGGCAGTATTTACATGCTCTTTATTGTCTTGTTTTGGTTCACGGCTTTTATCGACTACTGGCTGGATGTGTGGATTGTCACCAATGAGCGGATTATCAGTGTGGAGCAGCAGGGGATTTTTTCTCGTAAGTTTGCCGAGCAGAAACTGTACCGTTTGCAGGACGTCAGTTCAGAAGTTGAAGGCTTTTTTCCTACCATCCTGCACTACGGCACGGTGATTGTGCAGTCAGCGGCTACTGAACAGACAGCTATTTTGGAACAGATCCCCAAGGCTGATGTGGTAGCCAGGGAAGTAATGGAGCTGGCGGAAGACTCTAAACGCCGCCACGGGATTGACGACTAGCAGCATGTCGGGGCGCAAGGTAGCAATCGGCACCGGCGTGCAGGTGATGGGTAAAGTCTTTGCCTTGGGTTTTAGTTTGATCACCGTTGGTTTGCTGACCCGCTACTTGGGCACTGAAGGCTTTGGCCACTACACCACCACCATCGCCTTTCTCCAGTTCTTCGGCATCATTGTTGACTTCGGTTTAGCAGTGGCCATTGCCCAACTGATCGCTGCCCAGCGCTCTCGGACTAACAGCCTCATCTCCAACGCTTTTACCTTTCGCCTCATCACTGCGGTGATTTTTTTTGGCATAGCGCCGTTTGCTATTCTGTTGCTGCCGTACCCGGACATCGTCAAACAGGCAGCCTTTGTGGCTACCTGGGCCTTGTTCTTTGTCTCCCTCAATCAAATTGCCATTAGTTTGTTTCAGCGTGAGTTGAAGATGGTGACGCCTAGCATTGCCGAGGTGCTGGGTCGAGCCGTGATTGCCGGGGGGATGATAGCGGTGGTGTGGTTGGGCTGGGATTTGGTAGCGGTGATGGTAGCAGTGATGATTGGTAATGCCCTGCAGTTTATCATTACCTTTGCTACCGCTCAGCGACTGGCTAAGATCCGCCTAGCCTTTGACTGGCCGGTATGGAAAGAAATTTTTAGCATCAGTTGGCCGATTGGCTTGTCGATTATTTTTAATCTAATTTACTTCCGGGCGGACACAATTATTTTGTCCCTGTTCTGGGACCAGTCAGTGGTGGGGCTGTACGGCGCGCCCTATAAAGTACTGGAAGTGCTGACTACTTTTCCATACTTATTTATGGGCTTGATGCTGCCGCTACTATCCGCCAGCTGGGCAGCAAAAAATACAGCGGCTTTTGCCGGGCAGCTACAGCGAGCCTGGGATGTTATGTTGATAGTGACACTGCCGATGGTGGTGGGCGGTGTTGTCCTAGCCGAAGAGATCATCATCTTGGTGGCCGGTCAGCAGTTTATTGCTGCCACGCCCATCTTGCAGCTGCTGCTCGTAGCCACCGGTGCCATTTATGTTAGCAATGTTTTCACTCATGCCGTCATCGCCCTGCAGCAGCAACGGCGGATGCTGTTTGGTTTTGCTACAGTGGCGGTAGTAGCGCTGGTTGGGTATTTCTGGTTGATTCCGCAGTACAGTTATTGGGCGGCGGCTGGCGTGACGCTAGTAGCCGAGCTGCTGATATTTGTCATCGCTGCCTGGGTGGTGCGTGGTACGGCTCATGCGCATTTGAAGTTTAATACTACTTGGAAGGTGGCGGCAGCAGTGGTGGTAATGGCTATGGTTTTGCTTATCGGCCCTCAGGGGCTGCTGATTCAGTTGCTGATTGGCGCGCTGGTCTATGGTTTGATGTTAGTGGTGCTTGGGGTATTGGATCGTGATTTTGTTAATCAATTAAAGCGACCAACCGCATGATGTGGGTTTTAGCGACAGCGATAGTAGTGTTGTTCGCCGGGCTAGCCTGGCACCGTTTGGATTGGGCTATCTATGGTGTTTTGATTGCCCTGCCGTCATATGGTGTCCGACTGATTGACGGACCGGTGACACTACGACTATTAGAGCTACTGATGGTGATCGTGGTAGTGGTGTGGTTAGTGCGAGTCAGTCGTGAGCCGCGGTTACGGCCGCAGACGCCATTTGGGCGCTACGCCATCGCTATGGTCGTTATTGCCACCTTTGCCGCGTTACTGTCGCCAGATAGCCTAGCCGCGGTTGATGCCTGGAAGCAGTATTTTATTATCCCTATTCTCTTCTTCTTTGCTGTCACTGGCTCGTTGCAAACAGTTGAGCAACGCCGCTGGGCCGTCCGCGCTCTGTTATTGACCGCCCTGTATATTGCCGGCTTTGCGGTTATTCAAAAACTGACTAACGGCTGGATGGTGCCAGCTGAGTACTGGTTGGAGGGCGAAGGGGGTCGCGTCACCAGCTTCTACAGCTTTGCTAACGCGGTGGGCTTGTTTGTGGCGCCCATCGCCGCCCTGGCTGTTGGGCTGTTGGCGGATGGTCTCAAGCAGCGCCGTTGGCTAGACAGCATCTACGCGGCCGGAGTGATTATTGTCAGTATACTCGCCGTCATCTTTGCTAAATCAGACGGAGCGTTGGTTGGTTTGCTGGCTGGTGTGGTGGTTGGCTTACTACTGGAGCGACGGACGCGGCTGGTGATGCTGCTATTACTGGTAACCGGTGGTGTGGCGGCGGTAGTCTTTGGTCTGCCGGAGTCAGTCATGATGAAGCTACAGTTTGCTGATTGGTCCGGGCATGTCCGGCTGACCATGTGGGCGGAGACCTGGCAGCTGATCACAGACCACTGGTTGTTTGGGGTGGGTTTGGGTGGCTACCCGGTAGTGTTTGATACTTACCACCAGGCTCGCTACATTGAAATTTTCTGGTATCCGCACAATATTATTTTTAACTTTTGGGTAGAGGTTGGCTTGGTTGGTCTATTAGTCATGGCTGGTTTGTGGCTGAAAGGTGCCTGGGTGGGCATCAAGCAGTTTTTTACCCAACATAATTATCTGGCCTGGGGCGCGGTCATGGCCTTAGTCGTAGTAGCTGTCCATGGCTTGGTTGATGTGCCATATTTTAAAGGTGATTTAGCGGTGCTGTGGTGGATGGTGTTTGCATT
>CAZJZH010000004.1:0-31079 GCA_964550465.1 uncultured Gammaproteobacteria bacterium
CATAGCGTTGGCTGGTGTCTGGGTTCGGATCAGCGTCGTTATCAAAAAAATCATAGCCGTTGATATCGTCAATATAGCCGTTACCATCATTATCAATGCCATCACCGCCAATCTCGTCTTTGTTAACCCAAATATTCCCCTTGAGGTCTGGGTGCGTAATATCAACACCGGTGTCTAGCACAGCCACCACTACATCGCGATTACCAGTAGTGATATCCCAAGCATCTGGTAAATTAAGCCGTTCCAGGTGCCACTGCTGGGCGTAGTACGGGTCATTGGGCACCAAGGCCTGGCCGCTCAATGGCAGCATCAACAGACAGATAATAATGGCAATGTATGTACGCATGATTGAATACTATCTAAAAACCGACGCCACACCTATGCATAGGTGTGGCGATTGGCACCGGTATCACCACCCACTATCCCCTGGATCATAAACGAATCTCCTCCCCATCTGGATACGACTCCCAGTCTGGCACCGTCACAATCTCACCCCACTGGTAGCCTAACCCTAAGAATGTTTCCTCGTTAGCAATATGCCGTCGGTAACCATCTTCGATCAAGAACACTTCCGGCCAAGTAGCATATTTAATCAGCGTGCCCTCTGGGTGACGGTAGGTAATGGTCACCTCTTGACCGGCTGGGAAGGCCGTTAGTTGTTCCGCCGTAACAGTCAAAATATTGTTCCAGTCATAGCCTAAGCCCTCAAAGACGTCGCCAGAAGTAATCCACCGTAGCTGACCGTCTGAAATGACGTACACCTTACTGCCTGTAACTGTTTTAACTAAATGCCCATCACGCAAAGATGTCGTTTCCGCTGGCATCTCTTCCTCTTCTTCTTCTGGCACCTCTCCGTCATCTGCCTGGCTAGCAGTAATAGTGCCAATAGTGATCACCCCTGAGTCATTACCAGCACTATCTTCAGCTTGAACCGCCACGACATATTGGCCGGAGGCAATATCTGTCCATTGGTATGACCAATCAACAATGTCTTCCTCACCGTCTGCAGTGACGTCGTACCAGCTCAGTGTATCGATAGTCTGACCAATACCTACTTGAATATTGCGCACCTTACCATCAATACCTTGGTCACGGGCCTGGCCAGTAATGGTCAGATCAGTTCCTGTCACTGTATCACCATCGTCCAGATTGGTCACAATCACTGCCGGACCCCACAGGTCAATCCGCGTTTCTTTGACATACAACGGCTGGGTATTTGCAGCTTGTCCATGCTGACCGATACCGGCAGCAGTAAAGATGCCCGTATCACCTTCGTCGTACTGGCCATCAACATCAACGTCTGCATACTGTGGCACAAACAGGTAGGCGGTTTTCTGGCTAGTAACACTGAAATCAATCGTCAGGGTAACAAATACTCGCAGGCCATCAGCCGGGATGGTGACTGACAGATCACGGAAAACAATAGTGTCGTTAACATACTCAGCTGAACCAAGGATGGTGTCAGTACCCCAACCCTGCCAGCCAGCATCGCCCGCATCGGCCCACAGCGTGGCAGCCGTGATGTCCTCTTCCCATCGAGCAGTGCCGTTAATGCGGGCAGTCAGTGCATTGAGGGTATCGCTAGCCCCTTCATCTCCACTAGGGATAGTGACGTCTAGCGCCAAGTTGTGCCAAGTTTCTGGGTAGGCAAAGTCAGTCGGCACTGGCGTGATAGTTGGTTCAGCCGCAGAAACGCTGGCGGTACACAGCGCTAGAGTGGCAATAATGACAGGTAAAATGTATTTCATATACCGCTAGTATAGCATAAAAACAATTTAACCGTTAACAATTGACAGTTAACTGTCAATTGTTAATTGTCCACTGTTAAAAAACAACACCACCCTCCCGCTGACGCGAAAGGGTGGGTTGTTTTTCCGTCTCAAGTCAATGACTTGGGTTGGAAGGTCAAACTATACCCGAAGGTTAGTTAGACAAAGTGCCACCTGCAACGTTGGTGTATGACAACTTAGTACCAGCAACGGTAGTTGAGATGCCATCACCCCACTCGAAGTCGCCGTCATCGATTGAAGCGAGTCGAGTTTGCATGTAGTCACCAGCAGCGCCAGCGCCACTGATCTGAGCAGCCTCGATAACCAAGGTGTCCGTACCAGTGAAGTCTGACAGACCTGACAAGTCAACATCGTCTGAAGTGTCACCGTCAGTGAAGTCGGTGATAGTAACGATAGTTGATGGGTCTGAAGCTAGGTAGTAGTAGAAGTCAGCATCACCAGCAGATGAACCATCGGTGTCAATACCGCTGTAGCTGAAGGTTACTACTACGTCTTCGAAGTTGAAGCTAGTAGCTGTACCAGTTGAGGTAGTGTTGTTACCTGAGTCAATGGTGATCTTGTACTTACCAATGACTGACTGACCATTGGTCAAGAAGCCGTTGGATAGATCGTTGGTGACAGAGGTTACAGTCACACCGTAGATGGTAGAGTCGTTAGTAGTGTAGTCCTGTTCGTACTCAGAATCAGTGTCTGAGTTGTCAGGAGCGTTATCACCAGACATGGTGATGGTGTTACCTGACTCGTTACCAACTACGTCCAAGCCAGCGCCGTAGATGGCGAAGGCAACAGACTCACCGCTGGTAGCGGTTTGTTCAGCGCCGTTACCCATCTCCTTTGCTGTGTAGCGAACGTAGACAGTTTCTACACCAGCTTCGCCAACTACGTAGTCAAGGTCTTCGAAGGTAACCAACAGGTCAGCGGTATCAGCATCACCGTCGTAGTTGCCAGAAGCGAACTGTGAGGTGGTACCAATAACGGTTGACTGGTCGTAAGAGACCAATTCAACTGACTCGATTGAGTCACCAATGTTGGCATCATCTTCTACGAAGATGGTGAAGTCCTTCACCTTAACATCTTCGAAGCGAGCATCGAACTTGAAGGCACCAAGGAAACCTGATTCCGCACCACCAGTAACGTGGATGTCCTGCTTGGCGTCGGTTTCAGTGTTAGAGCCAGTAATGTCGAGCACACCGGTGCTGTAGACGGTGACGGTAGGACCACTAGTGGTATCCTCGGTCACGCTGACAGAATCACTGTCGCTGTCCTTAGCAGTAATGGTGTCAACTTCGATGTTGAAGGCGGTTGTACCGGTCTTGGTTGAAGCGAATGAGACCTGCAAGTACATGGTGTAGGTCGTACCAGCTGGAACAGTGTAGTTGAGGCCATTGAAGGTCAACGTGTTGTTACCACCAGCTTCGCTAATATCACCAGAACGGGTCTTAACGACAGAGTCGTTAATGATCAACTTAGCTTCGGTGATATCGTTATCAGTGAAGTAACTGTTGGTACCGGTGTTATCCTCGAAGGTTACAGCGGTAATACGGATATCTGAAGCAGTTGAAGCCTTGACTTCGCTCTTGTGAATGTTCTTACCGGTTGAACCAGCAATGACATTAACAGCGTTCAAAGTCTTAACGGTGTGGTTCAAACCTGAAGCCACAACAGTCATGGTCTTTGAAGTGATGCTGCTTGGGATAATGTCTGAAGTGCTGATGGTTGAACCTGAGGTCTCACCTTCAGCAGTGACATTTGAAGCTGACAAAGCGAAGTAGATGGTGTCATCAGCATCAGCAGTTGAAGTGGTGTCAGCCCGAACTTCTAGTTCAAGGGTCTCGCCAGCTTCAATGATGAATTCCTCGCTGAAGACAGCGGTACCAGTGGTACCACCAAAAGTGTAGCTGTCAGCGTCGACAATACCGCCGCTTGACAGGTTCTTCAACTCAGCATTTTCCAGCTCACCATCAGCAGCACCTTCACTGGTCAGGGTCAAGCCGGTGATACGGATAGCCTCGTCTGGAGCAGTGATCTCCAACAGACCGAAGACAATGTTGTCCTTATCAATCTGGATATCAGCTGCTGGCACTTCCGTACCGTTGAAGTTGATGTTCAACTGACCAGCCTCGATAGTGATCTCGGTTGAGTCACCGTCATCGGTGTCGAAGGCAGTCTTTACAACGCTGGTCTGGTAGCCGTAAAGGTCACCAACAGCGTTTACATCAGCGTCATCCTTGATGTACAGCTGGATGGTATCGTTGGCGTTACCACCGTCGATATCACCACGTACTTCAAAGCTTTCGGTCTGACCTGATTCGATCTCAATAGCATCGAATGAGAAGCTGACATACTTTTCGTTATCCATAACGGCTGAGTCGATCTCATTACCGTCGTGGTACAAGTAAATCATGCCTAGGTCATCACCACGCATGTTGCCGTTGTTTCGCAGAGTAATACCCTGGAACCAAACATCTTCGGTTGAAGATGCTTCAGCAGTGAACTCAACGAAGCTGACATCGTCTGCACCGACATTAGCGGTGGTGTCGTTGTCAGAAGCATCGAAGGTCAGCTGACCAACAGTCACGCCACCTTCAGCCTGCATGGTAGCAGAGTTAACAGGGAATGAACCTGATACTGAAGAAGCATCTGAACCAATAGCATCAGCATTTTCAACGCCAATAGCGAAGAATCCTGACTGGCTGCTTTCGATAGTTACCCAGACATCCAATTCCTTGGTAGTGCCTGAAGTAACGTCGATTGGGTCAGCGAAGTTAAAGGTTGCTTTACCTTCTGAGTTAACGTTCTTTGAGGTACTGACCTTAGTACCACCGGCGTACAGGGTAACGCTATCCATGTAGGTAGCTGTACCCAAACCGCTGGCCTTCATGGTCAGGGTGGTAATTTCTACATCACCGCCGGTAGCCTTCAGGTTGAAGGTACCGAAGTGGACAGATACGCCAGCTGGGATCTGAGTCGCAGATGGTGAGTCTGAAGCCAATGACACAGTCAATGAACCACCATCACCACCGTTGCCGGTGCCGATAGCGCCTTGTGAAGTGTCGGTAACGCTAGAAATAGCGCCGGTAATGTCTTCGCCGTCTGGGTAGCTGATTGAATCATCAACCGTTACTACGTCAGCCAGCTTGAAGCGGTTAGCGTCGAAAGCATCCATTGAAGAGAATGCTTGCTTTTCGCCATCGCCATTGATCCAGTAGATTTCTGAAGAACCTTCGTACTTAATCAGAGAACCTTCTGGGTGAGTGTCTGAGTCAATTGCATCACCAATTTCGTAGTTGGTGAAGAATGCGTCTGGTACGTCGACTACGCGAGTAGCCCAGTCAGCACCAAATAACGCAATAGCACGAGCTTCACTATCGATGTGGTGCAGAGTTCCGTTTGGAGAAACAGCGTACACCTTTGGATCGGTGGTAATCTTTACCAGCTTGGTGCCGGGACGGATTACAACGTTGTCACCCAATGGAATTGCCTGCAACTCAGATGCTGAAATAGTTACAACACTTGAGAAGTCACTGTACCAAGAGAAGTAAGTAGACTCATTTGGGAAAACGTAACGCTTCCCACCAGCGTAGTAGTACACTGAAGAGTTACCTTCCATCTTGATCAGGTCACCTTCTGAAGCGGCGCTAGCTGCGACTGGCACGAATGCCGCGAAGCCAACTGCCCAGAAAATGGTGGCAACCACCACAGAGACAGAGAAAGCCTTTTTAATAAAGTTACTCATAGAGTAATAATTTTCGTTTAGGTAGTCGGCGAAATACTTTTGTGCTGTGGTTCAGTGAGCGCTTCACGTGAACCAGCGCTCACTGCTCCTACGAGCAGTCTCTCGCTGACTACAGGACCTTTTGTTAGTGCGCATGTGTTCTCGCATACACGAGACGACCTTGCATACACATACGTTGTTAAGATCGGTTCTATCGATTGATTGAACCGGAACCGCATGATAACAATCATTATCATGCCATGCCGATTCCTGATCAGCGCTAGCTAGTTGCTAATCAGGTATGATCGAATGGTGGTAAACAGACCACCGGCTTTTCGTTGTTTGAGTAACTCTGCTTCTGCAGCAGCGGCTGCTTCAGCTGCCTCCTCACTACCCTCCTCCTCTGCTTCTTCCACCACAATTGGCTGTCCAACAGTGGCCTCTACCTCATCAATAATCGCTTCTACTTCCTTGGTCAGCTGCTTAATCGCCTTGACCTTCTCCAACGAACCAACTGCATCACCATTGGTCAGCAGCGCTTCAGCCGCTACCAGTTCACTAGCTGCCTCGGTTGGTTTGTCTTTGATGGTACCCAGCTGCTCATCTAAAGTTGGCCCATCCTTAACTGGCACCTCTTCTGCTACCACAACCACTGCTTCGGTAGTATCTGTGGCCTCCTTTGTAGATTCAGTTTCTTCTGCTGCGCCCTCTGCTGCAGTTTCTTCACCGGCTGGCTCAGTCACTGTATCATCAGCTGATTCTGCTTCTGCCGCTACTTCTTCAGCTGCTAGTGTCTCAGCTTGTTTGCTGACTACACCTTCTGCAGCCACCACCTTGGCAGACAACTGACTAACTTTTTTCTTCAACTCCCCTAGCTTCTTTTCTGCCAACTGGGCTACCTGCTCAGCTGATACCTCACCGTCTTGGTGTTTCTTCAAAATAACATCGACGGCGTTGTCGACTGTGGCATCAGAAGCAGCGATAGCGTCCTTGACTGCCTTGGCTTCAGCGGTAACTGCTTCAGATTTTTCTGGCGCAGACTGCTTAACCTCTGTGACGGCGTCATCAACCGCTTTTTTACTGGCTTCTAGTTCACCAGCCAAGACATCAACTTGATCAGTAATTAATGACGCCACTTCAACAGTGTCTGGGTTAGCTTCGTTATCTAATGTGTTCAGCGCCTCCTTGGCCTGGCTGATGTTTTTGGTATAGCCCTTGAGTGTCTCGGAAATCTTTTTGACTCGCTCATCCGGGTCTTGTTCGGCTGCTACAATCTGTCGCACCTCAGCTAACCGCTTCACAGCAAAATCAACCGTCAGTCGGGCGCGGTCGGTTTTATTGGTGGTCAGGCTAAGCTGTACTTGTTCACTGGCTACTTTGACCGGATACAAAATATCACCACTGACGCTGCGCTCAGCGAAAGCAGTGGTGACGGATGTTGATAAGACAATGGCTACAACCAAAACAGCTGTAGCAGCAAAACGGTAGGCTACTCGTGAACCGAAGAATTCGATCACCAGCTGACGGAAAGCGGCCAGACCCCGTGGGGCAGCCTGCTGACCAGTACTAATCTGAGCCATCAGCATTTGACGCTGCTGCGCTACCCACTCCGGACGTGGGCTAGCAACATCAGTGTTCTTCAGTTTCTTAATCAAGTGAGAAGTGTTCATGGAAAATATTAGGCGTCAGCTGATGGTTCAGCTTCTGCTACCAATGTTTTGAGCGTATTGAGAGCGCGGTGAGCCAGCACTCGGACAGTGCCTGGTTTTTTGTCCAACGCCTCAGCAATTTCTTTAACGGTCAGTTGGTTAATGTAGCGCAAGATAA
Source organism: uncultured Gammaproteobacteria bacterium (assembly GCA_964550465.1). Taxonomy (GTDB): domain Bacteria; phylum Patescibacteriota; class Patescibacteriia; order JACRDY01; family JACRDY01; genus CAZJZH01. The sequence continues at coordinate 7,333 of CAZJZH010000004.1, forward strand.
TAATCTCGCGGTACTCGTCTTTCATCTGCTGCAGATGCTGTTCAATCTGTTTAACGTCCGACAGTACTGCCAGGCGATCTGCGATTGACTGCTGTTCGTCAGGGATCTCGATACCTTGATCGGCCAGTACCTCAGTACTGGTGACGGTCTTCTGCGTCTGCTGCTTGCGGTAGTGGTCAATAACCAGGTTACGCGCAATGCGGTAGGTGAAAGCGTTTAAGTTATCAATCTTGCCGTTACCCTGAACATGCTGCCAAACCTTCAAAAACGTCTCGGCGGTTAGGTCTTCTGCCTCTTGTTCTGACGAGACTTTAAAGTAGATGAAGCGATAGATTGGCTTGACGTATGCGTCGTAAAATTGGCCAAATGCTTCAGGGTCTTTGGTTTTTAACCGTAACAACAAAACTGTGTGACGGACCTGTTTCATTATATTTGACGAAAAAGTCTGGGTAGCGTTACACTACTCAAAGGATGATAGTTGTACGTTTCGCTCGTGCTAGGAGGAAAAAACGTGGCCTTATTATAGTCATATTTTGGCTTTTTCCGCAACTTATTTGTCCACCTCATCGCTATTTGACAACGCTCATTTTTAGGTTATAGCTAGACGATCATCTGCATGGGAGGGCTCATTATGAGTTACCACAGATCCGCTGAACTGTGCGAATTTTGCCGCAAATGGGGCAGTGCCATTGGCTTCATCGTGTTGCTCTTGGCTGCCGCAGTTATGCAGCATGTCTGACGAGACCACCTACACAGGAGGGTTTATGATTGACAGGCTACTCAAGCACACCTGGTATCGCCTGAATGCAGGCTACCGCCAGTGGCTATACATACATCGCCACACGCTCTCCATCCTAGCCCTGGTGGCTGCCATAGACATAATCATTGTCTTGGGGGTCATCATTGTCGGCATCGACTAAGCAAGGAGGTACCGTCATGCTCCGTCAACTGCTCCTGACCATTCTGCTCTGCGCGGTGCTACTGACCTTTCTAGGCCTGACAGCGCCACTGGTTGCCCTGGCGCTCAGCAGCATCCTACTACGCTCGCTGCTACCGTAAACACATTACCCACCTACCGGTTCGCCGGGGGTGGGTTTTAAATAGTAGCAACGAGTAATCGGGTAATGGGCAATTAAGAAAGAAAGGAGAAACGGGAAAGGAGAAAGGAGTAGATGCATTCGCCATGCAAATTACAGTCACCCCTTTCCCCTTTCTACCTTTCTCTTTACCCTGTTCCCCTTTTTCATGCTATACTTGTCCACGGTATTGTAGACAAACGTATTAATTATATGACTATCCCCTTGCGTTTATCCGTTTCTGAAGCTGCCAAGTTCTTTGGTGTAGATGCCAAGACTATTCGTCGTGCCCTGAAAGATAATAAGCTCAGTTACGTAGTAGTGCGCGGCCGTTACCGTATCACCCTAGACAGCCTGCTCAAGTGGTCGCAGCAACAGGTAACGGTGCGTAATAAACGGGACGCTCAAGGTATTGGTCAGTATGTGGATAAGTGGAAGATCAGTCAGCCGCTGTATTCGCCCAATCCGAAGCGGTTGGAGGAGGATGAGGTTTAATTACCTATTTTCTTGACAACCCACCCGCAATCCCCTTAACTACAGGTTATACTCGTTCTTTATGCACCGGAGGAGGTGGTCGTGAAATACCAATACTTTGAACTGGCTTATCTACGGAAGTTGCTCCAGCATCACCAAGCAGTTGATTATCCGGCTGGATCGGTTGGTCAGCAGCTGGTCGCACAAGCAGTCAAGGTCCATAAGCCCTTGGAAAAGCTGGACACCCAAACAGCCCGCGATATCCGAGACACGTTTATTCCTGGTCGCTATCAAGCGGCTATGCGTAAGCTGGAAGGCATTATCAAGCTGCTGCAGCAACTGGCGGAGGCTGCGCCTGCAGTGCTGCGCTGTCCGTACACACCGATGAAGCAAGGAGAATCGACGTGATCTATCAACATTTCGACTTGTTCAATTTCCGGCAACGTCTGGACCAGTATCAACGTGAGTTTAACTGTCCACCAGGATCGATCGGACATATGCTGCTACAAACAGCGGTAACAGCACATGAACCACTTGCAGACTGCGACGCAGATGCTGCTGATCAGACCGATATTCCTAGCCAATTACAGCAAGCTATGGATGAACTACACCTAAGACTTGGTGTCGTCCACTTAAGCTCGCAACCGGAGATACGGCACATCATGGAGCTACCAGCCAAAAGTGATGGCCCGAATCAAATGGGGTAGCACATTGCCCACAACCACATCACCACTCCTGAACAAGGGGTGGTTTTTCCGTTCATCGCCGCTTGGCGGCGTGAACGGATCAGGGAATTAGTGGGTGTACAGCTGCCGGCTGGGGGTCTATACTGATGCTAGTAGCTGGTTGGTATAATCTATCAGTATTAGTCTACATTCTGCATGTAGTGCGTATAATAACGAGTTAGCTGAAATAAACTTTTTATCTTTCTAATTCCAAAGTATAATGCAATTAACTACAACGAAAATTTGATTTTAATTATTTAACTAGGGGGTTTATGGTATTTTTCTACTCCTTTAGTCGTAGAAAAAATCACTTATATAAATATGACAGAAAGAAGATTCCTAAAACTAGAAACTCAACACGCTCAAGAACAAGAGGACTCTGTTAATTTTTCAAAACTGATTCAAGAGTTTCAAAAAAGCATTAGCAAGGAAGAACTTAGAAAACTTGAGCAAGATCATGGATACTGGTTTCTTGAGCCGGATTGGTATGAGTCAAAGAAGTTTTTAACTCCTGAATTTGTTAAAAAGCTTTCTCAAGAAAAGACTTCTCTTCTTTCGGTTGGTTCTGGACCAGCTTTATTGGAACGATTTCTTATCTATGCAGGTGTTCCAGAACAACAAATAACTCTTTCGGATATAGATCCAGAGGTTATGCCACCAGACTTTAATCAAATAGTTTTTGATGCAACTGAATCTTGGTCGGGCAAAATAGATAAAACCTATAGCTATGTTATTTTTCCAGAAAGCTTCGGTATTATGTTGCCACCACAGGCAGTGGAAAATGAACGTACTGATGATTATGAAATAACAGAAGAACTGTCACATATAATTAAAAGTGAAGGAGAAAGTCACGCAATCAAACTCATGGATGATTACCAGCAGGGTGAAAAATGGCTCTGGTCAGAAAAAACAGGTATTCCAGAACGAGTGCAGACAGCTATTAATATTCTGCAAAGTGCCTTAGATCATTTGTCGCCAGGTGGAGAAATTCGTGTTTGTTCACCAATCATTAATGATGCAGAGTTGTTATGGATAAAGAAACATATCCCAAACATCCATGAGACAACGTATGGGTTTGATGTGCGTAAACCCGAAGAATCAGATACTGATAAATAAGGAGTTTTTTTAAAAATGCAATTCACCCCAAACCCCTCTTGTATTTTTTCAAAACAAAATCAAATTTTCTCTCAATAGAACGAAAGCTCAATTCATTAAAACTAAGATAAAAAAATTTACATCGTACAACACGGCATATCTGGTTACGGCTTTTATGCAAAAGCCTCCACCCATATTGCTAACGCAACATCGTATATGCCGTAACGTTACACACTCAACATATAATTTCTAACATTCAAAATATGATAAAATTTGGGCCACAAATCGAAGATGCTTTCAAGAACATGGGTGGCGGAATTAAGGAAAGTGCAATAGCAAAAGTCGCTGAATATGACGAAAGATTAAGAGCTGCTCAAGCAGGGCGGCCATTAAGAACAGGCGATACAGTAGAAAATCTGCTACCGGATTTTAAGCGCATGACAAAACGTGACTGGACGGCAGATTTTGATATGAAACAATATAGAGATGAGCAACTAGGAGATGTACCGGGAGAACAAACAGGCGTTGTTGAAAAACCAGAGCTAGCCGACGCAGAAAGAGTCAGTGTGTTCATACTAAAATTGGCAGAGGGTCAAGATATCAGCGATCAAGAAGCGGTAGAGGCAATCGTGAAGCAAATCAAACTATTAGAGGCGGATCAAAATTTCCCCGAGCTTGTAGCGGCCTTGGATCCTGAATCATATCATCCACAAACCAAACAACTTGATGATAAAGCTAAAGAACGACTAGAAGCAGCTCTTAATCAGTACACACACGAAAGAGGTTAGCAATTTCTAGCTACATCACATACAATACATATGAAAAAAATACCTACCCTTATTCTTATTGTTCTCAGTGTCTTCTTGGTGGGCTGCACCACGTCATTATTCACCCAAAACCAACTACGATCAGCGAACACATACGTAAACAATGAATACGGGTTTAGCTTCGAATACCCTGATGACTGGGAATACATCGACCAATACGGTATGATTGCCCGTGGATTTATGAACGAAAATGGTTACCAGGAATACGATCCAAAAGTTTACATTGACATCCTGCAAAACTCAGATAACAATGATTTGACCACTATTTTTAATGAGCAATACAGTAGTTGCCTAGAAACCGTAGACCCAGATGATGCATATGGCTGTTTTAACAAAAACGAAATCATGGATACGTCAAATTGGCAGACACTACGTATAGACGGAGCAAACGCTTTCCGCTCAGGCGAATTTCGTGTGCCAGAAGGCGCGACAGGAGATAGTCTCTATATAGAACAGGATGGTTATTTTATAGTACTCAGAGGAAACTATAATACATCTAATGAAGCCTACGATTTCCCATCAATTTTTGCAGAGATAATTGCCAGCTTTAAACTCCCCAATTCCTGATTTCCCCTTTTTAATCAAACCAAAAACTCCGCTCAAGTATGAACGGAGTTTTTATTTACCAGTCCCTCGTACTGCTGCTGGCTGACCACTGGGTTGTGGTAACAGGCTGCGGTAGAGCTGGATGGTGCTGTCAGTAATCTTGTGCCAATCATACTCATGACGGACTCGTAGCTGACCGGCAGCGCCCAGCTGGGCTAGTCGTTCCGGCTCTGCCAATGCTTGGCGCAGGGCCCGGACCAGGTCGGTGACGCTTTTGTTCTTAAAGGTCAGACCGGCTGAGCCAACTGCTTCCATGCTTTCGGCAATATCAGAGACTAATACCGGCGTAGCATGACTCATGGCTTCCAGCACACTGATAGGCAAGCCTTCAGACTCTGACGCCAAGACAAACAGGCTGGCGTTGGCAAACAGTTCTGCTAAGACAGTACCTGATTGGTAGCCGGTAAAGATGATCCGCTCATCATCAGCCGCCAAGTCATGCAACTGCTGCTGGTAGTCGTCCGTAAAGGCTGAGCCACCGACGATCACCAGTTTCTTATTGGTATCCAGTTGCTTAAAGGCCTCAATCAAGTAATGAGCACCCTTGTGGCGCACCAATCGAGCCACCATCAAGATGTACTCTTTTGGCTCCAGATCAAACTGTTCAGCAATCTGCTGACTACCAATCATCTGCTGCGGCAAACTAACACCATTGGGAATATACTGACTGTCCGCGTCATAGGCTTCCTGACAGTAGTGCTGCAACGCCTGTGAAACAGTAATGGTCTGGTGAGCAAACTGACAGGCAGTCCATTCACCGAGGCGGAGCATCAAGCGAGCTAACAGGTTCCACTTCTGGTGCTTACGGTCAATACAGTGGAAGGTGGTCACCACCTTAACCCGACGACTGAGTAGCCGTGGGATAAAGGACAACAGTGACGGACCGACACCGTGGTAGTGAATAACATCAACACCACTGAGGACAGCGTGGATAGTGCTGAAGAAGGTGTGAGAGATAGCATCGAAGTGCTTGGTTTTGATGGACGGCACGCTGATCAAACGGACACCACGGTAGTGGGTCAGGTCAGACGGCGTGTACCATGGACGGGTATAGACAAAGTCCTCCTGGCCACGTTCAGCCAGGCGTACGGTCAGCTCTTCGACGTGTCGTTCGACACCGCCGAATTGCGCTGGAATGCCCTTTTGTCCAATAAATGCAATCTTCATATGCTTTTAGGGTAATAGAGCACTTTAGCATATATGGCAAAATTTGTCAACAACTAGCTGGCTGACAGACTACTTTATTGGACAATACTGTGGAAAAGACTAATTTTTGTTTAAATTTAAACAAAAAAAGACCCCGTATGGGGCCTCCATAGCTCATCGGCAGCAACTATTGAGAAGGTTGATTATCACCAATAAAAAATAATTATTAATTAAGCATTATTAATTAGTAATTATTTTTCTATGGTTGTACCACTCCCTGACCAGCGGCCTTCGGGTCAGCAGTCAGATTCGTTGTGATGTTTGGCATGGTAATAGTCACCGTTCGGCCGGTAACCTGGTCCGTGCCACTAGCGGTAATGTCGTACATTAATAGCGGTGAGGTACCCACCTGCTGGGCGGTCGGCGTGATGATGGCGCAGAAGTGGGTGAAGACTGGCAACGTCCGACCGGTCTCGACTGTTTCCAGCGTCCAAGTAGCGAGGCGATTAGCTGCATTAAACTGCGGGGACTGACCAAAGACACTGGAGCAGGTATCTCCCGCCCAAGCTACATTGCTCGGTAACTTGGCTGTGATGATGACATCTTGCAGCGTGTGTGGAAATGGATCGAGCTGCCAGAAGATACGGTAGTGTGTGGGGAAGCCAACAATCGGTGGAATTGGTCCAATGCCCAGCTGCTCGCCTTCTGCTGTGTAGTAGCGAGCAAATGACTGGAAGCCTAAATTGGCGGTGATGCGCTGACTGTATGGTTGAAAGGCTACACTGACCGGTCCGACACTAGCTTGTCGATACCGCAACCATGGCGTAAAGCCTACCGCTACTCGCTGCTGATTCTGAACTTGCAGCGGCACCGTCACACTGATTTGTTCCCCGGCTGCAATCTGAGTAATCTCTGGCAGCATAATACTACCGTCTTTGACCACCGCCTCAGTACCGCGCGGTACGATTAACTGACTGACATCACGCAATTCTACTACCACATCAGTCAATGGTTCTTCCTCATCGTTACTAATAGTCAAAGTATAATTGACTGTCTCCCCCGCCTGTGGCGCGTTGTTAACCGCATCACTAGTCACCGCCACTGTTACTGCTGGTTGGTACAAACCAACGGTCAGTGACTGAGTACCCAAGTAAACTACCTGATCAATGCCAGGCACGATAGCAGTCAGCCCCAGGTCAAACAGTATATCCGCCATGGCGTCAGTGTCTGGTTGATACAGACCATTGATCGTCAGGGTGACTGGCTGAGTAGGCTGGATCTGGTCGATGGTTACGCTGTTTTGCCCATCAAGCTGCGGCTGGCTATCGGTCACAGTGAACCCAGTCGGCAGCCCAATAGCGGCCGTCACATCAGTCAGAGCAACGGCCGTATTATTGGTACAGACAAACTCAATATCTACCGGCGTATTAGCAATAATGCGTTGTGGTTCTAGTAATTGGCACGGCACGGCCGTATCGGTCAGCGTTACGGTCTGATTGACTGTAGTGGTGTCTTGCCAGCGGATCCGCTCCCCCACCGGGTCAGCCTGGGTGTATGTCATGCTAGCTCGGACTGTCTGCTGACTATTGAGTGGCGCCCACCAGGTACCGGTAATAGCCACCTGACCATCACTGCGTGGTGGCACCTCACCAATGGTCAGCTGTTGAGTAATAGCGTCGTAGCGTTCATCAGCCACCTGACTGACGACAAATGATGCTGGCAGATCAAGCGTCAAAACCGCGCCGTCAATAGACCCGCGCCCAGCTCTGTTTTCATAGTTAATCAGCATGGTCGTTTCTTGGCCGATCGGCGCGGTAGCATCGAGCACAGTCACTTGAACATTCAGTGACACCACCCAGCGAGCCAAGAAGAAGGCGATGTAGATATTGGCAACCACCAATACTACAATAGCAGCCGCAAAGGCCACATCAGCCCACAGGTGCTTGCGGTTATATTTGTAGCGGACCTGGTAGCGCTTCCGCAATCGATCCAAGACTGTCATATGGTGTTTGCTCATATACAAGTAGCCTAGCACGTCTTATAAAACGGTGAAACTAGTGGCGATGACTTCACCGATACCATCACCATCCATATCGGTCACGGCGATACCAATCCGGTCGCGACTAGCAGTGGTAAAGGCCTGCCAACTGGCACCAATCTGTTGCCCGCGACCATTCCAAATCTTGACCGTAGCATCACCACCCAAGCCGGGTACTGAGACGATGTCATCCGTACCATCACCATCGACATCACCGGTAGCTACGTTAACTCCACCGCGAAAACCCTCATCATAGGCAAACCAGCCGGCTGATAGCAGTCCACCATCTTTATTAAAAATACGAATGTGTGGACCACCGCCGACGCCAGCGCCAGCGATGATTTCGTAACTGCCGTCGTTATTCAGATCCCCCACCACCACATTGACCCCACCGCGGTAGCCCTCCCCATAGGCGAAGAAGCCTGGATTGATCAAGTCACCACGGTCATTAAAAATACGAATATGCGGCCCACCACCGTTTTTTGTGCCAGTGATGATTTCCCGCGTACCATCGCCGTTTAAGTCCCCCACTGCTAGGTTAACGCCTTGGGTATATGATTCAGCGTAGGGATAGAAGGTTCGTTCTAACTGGCCATTAGCACCATAAATACTGACGGTAGCATCATTAGCCGTCAGCGTCTCTAGGTCCCCATCGCCGTCTAAGTCTGTCACCAGTACCGGATCAGCCACCGCGAACTGCTGTTTAAAGGTGTAGAAACCACTGCGGACGTTTTGACCAGCCGCATTAAAGATGCGGGCGAACTGACCATTGGTAAAGGTGCTATCAAAAATCTCCGTCAGCGGTTTGATGGTCAATAGACCATCACTACCAGACAAACGAACAAAGTTAATCCGCTGCCCGTTGTTTACCGTGCTATCCTGTTGACCGTGCAGTTTTTCTAGCACTTCTTCATCGAGTAAAAATGTTTGCTGAGTATTGGTGCTATTAACAAAAACTGCTCCTCGTTCAAAGTCTCGCCGCCAGATGCCTTCTGTTGGCGTCGCTGGTGTCACACAGCCGGTGGCTTTGCGGTCCACAATCTGCACCTGACAGGGCGCGGCAGTCGGTCGACCTAGGTCCGTGTCGTATTCATCATACCACCACAGCTCGGCATGACGCTGGTCACCAAAGTCATAACTGAAGTAACCGTTCTGTAGCAGGGTGGAGCCCAGGCCATAGCGGACAGACTGGTAATTTGTTTTGCCAGATTCGGTATTGTTGGTGTTGCGGTTAATAACCGTCACTCGCGGCTGAATGCCGTTATCCATAGCATCAACATAGCGGCGCTGATCAGCTGACCAGCCATCGCGGTAGGCGTTTTCTAGTAACCGCCCATTCATCCACTGTTCATAGATACTGGTGCCGTTGCCAAGAATGATAGCGTCCGGCCCTTCCAGCTCCCGCGAGTAGGCCAGCAACGTACTCATACCATCTCGCCAACTACTGTTGATAAAATCTCGACTATCCGCTTGGCCGTTATTATCCAAATCCATCACGCCATCGGCCACCCAGTGAGCTGAGTCCCAGACGTTGTCATAAAAAATACCATCCCACAGCCCCGAGCTCATGACTTTTTCGTGCATGAACTCCGGTAGGTAGGTGTTCCAGCGGTGTCCGTTACGTTGTGATGAATGGTTCGACACATTGAGCGACCAGTTGCCCGGCCAGGATGAAAAGTGACTGCCGTCTGGTCGGTACAACCACCATTCATCAGCAATACCTTCACGCAACTGATGCCACAACCCGCCTGACTGCTCTATCTGCTGGTAATGACCAGGAAACTCCTGTGACGCCACATAGGCTAGTAAAATAACATCCGGATTGAGCTGGCGGATTTTACGCACCTGCTGTGGCGAAACCGTCTGGGCCTGCATACCTAAGATCACCACATCCCACTGGGCCAGTGCTTCAGCTTCCGCATCCGTAATTGGTGTTTTCAAAAAGTAGTTAGCCAGCCGTGGGTAGCGCTGCAGCACCTGGCTGTCAACTGCCTGCTGGTGATACCACAAGCCGCCAACCATGACCACAGCAGTCACCACAAAAACCAGGCCGAAACTCATCGACTGGCGGTGCTTATGAGCGAATGGTTTGTGCTTTGGCCTGTTCATACAGTTCCATCAAGCGATCATAGTGTAAGGCTGGGGCAAAATCAGTTAACAGTCGATTATACCCCGCGTCTGCCAATTGTGGCAACTGTGGGTTATTGGCCAGTTGTCGAATAGCGCCACCGAGGCCACCGGGCTGGTCCGGATGATACAAACTACCAACTGCCTGATCGACAATCTCCGGCAAGGCGCCCCGGTTCGAGGCCAGCACCGGCGTGCGAGCGGCAAAGGCTTCTAGGGCCGTTAAGCCAAAGGTTTCGTACTGCTGCGATGGCACCACCACAAAGCGACTCTGCCGCATCAGCTCACTCAGAGCCGCTGGTGACTGCTGCCCCAGTAGCTCCACTCGCCAGTGCAGCTGACTGTCATTGAGTAGCTCGGTAATCGGCTGGTAGAGTGGACCATCGCCGGCAATTTTCAGTGGCAGCTCAATCCGCTCTTTCTGAATAGCTTCCAGTAGCTGAATAATACCCTTGCCCTCAGTCAGACCACCAGCATAGAGCATGTAGTCCCCCGCCACGTAGCGCGGCTTCTGAGCTGGTGGGAAAGAAAAATGCGGCACAACAGCAATGTCACCGGCTCGTGACCACTGCCACTGGTGAAACTTTTCTTTGACAAACTGACTGGGTGCGATAAAGACATCAACGTGCTTCTGATACATCTGTGACCAGTGGTTGAGGTAGCTGGCCATAGCGCCAATGGTAGAGGCGCCGAAAGAATTTTTGACACAGCGCTTGGGTACACACTGCCAGTAGCGGTGTGGTTTGCAGCTCTCATCGATCTTGCCCCGCCGGTATAGGTCATAGTTGGGTGACAGCAGCGCAAAGTCATGGATGGTCATCACTACCGGTAGATTGAAATGCTTACAAGCCACCAGGATTGATGGGGAAAGATGGTTGTAAATATTGTGAATGTGGACCACGTCCGGTCGAGTGCGCTGAATCAGTCGGGCGATATCACTTTGTGCTTCTTTGTTGTATAAAATCTTGCCGATCTTTTTGACTGACCGCCAGGAATACCCCGGCGCAGATAAATCCATTCGTCGGGTAAAGTAGTCGCTGTACTCAGACGGCTTGTTACGGCCATCAGCCATGGCAAAGGGAATAACCGTGTGGCCATGGTCTGTCAGTAATTTCGTCACATCAAAATAGTAGCGCTCAGCACCACGGTGGTCGTAATAAAATTTATGAACCTGCAAAATCTTCATACTAACGCTTGAATCTACGGAGTAGTCGCTGGATAGCCAGCAGTGGCGTCAGGGCCCAGCCAGCTTGCCGATGCTTGGTAAAATATTTGCGCAAGCTGGTTTCTTCTTGCCGCTTAGCTCGATCCAGCGCCCCACCCCAGCTGGCTTGGAGACGATGAATCACTGGCGCGTTAGCCAAATACACTACCTGCCAACCAGCTTGCTGAGCTCGCTTACAGTAGTCGATATCTTCCATGTACATGAAGAATCGCTCATCTAGTTCACCTAGTTGATGGACCATGGTGCGGCGCAGCAAGGCATAGCCAAAACCCACCCAGTCAACCTGCTGGGTGCGGTACCACCGCCGTGTCAGTCGATTATGGGGCACGTAGCGACCCACCGGCAGCAGCCGGTGCAACTGCACAGTGTGAAAAAACTCCGTCAGTGTGGTAGGGAAATTACCAAAGCTGGCCTGGGGCTGTTTGTCCTCCCCCACCAGTCGACCACCGATGATACCGGCCTGTGGCTGAGCGTCTGCATAGGCCAACAACTGCTCAACTGACCCGGGCACCAGGACAGCATCGGGATTGAGTAACAAAATATACTGCCCGGTCACCTCAGCTAGACCACGATTAACCCCAGCAGCAAAACCACCATTCTCCTGCTCAATCACGGTGGCCGACGGCATAGTTTTTTTGACTGTCGTCACAGTGGCATCTGCTGAAGCATTATCGACCACTACCACCTGGGGCTGTAATTCAGCCAGGCACTGATCGATTGACTCCAAGCAGTGACCGATGTCATCGGCTGAATTATAAGTGACAATAATAATTGATAGTTTCTGCATACTATTTACCAAAACGATAACTGAGGCTCATGCCAGCCAGACAGAGCCAGAAAAAGATGACCAGCAGGTTAATACTGAAATAGGTGCCAAAGTTAGCAGCTACCAAAAACAGTAGCACCAGCCCGGCAAAGCCAATCAGTGCTTGCTGCCAGCGGCCACGCAACTGTCGTAGTCCTTGGCGATAAGCCCGCAGACCGCTGACCAGTAACGCTAATAGACTGATCAGCCCCGCCAGTCCCATCTGGACAATGATGGCGATAAAGCTGTTATGGACTTCTCGGACTGGTACGGCGAAGTCGTTTTCACCAATCGAAAATGTCATCAATTGGCCAAAGCCAATGCCGGCCAGCCAGTTGGCCTGCCACAGCTCCCAGGCCCGATGCCAGGCGGCAACACGCCAGACAGCGCTGGAGTCACCAGCGCTATGAATAAACGAGATGAAGCGGAAACGCAGTGAGTACAGTAAGTCGCTATCTAGGAGGAAATTACCAATCTGCCATGATGAAAGCCAGAACGATGCCGTCACCGCTAGGGCCGCCAGTAACACTCCCCCACCGACCAAGCGCCACACAACCTGCCGTTGGTTGGGCTGGTACTGGGTCAGTAGAAAGCCAATAGCCGCGATGACCGCCAACCACAAATGACGCTGCAACGAACCAAGCAGGGCGATGCCGGCAGCTAGCAAAATAATCACCAGCAGCCAGTGCCACAACCGCCAGCGTGACTGACTGACCAACCAGTGAATACCGAAAGTAAAAAACAGCGCTAAGTACAGACTGTGCGGCCCACCGATGATACGACTGCCGGGCGTGGATAACGGCACAAACTCCGTCCACAACCCCTGACCGGTAGCAAACCCATAGAGAGCGAAGCCCACTACGATCATACAGGCTACCACCGTAGCGCCAATGGCTTGTCGTAAGTGGTGCGGCGTGCGGATAGCATTAATAGCTAAGAAAAAAACAGCCGCGTACAAGGCTAGATGCTTCAGAGCAGAAAAAGCTAGTTCTAAGTCCGCTGCCGGCTGACTGATAGACCACAGGAACCAAGCCACCGCCGCCAGGGGTAGTAACCAGATACCAGCCCCAAACAGACCGTCACGGATAATCGGCCGCTGCTGGCCAGTCAACCACTGACCAATCACTCCCAGTAAACTAGCCAGCAGCATGACATCTAGTGGGTAGAGCTTAATGATTTGGTCTCCTATTTCCAACGGCGCTAAGGTAAAAAAACGTTCAAAGACAATGGTGCAGAAAATAATGGTCACCAGACCAGCCAGCGGTGAACGCAGACTGATCAGGGCCGCGCCACCGATGAGCACCAGATACAGTGGCAATGAAAATGGTATGACAAAACTCAGCAGTATAAAAAGACTGGCCAGCGCCACTGCACTGATGGACAAAAGAGCCTCAAAAGGGAATTTCCAGGTCAAAAATTGAACTGTCTTACCGGTAGTTGTCATAACTACATTGTACCGATTTTTTGGTTATTTTTCAATCGATTTTTTGGTCAAATAAAATGTAGGGATAAAAAATTGGGGCGCATTGCGCGCCCCAATTTGGGTGTGAAAGAAAGAACAAATTAGCCGTCCAGGCGCTCGATCCAGTATCCATTGTCCTGGACCGACCGACACTCCTCGTATTCCCAGAGGCCGGTGCCGGAAGACAAGTTGACCCAGCGACGATCTTCATCGTCACAGGTCGGATCATCCAATTCCACGTCCTCATCCTCGTTGAAGCAGACATAGCAGTTCAACAAGGTGAAAGCGTTGGAAATCTTCATCTCCGTCTTGTCTCCCGCGAACCATGCGGCATTAGGCTGTACACCGTGATTGGGCACGAAGCAGAACATCCGCTTCTTGCCTTCGAGGTCATCACGGCGATACGCCTTAGGCATGCCGTTTTCCAGCAGGCCGTAGACGTACTCATGCCCATTGTAGTGCTGCATCGGCCACTGGAACGTCACCGTGCCTTTGTCACCATTTTTCTCATACGAGTTGGCGATAAGGCCGGGGTTCCCCACGTACGGCGGCGGTTGCTCACCGGTAGTGGTCGTCGTCGACGTGGTGGTCGGTACCGACGTGGTGGTCGAGGAGCTGGTAGAACTCGAAGACGTCGTGGTGGACGACGTCGAAGTCGAGCTCGACGTAGACGTACTGGTCGACGTCGACGGGTGAGTCGTCGACGTCGTGCTGGTGCTGGTGGAAGTCGACGATGTGGTGGTCGTCGAGGTAGTGGTTGTGGTCGTGGTGGTCGTCGTTGTCGTCGTACCACCCGTGCCATTGACCACCACCATGCCTTGAGCCGTGGCGTAATAGGTCACGCCGTTCTGCTCGTAGCTGATCACCAGCATCGGGTGCTTAGTTCCGGCGCTGGCGTACGCATGGACCGTGTTTTGCGTGTTGGCGATATTGCCGTCACCCACGAACCATTTGTATTCCAGGTCCTGGCACTGCTCGCCGTTGTAGCCACCGACGTAGTAGTACGGCGGGTACAGCGACGTGTCGAACATGTAGACCAGTTCATCGGTGTTGACCACCGACGGCGTGATCTCGACCTGAGCCGTACCCACACAGGGGTACTTGTTCGGCGTCAGATCGATGTACGACCCCCCATGGCCCCGCTCATCGACCGCCCGCTCACGCAAGACCAACCCGTCTTCGAAGACGCAGCTGGTCATGGTGGCCCAGCCGCCATTGGGTTGGATCAGGTAGACGGCGTCGTAGCCGTCCTGAATGTTGACCCACAGCTCTTCCAAGCCCAGGTCGGCATTCAGCGGCAGACGCTTGTCACCACACGGAGCGGTGTCCGGGTCCTCGCAGGTGAACAGTGCCACGGCCAGCGGCGCATCCACACCTTCTTCCATGTCGATGTAGAGCTTATCGGGCTGGTTACCACTGCCCTCCACCACGTAGATGCGGCAGCTGACCGGCTCGTAGGGCTCCAGACAAGCATTTTCGGACTCGGAGCATTCCAGTCCCGTGCCTTCACACGGATCACCATCATGCTCGCAAGCCCCGGCGTCGCAGAAATCGCCGCCGTTGCAGAACAGGCCGTCGTCGCAGGACGTGCCGTTGGACTTGGGAGTCCAGGCCGTATCGCTGACCAACGGTTGACACTCGAGGCAGGGATTGGCCGGGTTATCGGTACCGGCCGCGTAGCAGACGTCGCCGATCTGGCAGCCGCTGCACGTGACGTCTTCGATGCACTGGTTGATTTCCTCAACACAGCTGAAGCCGTCGTCGCAGGGCGTGCCGTCATGGACGACACAGGCACCGGCGCGGCACGAGTCCTCGCCGTTGCAGAACAAGCCGTCGTCGCAGGCGCTGCCGTTGACAGCCGTGCTCCAGGCGTTATCCGCCTTGGCCGGCTTGCAGACCAGACAATCGTTTTCCGGATTGCGGTCGCCGGAGTCGTAGCAAACGCCGCCGATCAAACAGCCGTCGATGCAGCCGTCGTCGTCGACGCACATGTCTTCCGACTCGTCACACAACAAACCGTCGCCGCAGGGGTCACCTTCGTGATCGATGCAGGCGCCGGCCTGGCAGTAGTCCAAGCCGTTGCAGAAGCGGTCGTCGTCGCAGGCAGTGCCGTTGGCGCGCGGCGACCAGTCGTCGGGATCAGCCGCGGCGTCGCAGGCTTGGCACGAATTGTCCGGGTTTTCCGACCCGTCTTCGAAACAAACGCTACCGATCTGGCAGCCGTCGCACGAAGACGTATCGTCGTCACCGGTGTCGTCATCGGCCGAGTCATCGTCGGACGTATCGTCGTCCGCTGAGTCGTCGTCATCCGCCGAATCGTCATCGTCCGCCGAATCGTCATCGTCCGCCGAATCGTCATCGTCCGCCGAATCGTCATCGTCATCGGTGACGGCGGCGGTGATCGACCCGTCGTCGGTTTCACCTTCCTCGTCCGGCGTGCAGCCGATCGAGAAGGTGAACATCACGGCCAGCACCATGGCCAGCCACAAATTCGTCATCTTACGCATTTCGAATCCTCCTTGCCCCTAATGGAGCGGTTTTCGCTGTAGCTGTATTGATTGCGTAAGGTGGAGGCGAGCCTCCACCCAAAGAAACTCTTACCAGATAATTTCCAGACCCCCGATCAACGCGGCTCCGTAGCCCCATTTGACGTCAGAGATGCCTGGGTACTGTTGGAACCAGTGGATCGGCAGGCCAAGCTTGCCGTAGGGCCGCAGGCCGAGTTGGCTCGTCAGCGCTAGTTCGTATCCCACTCCCACATGAGGGGCGGTCAACATACCTTGCGACGAATCCCACTCGTCATTCGGGCGCAGGCCGGCAAATTGACTGCCGAGCAAGACCAGAAAGCCGCTGTCCCACTGGTAGCCTAACTCACCTAGAGCTCGGAAGCCCCAGAAGTTGTGCTGGCCAGTGTCCCGCGTTACCGCGGGGTCGGTGGTGGTGATATGAGCAACACCCACACCTAGCGCAACACGCAACAAGATACCGGAGGGGTGGACGAATTCAACCCCCAACAAGAAGTCGAGTGAATCCACATCATCCCCTTCCTCCAGTTGTTCTTGGTCGGCGTAGGTGGTGAATCGTTTCTCCTCTTGTGGGAGGGGGTAAGTGACATAGGTGTACTGCACATCAGCGAATAATCGCCACATGCTGCCACCTGCGCCACCCCCTTCGGCACCTTCACCCGGACGACCATCTTTGGGATGCGGCCAAGCGGATAGAACTTCATCCGGATTGTCCGGATTATAGATTTCCGTCCAAGCCCACTTCCCTTTAGTGGGATCTTCGGGATCGACGGGTCGCTGCACCGTTCGGGCTGTGACTTTCTTGGGCGGCGGACTTTCACCGGGGTAGATCCGCATGATCATACCACCAGCCATCCAGGATTGGGCGCCAGCCCATTTCATCCGGGATACGTCCCAGCCCTTACGGGATAGCTCTTGCTCCATCCAGGCGCGGCGGAGTTTCTCCACTCGCTGAATTTGCACAGGAGTCGGGCACCGTTTCAGCGAAGAGCCTTCGGTGCTATAGCCAGCGCCGTAGATCCACTGTTCTGGTTGCCCGTGCGCGGCAGGGTTGTAGATGGGAATATCCTGTCGCATGACCTCCGTCCAAGCGGCATAGTCATCCGCACAGGTATGGTCCGGTCGAAAGGTGACCGTGTAATAGGCTTGTGCGGAATTGACTTCCGTGGCCCACACTGTCGTCGCCGTCATCATCGCCACCATGGCGCTGATGATCAGATACATCATCATCCGTTTCATCGTATCCTCCTTCAGGCCAAGCCTGACGATGTTGTATGTTTCTTTTTTCAGTTTTCAAACTGCGAGTGCGTTCACACTATTGTGTACGGCACTGATGATTGCCACACTTGTATCTCAGTGTGGCAAAGCATCAATTCCTTACGCGGTCCGTGGATCGTCGTCAAAGAATGAATCGTTAAAGAAGTTGTCCGGTACTGGTTCAGTCATCTCAGCTGCGGCTGCTGCTACCTGGACCGGTACCGCCGCCACTACTGGCTCAGCTGCCTGGACGGCAATCTGCTGCTCCAGTCGTTCAGTCCGGTATGGTGCTACAAACAAGACGTAGCCGATACTGATCAATAGACCAAGGACAATAGCCGCGCCAATATTCAAGAAAATATTGGGCTGGACAAATGACCGTGAGGTCACCGGACCATCAACCTGACTGACGGTCACAAACGGTGAACCGGTGTAGGTTTCGGTATTAGCTACCAGCGTGCCGGCGATCTGATCAGCGATGGCTACCGCCTGATTCTTGTCAGTATGGTAGACATCAATCTTCAACAGACCGGTCTCTGGCACTGGGGTGACGCTGACCGTCTTGGCCCACTGCTTCTTCAGCTCTTCAGCGTCAGTAGCAAAGATGCCGGCATTAACGGTCCGATCAGCCAAGACTTCATTGATAAACGAAGTGGTCTGAACAATATGGACCAAGCTGGCGTTAATCTTTTCTGCTGAGCGAATAGCCGAATAGCTATCGCGACCAAATTGCTCTTCACTCACCAGCAACTGAACACTCGAACGAAATTTCTTGGGCTGCAGCGCGGTAATAACAGTACTAATCAGTACCACCACCAACACCACTGCGACGATGGTGCGCAGGTGCGAACGGAAGAGCTGGTTATAGTTAATTGTTTCCATAGTATAAGCTCAAAGCTCAAATAATTTCGCTCGAGACTGGGTAAATAGCCGACCTTTTGTATTAAATTAAGCCAAATTTTGGCCTATCGCTATTTGCCTGGTATCTGTCTAAAGCGTAATAGATGATACTAGCACATTTTGTTTTTTGTGTCAATAGCTATCCACAACCAAAAAAGCCCCGCTTTTGGGGCTTTTCCTGAACAGGTTGAATGACTGCTTATTGAGCGGTAATCGGTAGTGATAGTTGTAATTCCTCACCATCACGCCAAACAGTCAGGCTGACTGTTTTACCAATATCATAGGTTTGCAGTAAGTTGGTCAGGGTAGCGGCACCACGCACCTCATCGCTCTCCACTCGAGTGATGACATCGCCTGCTGCTAGGCCGGCTTGAGCGGCTGTACCAGTTGGCAGCAAGCCCGTGCCAAGCCGAGCGTTTTGATAGACCAAGGCCCCAAAGCGCTGCTGCTGATAGGCATACTCTTCACCCGGCACCGTCACTAATTGATCAAGCATCAAGTAATCAACCCCAAAGGTTGAACGAATAATTTCTCCTGCAGCCGAAGCCTGACTAAACTGTCGCGCAAACCACTGGGCTGGAATCACCACCCGTTCACCAGCTGTGACCGTTACTAGTCCGACCACCTCCCCACCAGGGGTGATAACCGGTTCACCGACAACTGTTTGATCAAGCTGGCTAACCAGTCGGTAGTAGTCATCCAATGATTCGGTCGAGTAGATATTTTGCTGCAAAGCAGTTGGTCGGTACAACACATCAGCCACTGCTGTGGTCTCCAGACTGCCATCACGATTCAATACCGCTACTGTCTGGCCAACAGTCGTGGCGGCGTCACGCACCAATCGAACAACCGGCAAATTATCAGCGGCGATTTTGACAAACTGCACGCCAGCCATGGTATCTTCCACTACCGCTTCCACTACAAATTGTCGGCCATCAGCCGTCACCGCGATAGAACGCGCCGGCACCAATGACACGCCAGCAGTTGTCACTATCCAGCCATCACGCGTCAGCACTGTGCCACGACCAATCTGATTGTCGGCCGCGTAGCTGCTGGCTAGCGGATCATCTGTAGCTGTCTTGGCCGCCGCAAAAAAGCCGACCGTACCTTGACGAATATTGTTCAAGACAGACCCGGCCACTACTTGGCTAGCAGTCTGCAGGCTGGCTGATTGATCACTGCGGCGAATGACAATCTCAAACGGTTGGTCAGCGTCTGTGTCAGAAATAAACTGGTACTGCGACAGCAGCTGGTAAAAACTATTGTTTAAATCAGCTAACTGTTGGTCAGCAATGGCATAGCTGAGGATAAAGTGTCGGGCGAATAACTCCCCCACCACGCCGGCCGCAAAGCCGAGCAACGCCACCACAATCAGCAACGGCGCTATCCAGCGTTGACGGACTGAGGTAGTAAATTTTTTAAACATATTCATTCAATATATTACAGCCACTGGGCGGTGCCCAGAGCGAACGCTACTACCATAGCAGCAATAACCACATACCGCCAGACCATGGTGTTGGTCAGCACGCCAATCAAATGATTACGGGCGATATTGATCATAACGTAGTAGCTAACCAAAATCAGCAAGGCTTTGAGATAGTAGGTGTTTGGTAAAAAGACCAAGACCCAAAACAGTTCCAAATGCAACAAACTAATGATGACGATATACAGCCACCCCTTACGCAAAGTAACCCCTGAGATCCACATCGTCTGGTAGGTCAGTAAGCCAATGACCAGTAAAAAAATAATGGCAATCAATCCAGCCGGCACGCGCAGAAAAGTAATAAAGCTGTAGGCCGTCGTTAACAATAGAAATAAACTGACACTGTTGATGTTGAGCGACAAAACCTCAAAGGACTGTGGTGGGTAGAGAGCGGCTCGATAGAAGCGGTCAAACATGTTCTGGAGCAAAAACCACATCGCCACTACACCACCAATCACCACTACACGGCTCAGCGTTGGCGCTTCTAAAATTAACAAGAAGCTGACAATCGACAGACTGAAGACCAGCGGCGTGATGAGAAAACGCCAGAACTCTTGCCGGTGCAGCTGCTGTTGCACATCGCTGACCGCCACGTTCCGTAAAGTCACATACCAGACTGCTGCTGCTACAATCACCACGGTAGCTACCAGCACCTCGATAGCAGCGTGCTGAGCGTTCAACCATACCCACCAGGCAATACCTAGGGCGATGGGTGCGGCGATAACAGTGATGCGTTTGGGGCTAATCAGTGCGGCCATAGATTACTGACGAATAGTAGCGGCTGCCGTGCCGGTGGTAAAGGTGACGTCACTGACCACCTGACTGATGTTTTCCAGAGCGCCGGTGTCATTAACTGAACGATCAACCAGCCAGGTAGTCCAGGTGGCAGGCACCGGCCAAGAGCTAATAATCAACTGTCGCGGCACTACCTGTAGCTGCTCATCATCACTAGGACTAATGGTACCTGTCAGCAGCAGGGTGGTTGGTCGTGGTTTGAGCAGGTCGGCGTAGAGTTCAAACTGGTTTGGTGTAAAGACTAACTGAGCGGTTGATACATCAATCATCTGACCCACCTGCTGATGAACCAGCGCGCTGGAGCGTAAAAACTCAGTCGCCTGCTGCTCGGTCACTGTCACTGTGCCGGTGGCTTGGTCAATCGGTGGTAAGGAAGCGGGCTGACCAAGGGTGGTGGTCACTACCCGAGTTGGCTCAGCTGGTGGATACCACTGTTGGACAAAGGGCACTGCCACCAAGCCAGTCCGCCCGACAATGACCGCACCCCAACCAACCAGCACAATCAGTCCCACTACAATAATCCAAGAACAGCCACAGCAACTAAAGATCGAGCGACGATGCACAACTACTTTTTTAGGTCGATGCTTTCTGACCTCTGCTCGAACGGCGTCGCGAAATTCTTTACTGGACGGCGCGCTGGCCGCCTCATCTTCTGCTGGGTACTCAAACCGGGCCATAGATTACTGAGTCAACCAAGGGTACTGCTCGAGCAACGTAGCAAATTGCGCCTGAGCAGCGGCAAACTGTTCCGGATCACTAGTGGCCACTGAGCGCTCCAGGGCATCGAGGGCGATGGCTAGGTCAAGGTGCAGCTGGCGGTACTCTGCTGGCACCCATAGGTCTAACAATTGCCCCTTGATTGCTTGTAACTCCGTTTGCCAAAAAGCTTGGTCAACCACACTTAACTCAGCGGTGACCGGTGATTGGGCCTTGGCGGCAGTGACTCGGGCCATCAAATCAACCACAGCTGATTCATACTGACCAGCTTGAATCACCTGCTGCCCCGAACGAGCTGCATTGGGCGTTAAGATATCATCAGATTGCCAAATGCGCTGATGGTAGGCCACAAACAACAGCAAGATAGTGGTAGCCACAATCAGTAAAAGAATAAAGAGACCGGGTAGTGAAGCAAATCGTTTTGGCATAGCAATAAAACGTTAAGTGGTTTTTTCAAGCTCTCGCTCATCCATCAATGTATAGACATCTTCAATTACTACTGATAAGGCAGTGGTGACCGGAATAGCTAAAATCATGCCCGCCACTCCCCCAATCCGGGCGCCAATCAGCAAGGCAATAATGACAATAATCGGATTGAGGCCAACCGCTTTACGCATAACCTGCGGCACGATGAGGTTGTTTTCCAGCCACTGGATAATGACATAGAAGGCAATAACGATCAGCACCCAGGTTAAGGACTGAGTAAAGCCAATAAAGACAGCTGGCACGGCTGACAAGATCGGCCCTAGGTATGGGATAAACTCCATCAAGAAGGCGAACAAGGCCAGGGCCAAGGCGTACTGAGCAAAGGTCGGCACAAAGATGCCGAAAATTTCCAAGCCAATAAAGACCGCCGCGCCGATAATCAGCGACAGCATAATTTGTCCACGCAACCACATACCAATCTTGTCACGGATTTTACTAAATAGCTTCAGCAGGTACGGATGGTAGCGATCGGGCGCAATGAAGCGCATGGTGCGCTTGACCGCCTGTTGCTCAATCAATAAGTAGAACGTGATCACCAGTGTCAGGACAAACGCGGCGATACCACCAAAGATGTTGGCCACGGTAGCAAAGACACCGCCGCTGTCCTGCGTGACGGTAGCGCCCAGTTGCTCTAAGCTATCCTCCAAGGCAGCTGGTAAGTTAATCTGATTAATCCCCTGCAGGGCGGTAATCTCTTGGGTGATGTTTTGCCAGTACTGTGGCAGAGTGGTAGAGAGCTGCTGCAGCTGACTAGTCACCGGTGGTACCAGTAGCAACAAAATACCACTGGCTACGGCCAGCATAACGATATAAATAATAGTGATACCAAAGACCCGCGGGATCTTCCACTTAGCCATGGCGTTGACAAACGGGTCAAAGGCAGAAGCTAAGATCAGTGACACAAACAGCACCGCCAAAATATCGCGGATGGTGTAGAGAAACCAGGCGATAACAATCACTCCAACTACTTTTAATAGTGATGCAATCGATACCTCTACTTTGATTCTTTGGATAGCTGACATGGGGGTAGTATAGCATAATCAGCGACAGAACGCAGATGGGTGGCATAGGATGTTGGACATTGATAGTAGCAGTTTCGTAATTTGTAATTAGTAGCTGGTAATTAGGGTGCCCCCGTATGTCGTATGAGGTATGTCGTATGTAGGGATGTACTATATCTTCTCCGTCATACGGTATACGGCATACCACATACGATATGGCAATTTCTAGCTTCTTAATTTCTAATTTCTCCTCTCCTCATCCCCGATTACCTAATTCCCCATATCCCATCTCTCATCTCCCCTATCTCATCTCCCCCCCTACTGGTTGTAAAAAAATACCTGCTATACTACTATAGCTAACTATGCAACTAGCTGATAACAAAAAAGTTCGCTTTTCCTACACTATTCTGGACCAATTCGAGGCTGGTATTGTTTTGCATGGCCATGAGGTCAAATCTGTCCGAGCTAAGCGGGTCAGTCTCAAAGAGGCGTATGTCAGTATTCGGACCAATAAACAGGGGCGGCTGCAAGCCTACCTGGTCAACTGCCATATTGCCCCCTATAGCAAGGCTGGCGACCTGCCCGGCTATTCACCGACCCGTACGCGGCAGCTAATTCTCCACCGCAGCCAAATTGAAGGCCTATTTGGCAAATTACAGCAGAAAGGCTTGACAATTGTACCCTTATCCGTGTACACTAGCGGCACGAAAATCAAGGTTTCCATTGGTCTAGCCAAAGGAAAACAGCAATTTGACAAGAAGGAAACCATCAAACGACGAGACATCGACCGTGAAGTCGCTCGTACCATGAAAAATAAGCGGTAACGCTTGCCCGGGGATGCTGGGCTTCGATTGGTAGTTTGTCTGTCGTGTGTGCGAGTCGAGCAGGTTGATTTCATCTCGTTAAACTGGATCAGCAACCAAGAAGTGCAAACTTCATTTCTACCGCAAAGCAGGCAATCGCGAAGGCGTTCGCAG
>CAZJZH010000005.1:0-30103 GCA_964550465.1 uncultured Gammaproteobacteria bacterium
CATCATCACCGATGATGATCTGCGGGCGGTTGACAGCATCAGCCAAAGCGGCATCCAGACCTTTTTAGATGGCAAAGACGGTACATTAGACACCTACCTGACCCGTTCAGAAGGGCGCGATGAGAATGGTGATGATATTACCGAGCGAGCCCTATCTGCAGCTGAAGCTATTTACGAAGTGGCCCAGCGCTGGAATGTTTCACCAAAGATGCTGCTGGTCTTACTGCAAAAAGAACAGAGCTTGATTGAAGACGACACCCCCTCGCAAAAACAGTATGACTGGGCAACTGGTTATGCGGTCTGCGATAGTTGTTCGCTTAATGACCCAGTTATTCAACGCTGGAAAGGCTTTTATAAGCAAATCAACAGCGCCGCGGCCCAGTTTGATTATTACCTGGAAAACCCCAACGAGTTTGGCTTCCGTAAGGGTGAAACCTATACCATTGACGGCGTGACAGTCACCCCAGAGACCACCGCCACTGCCGCACTGTATAACTACACCCCACACATTCATGGTAACAAGCTGTTCCACACTATTTGGAATCGCTACTTTGCCAAGCGCTACCCAGACGGCTCACTACTGCAAGTCGCTGGTGAAGACGGTGTTTGGTATATCCAGTACGGCACGCGCCGGCCAATCAAATCAAAGCTAGCCCTGGTGACTCGTTTTGATACTTCAAAAATTATCACGGTCTCCCGCGGTGATCTAGAGTCGTATCCTACTGGTTGGCCAATTAACCTTGGTAACTACTCAATAGTAGAATCCCCTCGTGGTCAACGCTACTTAATCGTCGATGACGAGCGGCGGCCAATTATCTCTGATGAAGTATTCCGACAAATCGGCTGGAACCCTGAAGAAGTCGAACCGGTTGATCAAGCCACGCTCGACAGCTTCTTCCAGGGTCCCGCCATTACTGCCAACTCTGTCTATCCGCAAGGCATCCTCGCCCAAGATAGTCAGACCGGCGGTGTCTACTTTGTCCAAGACGGCAAAAAAGCACCCATTGTAGCACCAGAAATTATCACCGTTAACTTCCCTGGTCGCAACAAGGTTGAACTATCGCCCGAGCAGCTGGAACAATACGAAACGATTGACCCTGTCCTCTTCCAAGACGGCACCCTGGTCAAACCACGAGAGTTCCCGGAAGTCTACGTCGTCTCAAACGGTGAACTGCGCTGGATTCCTGACGAAGAAACATTTATCACGCTGGGCTACCAATGGAGCAACATCATTACCACCTCACAGGCAGCTATCTCTAAGCACCAGCTCGGTCCCGTCTTAAGCTACTAGTGATATGTCACTGGTCTTCGCCGCTATTACCCCACACCCGCCGCTGCTACTGGAAAGCATTGGTAAAGACGCCAGCAAGCAGCTGGCAAAAACTGCTCAGGCCTTTAAGCAACTGGAGCAAGAGCTCTATGCTGCGCAACCAGACGTGATTGTTATCGTCTCTCCGCACGGATCGATTTTACCAGACAGTTTTATTCTCAATCTATCCAGTCAGTACCGGGTCGACTTCAGTGAGTTTGGCGATTTCTCTGACCAAAAAACCTTTAAGCCACACATCCCGTTCATCGAGATGTTACGTAGTGAACTACGACAACAGACTGCTATCACCGTCACCTCTGAAGAAGTGCTCGATCATGGCGTGGCAGTGCCGCTACTGTTTTTGACGGAAAATCTCAAACAAACTGCTATCGTACCGATCAGCCACTGCTTACTGGACTACCCCGCCCATCTCAAGTTTGGCCAAGCCTTGCGAGAAGAAATTATGAGCACTAATACTCGGGTGGCCGTCATCGCCTCTGGTGATCTATCACACCGGCTCTCAAAAAATAGTCCCGCCGGCCACCACCCGCAGGCTGAAGCTTTTGATGCTGCGGTCCAAGAAAAAATTCGCGCTAAAGATATTGACGGGCTATTCAAGCTTGATCCACAGCTGATTGAAGACGCTCAAGAGTGTGGTCTGCGCTCATTTGCCGTACTGTTTGGCGTACTCGATGAGCTCAACTACCAGCCACAGCTATTGTCATACGAAGCGCCATTTGGCGTGGGTTACCTGACGGTCAATTTTGTCTTGCACTAGCAGTTGGGAGGGCTGACTAGGCGTAGGCCATCACACCCTACTGCTTTTTTATATGCTGCCTCATGTTTGCTGATATCGTCCCAACCGTGCGCTTGCCTCGCCACCTCCTCCACTTTACCTACGCCGTGCCCGATGCACTGGTCGATGTGCTTACAGTTGGTCATGTGGTGACCGTGCCGTTTCGCAATCGACCAACTATTGGCGTGGTGACCGCCCTACACCAGCAATTACCTGCTGGCCTGCCAGCTAAACAGATCAAATCACTCAATGGTCTAGCAGCTGATGAGCCGCTGGTGACTGCTGACCAATTAGCGCTGGCTGACTGGTTAGCGAACCACTACGCCAGTTCACTCGGCTTGGTGATCAAAATCTTAGTCCCCGCCATCCCAAAAAACAAACAACAGCTGCGCCGCCGCACAGTACCACTAGCACCCTACACCGCCACCCCAGCACCAACCAGTCCCGGCCAACTGCTGTGGTACCGCAGTGTCAACCAAAAAGACAACTGGCTGGCTGGCCTGCTTGAGCAGGACAAGCAAGAGTCTAACGGCCAAACACTGCTCCTAGTCCCTACCATGCAGGCACTGACGTCGGCTGGGCGCTATCTCTCCCCGGCAGTGCGCCAACAGACAGTCTTTGTCGGCGGTGAGAAAAACAAAACAGAAGAATTAGCAGACTGGCGAGCGGTCCTGACTGGTCAGGCAAAATATATTGTCGGCACACGGGCAGCTGTCTTCATGCCCTTTCAGCAGTTGCAGCATATTATTGTAGATGATGAATACGACGACAGCTTTAAGCAGTGGGACCAGAACCCACGCTATGATGCTCGCGCTGCGGCTGGTTGGCTAGCTGCCAAACATGCCTGTGCCTTGACCGTTACTACACCCGCACCGCGCGTTGCCACCTACGCTGCTTGGCAAGACCGTGGTATTACCAAAAGCGATACCACGCCGCTAGCAGTCAAGCTGATCGACCGCCGAGCCGAGCTACGCGGCGGTATGACCGAACAGCTATCAGACCGCACGCTAGCAGCCATGACGGAGACACTAACGGCTCAACAGAGCGTCTTTCTCTTTATTAATCGCCGTGGCGTAGCCCGGGCGGCTGTCTGTGGTGACTGTGGTCATACCCCCAGCTGTCCCAGCTGTTTATTGCCCTTAGCGGTCCACCAGGAACAGCTCCAGTGCCACCATTGCCGCTACCAGACTGCTATGCCAACACAGTGCCCTCGTTGCCATGGTACAGATTTCAAATTTCCCGGTAGCGGTAGTCAGTCACTGGAAACATTTGTCCGCCAGCAGTTCCCTGATCACCCGGTTGTCCGCATAGATGCCGACACTACCACCGCTCCCACGCCAACAGCCACTGAGCCAACTATTTTTATCGGCACGGAGTTGGCGATTGACCAGCTACCTTGGCAGCAGATCGGCATGACCGCTATTACCTCTGCTGATAACCTGCTGTCAGTACCATCATTTAGTGCCAACGAAAAGGCCTGGATCCTCCTCAGTCGCCTACGAGCGGCTGCCCAGGCTAGTAGTCAGCAACCACTGCATCTGCAGACCTATGCTGCTGATCACTCCCTACTGCAGCACTGGACTATTTACGACGATGACTGGTTTTATCAGCAGGAGTTAACCAGCCGCCAAGAGCTGGCCTATCCACCGTATGGTCGTTTAACCAATATCATCTGCCAAGCCAGTAGCGCTGCTACCGCAGAACGGGACAGCCAGCAGGTCTATCAAGCCTTGACAAAAATAAAAAAAGAGAGCAAAATAGAGGCTACTATTATTGCACCGCAAGCTATATATACTCAGCAATTGCGGGGCCGCTATCGCCGGGTCATCATCATTAAACACCAACAGCCTATTGCCACCCTACTGGCCGCCGTGCCAACGAGCTGCATTATCGACGTTGACCCAATAGAATTACTATAACTATGGAGCTGGTTACTGTTCCCAACGACATCTTAACCACCAAGACCGCGCCGGTCGATGCAGCTGAAATTGGCACTCCAGCCTTTCAGCAGTTTTGTGATGAGATGATTGCCATCATGAAAGAGTATAAAGGTATCGGCATTGCCGCGCCGCAGGTGGGTCGCAGCAGCGCCGTTATGGTGGTCAATACCGGTGATGTACCCACAGTCTTCATCAACCCAGTTATTACCAAAAAGTCACTCAAAGGTGAGGTAGATGAAGAAGGCTGTCTGTCCATCCCGGGTCGCTTTGGCTTGGTCAAACGGGCCAAGCAGGTGCGAGTACGATTTACCGATCGCCACGGCCAACTCCAAGAAGAGCAAGCTTCCGGACTGTTTGCTCGGGTGATTCAGCATGAAATTGATCACCTCAATGGCATCCTCTTTACCAGCAAAATGATTAAAGAAGTGATTCATGAGTAACGCACTGTCCACACGCCTACTATTGATGGGCACGCCCTACTTCGCCGTGCCGGTTTTTGATGCTCTGCTGGCCAGTGGTCAGTACGATATCGTTGGCGTCGTCACTCAGCCAGACAAGCCAGTAGGACGCAAACAAAGACTGACGCCGCCGGCCGTCAAAGCCTGGGCGACTGAACATGACCTACCGGTCTATCAGTTTGCGTCACTCAAAGACCCAGCAGCAGCCCAGACTATTACTGAACTCAAACCCGACATCGCGGTGGTGGCTGCGTATGGTAAGCTGATCCCGAAAACTATTTTAGACATTCCGCAACATGGCTGTGTTAATATTCACCCCTCACTGTTACCAGAGTACCGTGGGCCATCCCCTATTCAAACCGCCCTGCTAGACGGTGCGGTGCGGACCGGTGTGTCAATTATGTTGCTGGATGAAGAAATGGACCATGGTCCGATCCTTGGTCAACGCACTACTGAAGTACTAGCTGATGACACCAACCAAAGCCTGCAACATAGCTTGGCCTGTGAAGGCGCTGACTTGTTACTCGAACTGCTGCCAGACTACTGCGCT
The DNA here is from genome assembly GCA_964550465.1 of uncultured Gammaproteobacteria bacterium. GTDB lineage: Bacteria > Patescibacteriota > Patescibacteriia > JACRDY01 > JACRDY01 > CAZJZH01. The sequence goes on from CAZJZH010000005.1 coordinate 5,054, forward strand.
GGTCGACTACAACCACAACCACAGAATCATGCTGAAGCGACATTTACCACGCTACTCCATAATGCCGATGCCCAGATTGACTGGAACAAGCCGGCCAATGAAATTGACTGTTTGATTCGCGCCATGCACCCCGAGCCTGGTGCTTGGACAGACGTCACCGGCACGCGCGTCAAAGTCCTCAAAGCCCACTTGGAAGGCACAGAGTTAATCCTCGACCAAGTCCAGCCGGCTGGCAAACAGCCGATGAGCTACGAAGAGTTTCTCAACGGCAACGAACCGCTATACTAATTATTAATTAATAATGCATAATTAATAATTAGGTGAAGCGGTTTTTTCTTTGGCAAAAACATGGTAGGATAATTGTAATAGACAGATTAACCGTCCTTTTCATCAACACGGGAGTAGTATTATGACAGAATTTCCTATACCGATACCAGCCGAAGAACTGCGGCAGCAAGAGTTCGGAAACATCGCTCTCATGTACTGGCCACTACTGCACAGTCGGACCACCTGGCTCAACAGCCTGTCTTTCGACAACCTGCTCTTGATCTACGATGCTGCCTCCGAAGCAGAGCACGAGGCAAAAACCCCCATCGAACATATCGTCATTCAAAAAGCCTCTTGTGCTATTGACTGGTGGCGCATATGGGGCAACTGTCCTGACGGTGACCCTATCGAAGCGACAGCCGATGCAAAGGTGCGACAATTGCTACCAGAAGAAGTGGCTGCCGAGAAATCCTTTGAGGAACAGGTCTTGAAGTGCGTTGCTATAATGAGACAACATCATGGTGACGACACGCCCTACGAAGTCGCTGAGCAAATCTTCAATGGCTTTACCCTGGAACAGTGGCAAGCGGCCGCCTTCGATCACGACACCTGGGTCACAATCGAGCGTTGGACTGATACTGATACGGTAGCTGCAAGGATTGCACAACAAAAAATCCAGGAACTCTCTTAGTCACCTGGACTTCACTACACGCCTCGCCGGCCAGCGGGGCTTTTTTATATCAAAAAATAATTATTAATTATGCATTATTAATTATGTTCCTGTAGTGTCATCATCACCGCAACCACCCCAATACCCAGCGGATGATTAAGATACGGCGAAAAGGCTGAGGTAGCGGCTATTGCTACTAAAATAACTGCCCAAGCAGCAATATACGGCCGCTCAGAGGCCACAGAATGCCCCCACAGGCGCGCTAACAGCCAGAGGTATACCAATAGACCTACCAGCCCTATTTTTAGCCAAATATCAAGGTATCCGAGCTCAAACGCCGTGGTAGTGTACCAGCCGTCCGGATAGCGCTCAACAATCCGCGGATCTTGACTCTGGTAGGTCACCGCTGTGCCAAAACCAGACCCGATAACCGGGTGCACCACGATGGCGCTGATCAGTGGCTCAACCTGCGCCAGTCGTGAGGCACCAGCTGCTTCGCTGGCCGAACCAGTCACCCGCTCAGCAATCAGTGCCCCAGATCCGCCACCAGCCAGCCAGCTAATCGACTGGTACTGAACAGTCACTACTGCCACCATAATAATCAGGCCAATCATTAACCGCGGCCACTGCCCTCGATGGTGCCACAGGTACCAACCGATCACCACTACTGCGGCTGCGGCCGCGCCCACCCAGAAGCTGCGCGACAAACTTAATACTACCGTGTAGCTACTAGCCAGCCAGATCCAGATCCACCAGCCGCGCAGCTGGTCGGTTTTTGTACCCAGCAGCACCACACTGGCCATGGCCCAGGCTGCTAAGCTGTATAGCTGGGACTGGAAAAAGACGCGCCACAGTGAGTCATTACCTTGCCCAGCATAGGTAATCTCCCCCACGCCGCTGTTACGCAACCAGTAGTACAGCGGCCGTAAAATACTATCTGGCAATTCCTGGGTGAAGGCTAGGAATGTCGCTATGGTTTTTATACAGGTAATACTGACTGCGGCTATCAGTAACAGTACCACCAGGCGTTGTTGGGCCTGACCGCGCAGGTGGTCGTAGAGTGGCAGTGCTAGTAAGAAATAGACCCAGGCATTAGCATCAAGCGCCACAGCGGTCAGACCGTTGCCGCGGCCCACTCCCCACAGCACCGCCCAGGCAATCACCAGCAGTAAGAGCAAGTAGTGCTTCCACCAGCGGCTATGCCGCAGGCTAAGAAAAGTTTCCGGCCACTGCTTGGTGGTATACCATTGATAGAGTCCTTGGCCAGCCCATACCAGCATCACTACCGCGAAGATGCCGATGCGCAGTGAGATGCTGAACGACTCTGTTACGGCCAGTGTCAGTAAATGCCCTTTAGCGCCAACAAATAATTCAAACAGTACAGCGTATAGCCCGTATTCAGTCTGTCGAATGGTGGCAACAGCTACTGCCAAGACAACCGCTACCCACAGCAGCGGCATCAGCCACGGCCATGTCACTAACCAACCCAAGGCGGATAGAACCTCTAACCCTAGGCCAGCAGCGATGATGGTGATAAGAGCGCGGGTATCAGTCGTCATAATTCTTTGTTGCGTTTTTGGATACCTAATCCTTGAACCGCGCTAGCCAGGACATAACTGATCAACACAAATGGTTGCAGGATCAGCCAAGCCGACAAGCCCAAGTGCTTACGGGTGTAGTAGCTCATGCTGCGCGTCAGCCAGCGCTGTTTTTTTAGCGGTAACTGCTGAGCAAAGCTCTGGCCTTTGTAGTGCATAATCTGACCACCCGGCCAGAAGCCCACCTGCCAACCGGCGGCTTTGGCCCGGTAGCAGTAATCAACATCTTCATACCATGACCACAGACCACTATCGAGCGGGCCAATCTGCTCCAGTACATCACGGCGGATCAGCATGGCAGCCCCCATTACCTGGTCAACTGATGCGGCGGCTGTGTAATCAAAATCATGACAGAGGTAGCGGTGCAGTAACCGTGGCCAGAAATTATGTAGTTTGGTTAAAATGATAATGTTATCAATCAAGCGCGGAAAACGACGGACTGATTGCTGGATAGAGTCATCTGGGTTGCGCAGCTGTGGGCCTAAGATACCCAGCCGCGGCTGACTGTTCATTACCGCCACCATACCGCTTAATACTCTGGGGCGGATAATAGTATCGGCATTGAGTAGCAAGACATGGCGACCGGTGCTGGCTGCTATACCTTGGTTATTGGCTCGGACATAGCCGGCGTTACCGCTGTTGGCAATCAGTTGTACTTTGGGAAACTGTTCAGTCACCATCTGAGCACTACCGTCACTAGAAGCGTTATCAACCACAATCACTTCCAGCGCCACGGCCCCGGCATGCTGATAGATAGACTGCAAACACTGCTGCAGTAACTGCCGTGTGTTCCAGTTAACGATAACGATAGACAAATCAATCATACAATCCTTTGACCGTATTAATGCGTACTCGGGCAATGTCCAGCAAGGTGTTGGCATACCCCCACACCGTCACTGCTGATTGCTCATCATGCAGCCAGCGCACACCTATTTGCTTGATAGGCAGACTGTGCCGTTGGGCAATGTATAATAATTCAAAATCAAATCCCCAGCGGTTTAAGCGTGTTTGAGCCACTATAGCTTTATGCGTGGCTGGAAACAGTTTAAAACCGCACTGAGTGTCTGTCATAGGCAAGCCCAAGGCCCACCGAATCAAGACATTGCCACTCTTGCCCAGTAGTCGCTTGACCAGCGGCTGTGGTTTTTCGATACTGGCATCACTGGCGGTGCGTGAACCGATAACAATCGACTGGTCATCAGCAGCCGCTACCAACTTAGCTAACTCCCCGACTGGCGTTGACTGATCAGCATCCATGAAGCAAATTAACTGGTGCTGCGCCGCTGCTACTCCGCGGCGAATACTGTAGCCCTTGCCATAGTTAGTGTTGTTCTCAATCACTGTGGCGCCGGCTGCCGCAGCAGTAGCGGCGGTCCGATCACTGCTGCCATCATCCACCACAATCACTTCACCCTGCCAGCCCTGGGCTGCTAAAAAATCATGCACCGCCGTGACGGTGCTGGCAATGTGCTGTTGTTCATTCCGTGCCGGAATCACTACCGACAGCGACACCGCGCCTTGGGCCATATACTAGTCTATTGCTTGGAAGAGGTAGCGTAACATCACCTGCACTCGACTCTGCCAGGAATCATCCGCCACCACTTCTCGACGGAGCTGGCGCAAATCATCACTATCCTCACTCAAGGCCAGATCAATTTTTTGGCTAAATTCTTGTGCTGTGTCAGCTAAGTAAAAAACATTGCGGAACGTCTCCACTCCTTCCAATGGCCGGGTGATGATGGGCTTGCCAGCCGCTGAGTATTCATAAAACTTCAACGGGTTCATCGACTTGGTAAACTCGTTGATCTTGTGTGGCACAATAGCCGCGTCAAAAGCGTGCAAATATTGTGGAATATCCTGATACGGTACAAACGGCAGCAGGTGTACGTTCGCAATATCGCCCAGCACTGCCTCAACCTGCGGACTGTGGCGGATTTTTTTCCGTCGCTGCTGAGACCGCCAAGCCCCGCTCCACACTCCAGAACCAATCAAGACAAACGACTTGTCCGGGTTCATCTGAGCTACCTGCGCCACCAGCTCTAGGTCCACCCGATTCTCGATGATGCCATGGTAACCAATAAGCGGCCGCGGCAAATCGGCCAGTTCTGCAGGCACTGTGTAGGGTGATGACGGCGCGGCAAAGTGCTGCGGATCAATGCCATTGGGGATATGGTAGAGTGGCTTGCTGCGCTGGGCAAAGACCGTGCCGGCAATCTCGTCTGAGACAGTAAAGACCAGATCAGCCAGCTGTTCGATAGTCTTATAGCCCTGCTGCAACTGCTTGGTCTGGTTGGTGAAGGCTGGGTGTACCAACCAGTTATCAACCGCGTCAAAGACAAAAGCCTTGTGGTCGATACCAGTGCCAGAAATACACTCCAGTAGCTTGGTGAACAGTGGGTTGTATGACCAGAAGACAACGTTGTCTAAATTCAAAATCTTGATGATTTTTTCTACCTCATGACAGACCGTCTGGTGCGAATAGATGGAGTCAATAGTGGAGTAGATATAGAGCGACTCATTGACCTGATGGCAGGCGCTGGTCAAGTCCCCGTAGACAATTTCTAAATCTTTCATCGGCCAGATGACGTTTTCCCAGTAGACCTTGGCGGTCTTGCGCCAGTTAAACGGCAAAAAATCGATTGAGACAATTTTGCCAATCCGATCATCGCGCTGCAGTTGATTGAGCACGTGGTAGTTACGGTTAACGCGTCCCTGCTGCCAGTCAGTGTAGTGGGACATCGAAAACATGACGATGTTTATTTTTTTGTCCATGTGGCAATGTGTTGTACAAATTTTTCCGCTTGCACTGACCAGTGAAATGTTTGATGGACTCGTTCTTTGCCGGCTTGACCGAGAGCCCTAGCCTGTTGCTGATCAGTCAGTAGTGTCTGTAGGGCAGCGGTCACAGCTGCTTGATTAGTCGGATCGACAATCAACCCGGTCTGACCATCCACCACCGCGTCTGCCTGACCACCGCTGGCTCCAGCCACTACTGGCTTACCAAATAGATTAGCTTCTAAAAATACCGTACCAAAGCCTTCGACGTCCCCCGCTGCCTCTTGCCGGGCCGGCACCGCCAAGACATCACAGCGCTGGTAGACTGCTGCTAACCCGGCCATATCAACGCTACCGTGGAAAATCACCCGGTCGGCCACGCCGGTATCATGGGCTAATTGTACCAAATTGGCCCGTTCTTGCCCATCACCGACAATGACGTAATACACCTGCGGTAATTGCTCCAACAGGACCGGTATAGCCCGAATAACCATATCAAACCCCTTACGGGCCACCAGCCGACCGACAGTAGCGATCACCGGCGCCTCATCTGGTACTGGCAACGTAGCTGGTGCCACCTTACCGCGCTCGGCTAGGTTGAAGAGTTCATCAGCGGGACAGGGTGAAACAGTGACGCACCGCTCAGCTGGTACACTGCACTGCCCTACCAAGTCAGCGGTATAGCGGCTATTCATGCTAACCGCCGCCGCCCGCCGTAGCACTTGCTTGAGCAGCCAGCCTTTGAAACCGCCTCGCTGCAACGGCCCAGCCACATCCATGCCGTGGGTATTGACCACATACGGCAAGCCCGTTAACCAGCTAGCGATCAGTGTAGCCGTGCCAACCGGCAGTGGCTGCGCCGCCCAGAGCACTTCGACCTGGTGGTGTCGAGCCAGCGTGATAATACGCCAAATCATGGGTAGCCAGTGTGGCCACAGTGACCAGCGGAGTGATTGGCGGACAACCTGTTGTTTCACGGGTGCCTCATCAGTCTTGGCGGCTGGTGGCGCTAAGACGACCACCGCTTCAGTCGGCAAGTGTTGCAACAAGCCGGTCAGGTAGTTAGCCACCCCACCAGTTTGGGGAAAAAAGTCAGTGGTGATTAACAGCGTCTTCTGCATACTAGGCCGTGCGCGTAATCAGTAGCCGCCAATAGCTGACCACTTCCTTCCAGGTAATAGTGCGAGAGAGGAAAATTCCGCCTCCATAGACCACTGCCCCCACAGCCACTAGGCCAACCAACGGCACAAATGGTTTAAGGATAATAATCAGACCAATCATGACCGCACTGATCAACAGTGCCCGACCGATTTTAGTGACCAGCCACCAACCACGATAGGGCGTAATCTTGGGCACCCACATCATGCCTAACACAAACAGCGTCAGACTGCTGACGAGCACGGCAATAGCTGAACCCAAATAAGCCTTGTCCCCCATCAGCGGAATCAGGATGAGATTGAGAATAATATTAACTGCCATAGTGATACCTGTATTAACTGTGTTGATGGTCTGCTTATTGCAAGCATTGAGCAGTGAACCAACTGGAAAGGCTAGGAAGATAAACGGCAGGGCTACGATTAAGACTTGCAGCGCATCAGCCGTTGGTAGGAACTCCGCGCCATACATCAGATAAATAAACTCTGGTGCTAGCACCCACACACCGGCCGCGATCGGCAGGGCGATCACTGCCAGATAAACCATGGCTGTTTCAAAAGTCTTGGCCAGGGTTGCTGATTGCCGTTCAAAGGCATCAGCCATAGCTGGAAAGAGTGCCGCGGCAAAAGCGCTGGGTAAAAACTGCAGCGCAAAGGTAATTTTATACCCCGCCGAATACCAGCCCACTTGTGTATCTCCTGCCAGGCTAGACAGTAACACCGTGTCCATATAGCCGTACAACCGGGCAAAAATCCCGGCCACAAAAAACGGTACAGCAATCCGCACCACGCGGCGTAGTAACGGTCTATCAATCGCTACACCCAAGCGGACATCTGTCTTGGTACGCAAGAGAATGAATGAGTAGACTAAGTTAAAGGTGCTGCCGATCAAGATGGCGATAATCAGCCAGTGCAGTGAAGCACCCAACCACAGCGCGATGAGTCCCGTCGCCACGATCAGTACTTGCCCGATAATCATGCCAACTGCCTCGTACTGCAGCTGCTGCTTGGCCCGAAAGACGGCGTAAAAAGACAGTGAAAAGGAGTCTAGCACCATGATCAACCCAGACAGCATGACTAGCTGCTGGACCAGCACATCCTTACCCATCAGCATCACTACAGCAATAGCGAGCCCATAGGTGATGACCGCTAAACCGGCTTTGAGCGGGATAATTGAGCTGACAATCTGAGCCAGCTGCCCCGGCCGCTTAGCGCCTTCCCGAGTGATAACCGGCGAGATACCGGCATCAATCAAAATACTAAAAATAGTGGTGAAGGACAGGGCAAAGACATACTTACCAATATCTTCCACACCGACCATCCGGGCGATAACAATAAAATAACCGAAGGTCAGTACCTTCTGCATGATATAGGCAATAGTCAGGTAAGTGGTATTCTGAGCCACTCGAGTAGTCTGCGCCGTCATAGTCTGCTAGTGGCGATCACGCCGGTAGAGAAACAGTCCCAACACCATCAACATCGTGCCCAGGGCAATCCACCACAGGGTGGTTGATTCATAATAGTAGACCACCGCGTTGGTGACCCGGCGAAACTCCACCCGGTCAGTAGCAGAAAAATTAAAGACATTGTAAGCCACCATGCCGGTGCCAATCATAATAGTCAGCTCACTGCGGTAGTGGCGGATACGCCGCCACGCTATGGCAGCTAGCTGCTTACTCTGTTGTTGTAATTGTTGCCGTGTCATAATCATCACCAAAAACTAATTGCTTAATCTGCTCAATCTGTCGACTGGCCGCTCGTTGACCGGCTCGCATAATAGCTTCGCCTTGCTTTTGACCAAAGTACTGTTTCAGACCCAACAAGCCGTGCACCTGAACTGGCGGCTCAATAACAACATCCGAAGACTGCATGCTAGCTGTAGCTAATTGAGCTCGCACTAACTGAGCGCTCCAGTAGGTCACTTTGCCAATAGTCAGCTTCTTTGCTGCCGTCAGTGGTTTACGACCCATGTAGCGATCTAAATTGACCGAGATAACTATATCAGCCCCCATATCACGGACTACTTCGTCTGGTACCGGCATCATCACTCCTCCATCCACCAAGACGCGGCCATTGTACTCCACCGGTTCAAAAATAGTTGGCACCGCCATGCTGGCGTGCAGAGCCGGGATAACCGCGCCTCGCTTAAACGCTACTGCTCGGCCTTTGACTAAATCTGTTGCCACTACAGCAAAAGGAATACGCGCATCACTAAACTGTCGTTGACCACCCAGCCAACGTTCAAATGTTTTTTCTAGCCGGCGCCCTTTGATCAAACCAGCTCTAAACCCAGGCTCTAAAAAAATACGTAGTTTATCACGCTCATTACGGACGGTCAGGTCCTCCAGTCGGTCGATGTCTTCAAACATGCCGTAGTGAGCCGCCACCCAGGCGCCGACGCTAGAACCGGCTAGGTAGTCGATGGGGATACCGTGCTGGCGTAACACATGAATCACCCCAACGTGCGCCAACCCCAATGCTCCCCCACTCCCCAGGGCTAAACCAACTGTTTTTCGCTGTTTTTTTAGCATAGTCTCTGGCTAGCAGTATAGCAAAAAAGCAGCCGCTTGTCTGATACAAAAACACCTCGTAGCACGAGGTGTTTTCTGAAAAAATACTTATCGTTTTGACCACTGTGGAGCACGACGTGCTCGCTTCAGACCTGGCTTCTTTCGTTCCTTCTTGCGCGGGTCACGGGTCAACCAGCCAAATGGCTTGAGGGTGCTACGGTTGTCCGCATCTACCTTCAGCAAGGCACGAGAAATGCCATGACGAATGGCGTCAGCCTGACTGTGGACACCACCACCTTTGACCTTCACACTGACAGACATAGTGGCAGCGCCAGCTGCCTGCAGTGGGTCCTCTACTTTCTTGATATCAGTCGCGGTTGGTAGGTAGTCACTGTGCTGCTGGTCATTCACCACAATCCGTCCTTTGCCATCAGCAAACAACCGCACGCGGGCCACTGCTGTCTTGCGACGACCAACTGCTTCGTAATATTTGCCGGTAAAGGCTACTTGTTTCTTTTCTTCTGCCATAGGTATTATTCAAATCGCAAACGCTTCATCATCTCATTGCGCAACCGATTCTTTGGTAACATATTAAAGACTGCCTTACGGACTACTTCAGCCGGATCTTGATCAAATACTTTGCTCATCGGTGTTTGCTTCAAACCACCCGGGTAGTTACTGTGTCGGTAGTATTTTTTTTGCTCTAATTTCTTGCCAGTGAAGCGCAGCTTGTCAGCATGCTTGGCCACCACACTATCACCACAATCAGTCTGCGCTGAGTAGTCAGCCTTGTGCTTACCCATCAGCCACGTGGCAATCTGAGTAGCGGCTCGGCCAACGCTTTGGTCGGTCAAGTCAATCTCTTGCTGTTGCCGCGGTACGGCGTAATTGTGCTTTGTCGTTTTTTCCATACTTATACCAATTCAATAACTGCCATTTCTGCTCCATCACCCAACCGACGATCAGTCTTGGTGATCCGCGTGTAGCCGCCGGGTCGATCTGTGTAGCGTGGAGCAATATCATCCATCAGCTTCTTAACCGCGCCAGGCGTGTACAGGTAAGCCGCCACACGACGACGAGCAGCTAAGTCACCCTTTTTAGCGGTAGTGATGTATTTCTCCACTATTGGACGGAGCGCCTTGGCCTTGGCCTCAGTCGTTTCCATCTTTTCTGCTAAGAAAAAGTTGGTCGCCAAGCCACGCATCAGGGCCTTACGGCTCTGGGCGGTTCGTCCAAGGGTTTTTCCGGTGACTCGGTGACGCATATGGGTGCTTATTATTACTCAGCAGCTTCCTCGTCCGCCGTAGCCTCAGCGGAGGCGGATCCTACTTCTTCGCTAACTGTTTCTTCTGCTCCTGCCGCTGCCTCAGTTGACTCAGCTGGGGTATGTCCACCAGCCTGCAGCGCAGCAAACTGTTCAATCAAAATTGCTACTGATCGCTCAAAGGCTTCTTCTGGAGTGATGATACCATCAGTTTCAATAGTAATGGTCAACTTATCGTAGTTGGTCACATCACCCACGCGGGTGTTCTCTACAGCGTAGCCCACATTAACTACTGGGCTGTACAGCGCGTCAACAGCAATCTGACCAACAGTCAGCTGTGACTTATCTTGCTGCTCAGTTGGCACGTAGCCCAAACCCTGTTCAATCGTTACTTCCATTTCAAAGGTAGCCTTCTTGTCATTCAAGGTGGCGATAACCAATTCTGGATTGATAATCTCCACATCAGCGTTCTTTTCAAAATCAGCCGCGGTTACTTCTGTTACTCCCTTGCTGGTCAATTTGACAGTGACCGGCTCGGCGCTATGTGATCGGACGCGGAGGCGCTTGAGGTTGAGTAAAATTTCCACCACATCCTCAGTCACACCGTCGACAGTAGAGAATTCGTGCTCAACCCCGGTAATCTTGACCGCGGTTACTGCAGCGCCTGGCAACGAGGAAAGCAACACCCGACGCAGGGCGTTACCCAGCGTGGTGCCGTAGCCGTAGAAGCAGGGTTCAATGACCACTTGCTTCTGGTTGGGCTGCTGTCCATCATGCCACTCCACCTTTGATGGGAGCAATAGTGTATCCATACGACGTCGTAAAGAATTAAAATTATTTTGAGTAAAACTCGATAATGACCTGTGGGTCGAAGACCGGCTGAATGTCGTCTCGCTTTGGTGTATCCAGCACTTTGCCGCTCAGCTCCTTGGTGTCTAATGACAACCATGACGGCAAAATAGCATTTTGCAACTTCTCACCAATAGTAGCGTAAAGCTTACGCTTCTGGGCGGTTGGTCGCAGTGATACCACATCACCAATCTTGACCTGGTATGACGGGATATCAACTTTCTTACCATTAACTGCAAAATGAGCGTGACTGACCATCTGCCGAGCTTGATCACGAGAGATAGCAAAGCCGAGACGGTAGACCACGTTGTCTAATCGTTGTTCCAGTAGGGCCAACAAGTTCTGAGAAGCATCCCCCTCACGTCGCACCGCTTCGGTGTAGTAGCGATTAAACTGTCGTTCCAGTAAGCCGTAGCTCAACTTAGCCTTCTGCTTTTCTGCCAGCTGCTCACCGAAGTTGGTCAACCGACCACGGCCCTTAGGACCATGCTGCCCGGGAGGGAAATTGCGCTTAGCTAAAATCCGCTCTGCCTTGGGGTGGAGCGCAACGCCGTAGCGGCGTGAGGCTTTTGCTTTTGGAGCTAATCGTCGTGCCATATCAATATATAAAACTAAACGCGGCGTGGTTTTGGCTTGCGACAGCCATTATGTGGTACCGGCGTGACATCCTTAATCATGGTGACTTGAATGTTGTTGGCATTCATAGCGCGAATAGCAGACTCTCGGCCGGCGCCCACACCTTTAACATAGACCGTCACCTCTTTCAAACCATATGGCTCTACCTTTTCTGCCGCCTGCTTCACAATCACCGATGCAGCGTATGGGGTAGCCTTTTTTGGCCCTTTAAATCCACAGCCGCCCGCTGAAGCCCAAGCCAAGACATTACCATTCTGATCCGTAAAGGTGACGATGGTGTTGTTGTAGGTAGCCTGAACATAGGCGCGGCCATTGGTGACTTGGCGAACCTGCTTCTTTTTCTTGCGGTTAGCTTTTACTTGGTAGTTTCCCATATCCTAAAACTAGGTTTTCTGCGCTACTGGCTTCTTACCGCTAGCACCAGTCCCCCGCTTGTTACCACGAACCGTACGGTTATTGGTCTTGGTACGCTGACCACGGACTGGCAAGCTGCGCGTGTGTCGATACCCCCGGTAGCTGCCGATTTCTTTCAATCGCTTAATATTACCCAATACTTCACGTTTCAGGTCGCCTTCGGTGCGGTGTTCCTTTTCAATCATTTCACGCAGGCGAGTCACGTCCGCTTCCTGCAAATCTTTGACTCGGATGTTTGGATCAACATTGGCGGCTGCCAGTACCTTTTGAGCAGTCGTCAAACCAACGCCATAGACATAGGTCAGGGCGATCTCAACCCGCTTATCGTTTGGAATAGTTACTCCTGCAATACGAACTGCCATATAAGTCCTGGTTACGCCTTAGGCTTCGACTTCTGTCGTTGCTTATGCTTGGGGTGCTCGCACACAACTCGAACCAAGCCGCCCCGACGGATGACTTTGCACTTAGTGCACATTGGTTTGACTGAGCTCTGTACTTTCATGTCTTAAAATCGATAGGTAATCCGACCTTTCCCTAGGTCGTACGGGGTCATCTCGACACGCACCTCATCACCCGGCAACAGCCGAATGCGGTGCATGCGCATCTTACCACCTAAGTGAGCCAACACTTCGTGGCCGTTCTCAAGGGTGACCCGGAACTGAGCGGCGGGCAGTAACTCCTCTACCACTCCCCGGAATTCGATGACATCGTTCTTCGCAACCATGGGAAAAATGTGACGTTAGTATAAAGGTTTTATAAATTTAGTCAAGCATGACCAAAGACATTGGCGATATCCCAGCTTTGCGCTCAACCGCCAAGTAAAAATGCCTAAAATATGGGCGTTTTTGAACCCTCCTCTATTCGGCTATAATTCTACAGAAATTAGAAAAAATAGTCAAGACGTGGTGTGTTGGGTGAAATAAAAATCCCCTGGACCTCAAGTGTGCCTTGAAAGTCCAGGGGAAAGAGTGGCAAAGTGTCCAAAGGCCGAAGGGGCCTAAGGTTACGCCAGTTGCGGGACAACCACCCGACACTGAGCATCATGACTCCAAGAATAGATGTACTCGAAATCACGCAGTCCAGCCGCGAGGGGGCCACAGCCACTTGAGCTGAACTCCACGTAGGCCACGAAGAGTTGGTTATACGATCGAAACAGAAAATAGGTTTGCCCTGCAAAGCCACCTTGCAACTGGTCGCGGTGCGCCTCAACAAATTCGATGATCTGGCTTTGCGTCAAGCAGAGCCGGGAAACATCAGCCGCCAGCGCGTTGAACATCTGAGTGAAGGTAGCGTCTTGAATCATCTCGTATACCTTAACCAGTGTTTTCTCGGTAGGTTTGCCAGCCTCACTAGCCCGTTTACGGAAATTCGGATCGATCCCGCCTGGGAAGGCGTTAGACGCATCGGCGATGATGCGGGAGCCATCGGTCGGGTCGATGACCAGTGGCTCCTGAGTTAGGAGTCGTAGGTAGGGTGCACCATTTTTGACCCTCCGGTTCTCCTCGATAAAGCTGTTAATTAGACCAGCAAGGCCAGGTGTATCGTTGACGCGCTGAGCCTCTTCTGCGGTCAGTCCCGCCTTGTCGTAGGCGGTCTCCACGATGGAGATGAGCTTGCGCCCTTTCGGGCCGCGGTGGGTAACCGACAGAGCCAATGCTTTTTGCGGCATCGGGGCCATCCTCCTTTTACCTGAAAACGCTCAGGCGGTGCGACTTACCTCGGAATTGAGGCGAGCCCGCCTTCGCTAAAGCTACGGCGGGTAAACTTTAGCGATCGTGGGCTCGCCTCAAAAGGATCTTTGGGATGTAAAGAACTAATGAATAAATGTAGCACAAAATACTATTCTTGTAAATATTTAGGTTATATTACAAATAATTTTAGCTGTTTTTATGCTTTTTCTAAGCAAAACACGCCGTGTCAAACGGCGTGTCTGTATACGACATACCATATACGGTATACGCCCTAGCCTACTCCAACACCGCCTTAATCCGCCGGACGCCGGCTGAACTGGCTTCTTCCTTGGTAATCTTAAATGTCCCTAACTCCCCTGTCCGCGTCACATGTGGACCACCACAAATTTCCCGGCTAAAGGTGGGCGCGGTCGGGTCAGCCACGGCTGGCTGGTCAGCATCGCCAATCGAATAGACTTTGACTGTTTCCCCATACTTATCACCGAACAGGCCCATCGCTCCTTTTGCCTTGGCCTTATCCACACTCATCTCCGCAAAACTAACCGGGTAGTCAGCGGCAATGGCGGCATTGACCAGCTCTGTCACCTGCTGCTTTTGTTCATCAGTCATTTTTTCTGGATGGGCAAAGTCAAACCGCAAACGCTTAGCCGTGATATTACTGCCCCGCTGCTCAACATGCTCACCCAGCACCTGACGCAAAGCGGCGTGTAACAAATGGGTAGCGGTGTGGTATTTGACACTCATCTCTGAAGTGTCTGCCAAGCCACCCTTAAACATGCCGGCTGAAGCGGTGCGAGACAAGTCCTGGTGCTTAGCAAACTCCGCTCGAAACTCACCATCGTTAAAAGCAAAGCCCCGTTCCGTGGCCAGCTCTTGAGTTAACTCCAATGGAAAGCCGTAGGTTGAAAAGAGAATAAAAGCTTCTCGACCAGACACCTCGCCATTATCAGCCATTTTTTCAAATTCCTTCAATCCCTTTTCCAGTGTCCGCTCAAACTTCTCTTCTTCCTTAGTCAATTCATCAATAATCCGCTGCTGATTATCTTGTAGTTCAGTATAGGTCTGGCCAAACATCTCAATCACCAGCTCAGCTAAGCGGGTTGTCAGCGCGACGTCTTGTGGCACACCAATACGCTTAGCATGACGAATAGCCCGACGAATCAAGCGCCGTAAAATATAGCCCTGTTCGCTATTACTTGGCACCACGCCGATGGGATCACCGAGGATAAAGACGGCTGTGCGGATATGATCGACAATAATCCGCACCGCGTTACCGTGCTCAGCCAAGAACGCCTCGGCGTGATCAGTGGCATTAGCCATCTGCAGCACCGCCGTCATCAGTGGCTGGAACAGGTCTGTTTCATAGACTGACGCCTTGCCCTGCATGACCGCTAAGACGCGCTCCAGGCCCATGCCAGTGTCGACATTCTGCTGGGCTAGTGGCTCAAAGACACCGTCATCAGTCTTGTTATACTGCATGAAGACATCGTTCCAGATCTCTACCCAGCGATCATCCTCTGGATCAAAAGCAGCCGGGGCTGGCCCTTCACCAGTCCAGTAGAACATCTCTGTGTCCGGACCCTGTGGACCAGGGTGCTTACCACCAGCCGGCCACCAGTTATCTGCCTTGCCTAACCGCGCGATACGTTCATCAGCAATACCGAGCTGCCGCCAAGTGTCATAGGCCTCTTGGTCAAACGGCGCGTCGTCATCGCCAGCAAAGACTGATACAGCCAGCTTCTGTACCTCTAACCCCAGCCAGTCCGGGTTGGTTAAAAAATCATAACTCCAGCGAATGGTATCTGTTTTGAAATAATCACCCAGCGACCAGTTACCCAACATCTCAAAAAACGTCAGGTGAGTGTTGTCCCCCACTTCGTCAATATCAACCGTGCGAATACATTTCTGCACATCAGCCAGTCGACTGCCAGCCGGGTGTTTTTCACCCATCAAAAACGGCACCAACGGATGCATGCCAGCGGTAGTAAACAGCACTGACGGGTCATTTTCTGGAATCAGCGGCGCAGAGGGAATAATGGCATGCCCCTGCTGCTTGAAAAAATCTAAGTATTTTTGACGTAATTGTGAAGCGGTAATCATAGAAACAGAGTTATTCTTTCCTAGCCTAGCGAGTTTATGGCGCAAATGCAAGAATTATTAATTATGCACTAGTCCTTAGTAATTGAAATGACCCCGCCACCTAACACTTCCGTATCCCGCCAGTACTTGTGGTAAAAAACGACCGATTGCCCCGGAGTAACTGCCCGTTCGGGTTGCAGTAACTCAACTTGAAAGCCAGTCTTGCCAACCGGCGCGGTGATCTGTGCTGGCACCATGGTGCTGCGGTAACGCACTTTGACAAACCCTCGCCACGGCAGTTGCGGTGGTTGACCAGCAATCCAACGGCAATCAAGCGCCCTAAACTGGCTGGTGTAGAGCTGTGGGTCTTCTGGGTCCTTGGTCACAATCAGTCGGTTCAGCTCCGTATCAGTGGCCGCCACATACCACGGCCCATTGGGCAGTCCCAACCCTTTCCGCTGGCCAATAGTGTAAAACGGCAAGCCCTTGTGCTGACCAATTTCCTCGCCATCGACCGTCAGGATAGGTCCTGGCTGGACTGCCGGCAGATTGCGCTCCAAAAATCCCTGGTGGTCATTTTCTTTGACAAAGCAGACATCACTACTCTCTGCCTTCTCGGCTACAGGTAGATTGTACTGAGCGGCAATCTGCCGGATCTTGGGCTTGCGATACTTACCCACCGGAAAGAGAGTATGCGCTAAAACCTCTTGCTGTAACGTATAGATAAAATAGGTCTGGTCTTTTTGGTCATCCTTAGCCGCATAGACATGGTACTGCCCATCGCGCTGTTTGATCTGAGCGTAGTGACCGGTGGCTAAGTAGTCAGCCCCCAGCTTCTGCGCTTTTTCCCAGAAGGCACCAAACTTAACGTAGCGATTACACTCAATACACGGGTTAGGCGTTACGCCAGCCGCATAACTATCAATGAAATAATCCACTACTTTATCCTTGAATAAATCATCAAAGTTAAAGGTATAGAGCGGAATATCCAGCTGACTACAGACCCGGCGGACGTCTTCATAGTTTGGCACCGAACAGCACTGATGCTCAGCTGCTAAGCGAGACAGCTCCGCCCCTGGCTCTGACCAGTAGTGCATAAAAATCCCAAAGCAGTCATAGCCCTGGGCTTTAAGTAAGGCAGCAGCAGTTGAGGAATCCACTCCTCCAGACATTGCCACCGCTACTTTTTTAGTCTGTGTAGTCTCCATATCTGATCCAGCCTATCGAAAACTGCCCACTCTGTAAAGTCCTGCTATGGCCATAATTGCTGAGCTGTTTGCCAGTAGCGGTCATCACCCTGTGTGGTTTTCATCCAGTACCACCACTCCGCTCCCCACAGATAGGCCGCACTAAAGCCGGCATCACGGACGTACTGGATATTTTCCTCCAGTTGGGCCACGCTCATTGACTGGTCCATGTCCGCAGCGGATAGATTGGTAATATCACCGGTCGGACTCCACGGCTCAGCCTGGACCTCACTGGTAATAATCTGTTCGACACCGGTCAGCCAGCGGGCCAGCGTACCTTTGAAATAGTAATAGGCTGGTGGTAAGGGCCAAGAGAAAAAGCCTACAGTCTTGTTCCAGACCACGCGGTAGAGCGTAGTACCAAAGACATCAGCTCGCTTAGCAGCTGGTATCCACGTAGATAGTTCACCGCTGTCGGTGATGAGAATTGGCCGGTCGTCCAACTGTTTGACCAGGCTCACCTCTTGGTTCAGCTCTTGCTTGTCTGGCGGTGGACACTCACCAAACCAGCTAACGAATGGTTCGTTTTCTACCTGCCACATACTGATATGCGCCCGGTCCTGGTAGCGACGAACAACCGTCTCAATGTGTTCCAGTAGCGCCTGACGCTGCTGATTGGCTGATAACTGCTCCGTCCAGGCTGGTGCGTAACATTCCGGCCAGCGAGGTAGCTTTCGCCCAATAGTCAGCACGACATCGGCGCCATACTGCTCGGCCGCATCAATCTGCCAATCAAGCGTTGACCAATCATACTGGTTGGGCGCGATCTCCAACTGGTCCCAATGAGCCGTCAAACGGACATGATCAGCCCCGAGGTCCGTCACAATGGCCCGCAGTGTTTCCTGCGGATCAAGATCAAACATCTCCTCAGCATGATACGGATCAAAGCTGACACCCCAGGTCATGTTGGGTTGCTGGTATGACCAGCTAAATGATGCCACTCCCACCAATACCACTACTCCCAGTAAGGCGACGACGCTGATACGAATAAGTAGTCTAGTCATACTGAGTTACTATTGAATAAATGCAAAACCACTGAAGGACAGTACTGCTAACCCACCGCCAATCAAGGCAATAGCAGCAACCTTCTGGGCATAGACACGCGGCGTTAAATCTTCATTGAGCAGTTTGGGCCAGCGACGGTGTAAGGCGACAACAATGATAAATAAAAAGACGTATTGCAGGCCTTGCAACGCATTGATCAGTGAGACTGAGGCTAAGGCAATTGACCACTGGACCAAGACGGCACTGAGCGCGCCACTAGCCTGACCGACCAAGAAGGCAACTTTTGATCCACTAGCTGAACGCGTCGCAGTTGAGACGATAACTGCTCGCCAGCTAGGCACCAGCAGCAAGCCACCGGCCGCTACCAGAGCCGCCAGCCGAATCCAGACAAAGCCGGCAATAAAGGAATTGGTATCGTAGAGGTATTTACTTAGCACGTAGGAAACAGCAAAGAAACCGGCAGACAACACCGCCAGCAACACTGCCCTGCCCTGCCGGTCAGACTGCCGTCGACTGAGATTGATTGAAATCACGACCGTCCCAAGGAGGATCAACACAAATGCGACGGTACCAACATCACCGAGCCGCTCACCAAGGAACCAAAAAGCTAAGGCAAAAATCAACAGTGGACTGAGGCCACCAATCAGCGGCGTCACTCGTGAGGCGTCTGCTCGCTTCAGCGCGGCAAACATAAAGAACAGTGCCGCAGTAAACGTACCACCGGCTGCTAGCGCTGTTCCGGCGGTCAGCCATGACTGCGGCAGCTGAGCATCAAAGGGCAGCAAGACAATAGCTAGGCCACCCAGTAAACAAATATAAAAGGTATATGCCGCAGGGTGCGGCACTTCTTTTTTTAATAAGGCTTTGTCAATGGCGATTGCGATTGCGTTCAAGGCATAGGCAACCACCACGATCCACAGCCAAGTCATGGGGGTAGTATAGCATACAACGGCATAGTTACTGGATAACAAAAATCCCCCGCGTAAATGCGGAGGCTTGTTAGGAATCGCTACGCTACTTCAACCACAATAAACGTCGTCATATTTTGCCGGGCGTCTTGAATACCCTTGGCGACAATATCTAAATCATTCTTGGCCCCCGCTAGAGCTGAGGCGATCACTCCAGTAGTTGGTGGCAGTTTACCAGACTGTAGGTCTTCAGCTGCTTCAGCCGTATCTGTCCATCTAACCAACTTGGCCTGCGGATAGTTGTCAGCCAAGTACCGTTCACACTGGGCCAGCGCTTGGGGGTGAGAAGCAAACTGCGTTATGTCTGCCGTGCTGGTGCCAGGTAGTACCATCAAACACTGTTGGACTTCTATTGTCACCTGACCCAAGACAGTAAAGGTGTATTGACCCATCGCCTCATAAGCATCGAGCACTAATCCACCACGAGAATTCACCACCGGGATAATCCCGCGGTCAACCCGACCTGCTTGTAAGGCCGTGAAAACGCCGAGTGGATCAATAGCAAAAACCATATCCGCCGTCAGACCCTCGCGCTGGAGGTATGACCGCCCGGCTTCTTCAGAAAATGACCCTGTTGACCCTGAGACCGCTAATCGCATAGATTAATGACTCTGCTCTAATTGAGTTACTCGACGATCCAACTGATCAACCGCTACCTGGTACGCTACCGTAGTCAATCGCAGTTGCATGGCTTCTTGGCTATCCTCTAGCCGATCAAGTCGCGATTCCACTCGATCAAAGCGCTCATCAGCGCTATCAAAACCAAGTTTTGTTGACAGCGCCAATTGGTCAATTTTATGATCTAACTGATCGAGGCGACCATCGATACCATCTAACCGGCTGTCCATACCATCTAACCGGCTGTCCATACCATCTAACCGGCTATCGATCCCTACTAGATGGGAGGTTATTTGACCAACAGCGGCCGCCAGATTATTAATCTGGGCCGCTAACTGTTCATTTGTAACCTGTTTAGTGGTCATAGATTATCAGTATACCACCACCGCTAAGCAGCGGCAATTTTATAGCCTCGGCCGTGGACTGTTTGAATCAATCGCCCCTTTGGGTCATTAAGTTTTTTACGCAAAGCTCGAATATGGACATCGACCGTATTAGTAAATGGATCAATATTCATATCCCAAACATGTTCTAGTAACGTACCGCGAGTCAAGACCGCGTCGGGATTACGCATCATATATTCTAATAGGGCGAATTCTTTAACTCGTAGTTCAACAGCTTGACTGCCACGACTGACAGTATGCTTGCGGTTATCAAGGGTAATATCACCAACTTGCAAAACGTCCTGCGGTGCTGTTTGTGGTCGGCGTAAAATAGCATTCATCCGCGCAAACAACTCTTCGAGCATAAACGGCTTGACCAGATAATCATCAGCACCTTTCTCAAACGCCTCTAGCTTATCGGGTAGCTCGGAGCGTACTGTTGTCATGACAATCGGAATGGTTGGCTTGGCTTGACGGATAGCGGCGCAAATATCATAGCCCAACATATCTGGCAGCTGAACATCCAGTAGCACCATATCGTAGTCATTGGTCTTGGCCCAAAAAATGGCCTGTTTACCAGTGGTGGCGTGATCAATCGAATAGCCTTCAGCCTTGAGAGCCTTAAGCATAAAACCGGCGATATCTAGTTCGTCTTCTACCATGAGTACACGCATAGAGGCAGTAGTTATGAATAACGCTATCTATACCCTACCCTATCGAAGTAAACAAATTCTAAAATTCAGACCACTTATCCACATCGTGCCGCTCTTGACGACTGACCAATTTACCCTCTCACGCCTCAGGCCTTACTAATCGTAATAACTTTTTTATACTCTAGCGCTTTTTTAGCCAGCTTCAAGCGGTCTTGAGTGCGAGCATAGAGCGTATACAGCTTATCGCCCTTTTTGACTTTTTGTCCATGTCGAATATGAAAGTGCATACCGGCAATCTTCTCGTGTGGCGCGCCGAGGTTCATGCAAACCTCATTGATAGCTTTATTATCAATCAAGCTAATCTTACCGCTCTTCGGCGCATGGATCTCATAACGCAGCGCGCCCAGTGTCACCTCATCAGCCTCAATATCTGCTTGTCCACCTTGGGCGATGATAATTTGATTCATCTTTTGCCAGGCCTTACCAGAAACAATCTGCTGCCTAGCTACCGCTACCCCCTGGCCTTTTTTACAAAAACCCTTCAGCTCCAGTAGCTCGCCGGCCAAGGCAATAGCCTTTTTCTCTAGGTCACGTGGTCGCAGGTCATGCTGCTGCAGTACTCGTAAAACATCGCGTGCCTCCAGGGCTGGACCGACACCACGACCAATCGGCTGGACTGCCTTGGTCATAAAGACTTTGACTTTCATCTTAAACTGCCTGCCAATCCAGATAAATTTTTTCTCCAACTCCTTGGCGGTCTTAAGGTCCTTAACCTTAGCAGTCGGACCATAGGGTAAATCAATGATCAGATAGTCCACGCCCATAGCCACCTTCTTGGCCATAATAGAGACAATCATCTTGTCGTATGACTCGATCGCCATCGGCCGTGAAACGGTGATGACATCATCATCAGCTGGTGCCAGATCAAGTCCGCCACCCCACACCAGGCAGGCCTTGGTTTTACGGATAATTTCTTTAATGTCATCCATCGAGTGACTGACTGGCGCTAGGACTTCCATGGTGTCCGCCGTACCAGCTGGTGAGGTAATGGCCCGTGACGATGTCTTGGGAATATACAACCCCAGCGAAGCGATAATAGGGATGACTAGCATGGTGGTACGGTTATTGGGAATACCGCCAATCGAGTGCTTATCAACCACCTCGATTTTCATATCCATTTGCTCTCCGGTCTCAGCCATAGCCTTGGTCAGGTAATACATCTCCTTCAAACTGTACGGATGAACAAAACCGGAAGCAGCATAATAGGTCATCTCCACATCACTCAAGCGGTTTGTGACAATGTCGTTAATGATGGAGTAAATTTCTTCATAACTCAAGCTGTGCCCGGTTAATTTTTTCTGAATTGCCTGAATAGACACCGGCCGAGAAATTGGTGACACTTCTACCACCTCTTTATTTTTAATCTTGGCCTGCTGCCAAATATCAGAAAAAATACCAACTGAACCAGCTTCTACTCGGGTAGCGCTGAACTGCACTTCTACCACCTGCTGATCAGCCTTCTTTTTACCCCAGCGCAGCAACACCCGGTCATTGGGTAAAATACCGTAGCCCTCTGCTTCTTTACGGTTTAAGACAACAATAGAATCATCGTCGCCGGTAGAAAAATCGAGTCGCTGTGCTTTGAGGTAGTAGGCCATAGTGGTAGTTATGATTGAAATTGAGATGATTGGTTTGATTGTGTTGGTCGCGTGTCGCGTGACTTGTCTTGACGCGGTTTACGATCCTGTCGGCGTGGACGGTTGTTATGCCGATCACGATTACGCGATCGTGACTTACGATTGTTGCCACCCTTAAATGGCTGGGCCGCATGTTTACCCTCCTTGATGTTTGATTCCAACTGAGACAACACGCCACCGTCATCTTCTGTTGGCACTGTTTCTTCCATTGGCACCACCTCTTCTTCCCCTGCCGTCTCTTTGGCTGCTTCTTTGGCAGCCATAGCTCGTGGTGGCAGGACAACAGCATCTGGATCATCACCAATAATCTGCTCTGCTGGTTGGGCTGACGATTGCTTGTCTGTTAATCGCGGTGGCGCAATAATTTTTTCTGACGGCACGCGTTCTTCCTCAGCGGCTCGCCGCGATCCGGTTGGCGCAGCTGGTTTAACACTGGCGCTGACTGTTCTCGTCACTGGTGGCAGTGGCTGATCTTGAAACTCACGCAGACAGCTCTTACAGTACACCGGCTTCTTGGGATTTGGTTGGAAAGACAAGTGGGTGATGCGCTCACAGTTATCACAAATCCACGGAATCTGCCGGTCTGGAGTTGGTTTATCAGAAATTTCCGCTCGTACCACCTTACCCTTAAAGAGTATTTCACCCATGGCCGGTGGCTTATTTTCTTTTTGACCGGCTGATGAAGCATCTTTATGAGCTTGGGCTCGCCCCTCATCCAAGGCCTCACTCCACTTACGGATGTGTTCTTCGACCATTTCACGGTTCTGGGCGTAGCGTTCTCGTGAAACACGGATAACTTTATCAGCCGTGTCTGGTGCTTCCGGCTCAAACAGTGGTGGCAGCGTGCCCGCAGAAAATGGCTCTGAGGCCACACCGTCAATCATCAGCTTGAGGTAAATCTCAAACTTAGTTAGGTTGACTAGGTCTTCTTCGGTAAAGCGTGGGGCAAAGTCTTTGACCAACACACCGGCATCGGCCGCGCCGACGCGGAAGGTCACCATCGTACCAACGTTACCAAAGACCGCTCCGCGGACAATCTCGTTGAGCTGCTCGATGTACTGGTGGGCCATGATCAGATTCAAGCGGTACTTTCGCGCCTCAGACAAAATATTGGCAAAACTTTCGGTGGAGAAATTTTGAAACTCGTCGATGTAGAGGTAAAAATCCCGCCGCTCGTCTTCTGGGATATCGACTCGACTCATAGCCGCCATCTGAATCTTGGTAATCATCATGGCGCCCAACAAGGCTGAAGAGTCTTCACCAATCCGCCCTTTACTGAGGTTCATGATCAAAATCTTTTGATTGTCCATCACATCACGCATGTCGATGGTCGACTTAACCTGTCCGACAATATTACGAATCAGTGAGGTAGATAAAAATTGCCCTACCTTGTTCTGGATAGGCGCTACCGCTTCTGAAGCAAACTTGTCTGCGTAGCCGGCAAACTCGTTAACCCAGAACGACTTCACTACCGGGTCCTGAATGTTTTCAATCACCTGCTTGCGGAATTCCTTGTCAGACAAAATACGAATAATAGCCAACAAAGTGGAGTTAGGGTAATCCAAGACTGCTAAGATAGCGTTACGCAAAATGTACTCCAAACGCGGACCCCAGGAGTCGGCCCACAGCTTTTTGAACACCCCCACCAGACCAGAGGCCACCAAGTGACGCAAATGCGGCTCAACCTGCTCAACCACATTGAAGGCGATGGGATAATCGTAATCACCAGGGTTAAAGTAAATGACGTCGTTAATTCGCTCCGGCGGGATAAAGTTCAAGATCTTTTCTGATGAGTCGCCATGCGGGTCGATAAAAGCTAAGCCATGACCATTTTTAATGTCTTGGATAACCATGTTCTCCAGCAAGGTGGTCTTACCCATACCAGTCTTACCGACAATGTACATATGCCGGCGACGGTCATCGAGCTTAATACCAAACTTATGCTGACGATTACGAAAGTTCGTCGCGCCAAAGTAGTTGATTTCGTTTGGGTTAGGGTTGTACATAGATTAGCCAATTGGTAGATTAGGCGGCGCCCCACTCCCCCGCTCTTCCTTGGCTGCCGCAGTCTGGGCGGGGTCAGATTCTTCTAGCGCAATATACTCCTCTGTTGGCACCGTTTCCGCTGCTTCAGCTACTGGCAATCCCTCCGGTGCTACGGTGGGGTCTGTATCAGCCGGCCTGTCTGAAACAGTTTCAACTGCTGGCTCCGGCGCTTCGGGCTCAAAGCTGACGGTTTCCTCCGCGCTGGTATTAGCGGCAATTGGCTGACGACTGACCTGCGTATCCGCTAGTGACTGGTCAAAGGCCACCACTTCTTCTTGAGCCTGTGACGCAGTATCAATCGGTAAGCCAAACGGCGCTTCAGCCTTGACCGCTGCTGCCTTCTTAATAACCAGGGCTTGCAATGCGCCCAATGGGAAGTGCCAAATAGAAGCCAGCTCCGCCACATCGAGAATCATACCGGTGCCATATTCATCACCAGACTTCATGTTGCGGGCTCGGTAGGCCTTGAGGATGCTGTTTTTACGGGCATTGAGCACCTTATCCTTGTTCCAGTAGACATGCGAGC
>CAZJZH010000006.1:0-28711 GCA_964550465.1 uncultured Gammaproteobacteria bacterium
CTCCATATCTCACCTATTGACACGCTTCTTTATTCATGCTATATTCCCCGTGACAATTTGTGTAATTCGTTCCCGGTCCGTTTGGCACGGTAAAAGAATGAGAAATTGTTAGTTAATTCTTTACCTTGATATCAAATGGGTACCAAGTTATTTGTCGGCAGTCTGTCATGGGACACCACAGACGAAAGTCTGAAGGCAGCCTTTGCACAGGCCGGCGAAGTGGTCTCTGCCTCGGTCATTATCGACCGAATGTCAGGTCGCTCAAAGGGCTTCGGCTTCGTTGAGATGGCTAGCGAAGATGCTGCTCAGGCAGCTATCGACATGTGGCACGAGAAGGAGCTGGATGGCCGCACCATCGTGGTCAACGAAGCTCGTCCACGCGAGGAACGATAAGCACAGAACTCTCGAGTTCACTCTATCGTTTACAAAACACCTCTTACATTCGTAGGAGGTGTTTTTGTTGTACGGTCAAGGAATGAGAAATTGAAAATGTGATATAAAAAATCCGCCCCCTTCACTCCTATGGAGCTGTGGAGGGCGGATGATATGTTACTGTGCTAACGCATCTTCGTACCTTTTAAATTTGGGACGCCAGCAAACGTCGTCAGATAACGGCACACCTGCTTTTCGTAAACCGCTAGTCAGTCGCTCGGCAAATGCCTGAATATATGTTGGACATGTTTTAGCGGTATCTTTCGGTGCCGGTAACTCCAAAAACGGTTCAATAGGTAACTGCCACCCAATGGTTACTCTGCCCGCATTTTCATTGTATGGCCTCGTGTATAGGTCCCGCGAAACACCCGGCAGGTTCAGTAAGTGGGCTGTCCGCTTGGCTGTTAAAAACCTAGAGAAAGACCTGAACCAAATTTCAAGCCATCCCGGCTGCACATGCATGATGGTTTCGTGCTGGAAGAGTAACCCGGCTAAGTTGATCTGGAAAAGCTTTTCTTGCTGCGCCAGCTCGGCCGTTACTTGAAAAGAGAATTGCTGAACTAAGCCGTCTGCCTCGGTCGTGACAAGCTGCCAGTGCCTACCCGTAAGCTGTTGCTGCAAGATGCCCAAATAGTAGTCTTCCAGGCTATTAAGCACTGGATTCCTACGATGCGCCAGTGCAGCATTGACCAGGCTCTGCATCACTGGTGTAGGCAAGGACTGCACAGCAATGGGCCGATTCGTGCCATGCACGGCTTTCCAGACCTCAACCAACAAATCCAGATCCTTGTACAACAAGCGGGTGTTTTCCGGTAGAACAGTGTCATGCAACTTTCTGAGATTCGTCTGGCTGGCCGCTGCGACCACCAGCATGGTATACGCACCCATTACATTACACCGCCGCAACATCGGCAGTTTCTCTGTTAGCAATGCTGACACCTGCAGAGCTCGCTTGTCATCGTGCGTTAGTGTTGTCAACGTTCGACTCCTTATTGATTGGTCTGGTTTTGATACAACCACTGATTTCCTCCTGGAAACATCACACTGCTGCGACCAAAGCAGTATGATCGTGGCCCTTCCCAACGCTCCAGCGTCATGATACGGGAAAGTGCTCCCAACCCATCACAGCTAGTGATGTCTGTACCTCCCCCATGGAGGTAGGTTGGTTGTTTGTCGCGCTCCTGCGCGCCTCGCTGAGACGATCCAGAGAGGAAAGAATATATAGTCCATACGACCTACACTCTTTTCTCGCTAGATACATTACTCGTGACGATATATCACCATACTCTCAATAATTTAATTTGTCAATAAACACCTCTTACATTTGTAAGAGGTGTTTTTGTTTCATTACTAATTAAGTATTAGTAATTATTCATTGGGCTAGCTCCGCTAGCCCAAATGGGCGTGGTCATTATAGACCCACAGGCACCACTTCCATTGGTTTTCTTTGAAGCGGTAGCGCAAAGCAGATAAGCCGGTGTTGTTAGTAAACGAGTTGAGTTGAAATTTTTTATAGATGGCTGGTGTTAATACATCACCAAACTGAGCCCGCACAATCATTGAGCGCATAAAAAAGCCGTGTGTCACCACCACGATACTGTCTTCTGGTCGATCAAGTAGTAGCTGCAGCGCCTCATCTGTTCGCTGGATAATGTCTTCGTAATTTTCTCCATCAGCCACCCGCTGGCCGGTGCTCCACATCGTCTCCATCCACTGGTCAAACAGCTGACTAGCAGCCGGGTCGCTATAGGGTTGACCCACCAGCGCCAGCGGCTTTTTACGCTCCACAAATAAGTCTGAATACTCAACTGGTACGTTAACCGTAGCAGCAATAATCTCGGCTGTTTCCTTGGCTCGCGGCCAAGGGCTAGCCAGCAATGCCTGACAGGACAAGTTCTTAACCCGGTCAGCGATAAACTGGGCCTGCTGTTTGCCTAGCTCCGTTAGAGGAGAATCTGGTGATTGAAAAACATCAGCCGCGTTGTGGGTGCTTTGGCCGTGGCGGACAAAATAAATTGTTTTTTCTTGCATATGCCCTGATAATAGCAAACTCTTATCAAACTCACTAGGGTAAAAAGAAAAACCACCCCGTACATTGGGGTGGCCATGGTTACTCAATAGAAGTCCTTGGACCGATACACCGCTAGCACATTCTGCGGTGTTGGTGCCTGACCGGTTGCCTTGAGGTGGCGGGCAATGGGGATGTAGTGCTTGGCAGCCATACCAATAAAGATGAATGAATGTAAAGCAAACTCCTCTACATCAATCTGTAGCCTCCTACACAGCCGAAGCTTTCGATCAATATTGGCAAACGAGAAGCCAAGTACAGCGGGAAACGAAGCGATTATCTTCCGCGGATCCTCAAAGCCACGTCGTTTCAACCCATCAATCTTGGCGTCGATGTTGCTCAGTGAAAGGCCAAGAAGAGGCGGCCACAAAGCAATCATCTTCTGGGGATGTTCAAAACCATGCCATGTCAGTCTGGTGATCTTGGCATCGATGTTATCAAACGATAAGCCAAGTATAGGAGGTAGTCGCATAACCATTTTTTGATAATCCTCAAAGCCACGTCGTTTCAACCCATCAATCTTGGCGTCGATATTATCAAACGAAAGATCGAGGATAACAGGCCACGAGGTGATCAACTTCTGCGGATTATCAAAGTCCCGGGTCTCTAATCCTATAATTTTAGCATCGACGTTATTTAAGGAGCAGGTTAAAACAGCGGGTTGTGAAATAATCATCTTGTGAGGATCTTTAAATCCTCGCTCTTTTAGTCCCGCGATTTTCTTGTCAATTGCACCTAGCGAAAAACTGAGAACACTAGGGCGTGACCTAATCATCTTGTGAGGATCTTTAAATCCTCGCTCTTTTAGTCCCGCGATTTTCTGGTGATAGACCGCAATGGGCCATAAGTAGGGTTTTGACTTAACCGCCATATCCAGCCATTTTTCGCCAAAAACTTCTTCGTAAAAACGGCGGCGTGCCTCTCGTTCTGTATCAGTAAGCATGATATCCTCCATGTCTTTCTGCTATTGTCAACGTGCACAGGTCAGCCTATACAGCTTATTCGATACTGTTGCACACTATCATTAAAAAATCAAGATCTAACTTAATCAAAAATCAACTGTCAATTGTTAATTGTTAACTGTTACCTCACCGACTGATACACTCCCTCCACCCCCTGCTTTGACAACACTACTTGCCATAGCTGATTCTTCCGCGCCTTGAATGTGCCGGCTGAGGCCATCAGATAAAAATTCCACATCCGGCCAAAGCGCTGACCATACGTTTCTTTCAGCTCTGGCCAGGCGGCCTGGAAATTGGCCTGCCAGCTCAACAGTGTTGGATAGTAGTAGTAACTAAAGTTATGCCAATCCTCCATCACAAACAACCCTTCGATACTGCGACCAATCTGGGCTACTGATGGTAACATGGAGTTGGGGAAAATATATTTTTCAATCCAAGCATCAGTGGTGCTGACACTGTGGTTGCCGCCAATGGTGTGCAGCAAGAACAAGCCGTCATCTTTGAGGCAGCGGTGCGCCACTTCCATATACTGGCGGTAGTTCTTGACCCCCACATGCTCAAACATACCCAGTGAGATGATATGATCAAACTGCTCAGTCACATCACGGTAGTCCATCAGCCGCAAATCAACCGGCAATCCCTTGCACAGTTCTTTACCCAGCTCGATCTGTTCTTTTGATACCGTCACACCGACTACCTCGGCACCATACTTCTCAGCAGCGAACTTGGCGAAACTACCCCAGCCACAACCGATGTCCAGCAGCCGATCACCTTTTTGTAAACCAATTTTTTTGCAAACCAAGTCTAACTTAGCTTCTTGAGCGGCAGCTAGATTTTTTGGTTCTTCATCGAGGCCCTGCCAGTAGCCACAGGTGTAGACCATCCGCGGATCCAGCATTTTCTGATACAAGTCATTGCCGATATCATAGTGTCGCTGACCAATCTCAAAGGCTTTCTGCTTGCGCTGAGCGTTACTGATTTTAGCCTTAGCAAACGCCATGGCCGTGCTGACACTGGGGCGGACTTTTTTCTCCAGCTCCGCACTGAGCACGCGAGTGAAAAATTGATCCAAGGCCTCAGCGTCCCACCAACCATCCATGTAGGCTTCGCCTAAGGCCAGCGAACCACCGGCAATGACGCGGGCGTAGAGGTCGTCGTTGTGAACTTGCATGTCCCAGGGACGAGAGCCATTAATTTGCACATCGGCCGCGGCTAATAATTCTTGGGCGAATTGTTTGGGTTGTGAAGACATAAGAGAGGGAGAATTAGGCATCGGGGAATTAAGGGTTTTTGCAGTGCCTTTAGTCTATGTCAGAGGCTGTAAATCGTCAAACAGGGAGAAGAGATGAGATATGGGGTATGAGATATGGGATATGGGATATGAGATATGAGGCAAATAAAAACGAGCTAGCTGCTACTAGCCCCACTCCTTCATTATTAACTACTTGCCTCGCCGAAGGCGGGTTAATTATTTTTTATGTCGTTCTTCTAACTTCTTAATCGTCTTTTCTAGCGCTGTCTGTGCATCGATATTCATCCGGTCGGCTAGCACAAATAAGGTGATGATAACATCGGCAAATTCTTCGGCCACATTTTCCGGGTCATGGTCGCTGAGCTTCTCCGCCCGTTGGCCTTTGTAGTGAGACAGCAGGGCATCTGCAAACTCTCCCAGCTCTTCATTGACCTTAACCATCTGTAAGCAAACTTGCTCGCGGGTAGTGATATCAGCCACGTCATAATAGCGCGCCAACCAGGCGTTTTGTTTTTTGGCAAAGTCTTTTAGTTCGTGGAGGTCCATATGGTGGAATGTAGTTGATTGTAGTGTAAAGCAGGTACGCCGGGGCGTCAAACGTAGTCAGTAGATATGGGATATGGGATATGAGAGATGGGAGATGAGATATGGGATATGGGAGATGGGATATGGGAGATAGGATATACGTAACAACCCCTTACCCGCACTAACACCTATAAACAAAAAACCACCTTTCGGCGGTCTACTACCTCACAATCCGGTGGAGCCATTGACATGCTGGCTATAACCAATTGCTACTCAAATCTCAACGCACTCCGCATCGTAAACCGTGTCACGAATGGCCGCGCAATGAGACTGGAACAGTAGGCATGGGTGTGAGCTGGGCAGACCACGGTCTGACCGATAACAACACGTCCCTTTCGCGCCAGTTTGACCCAGATGTGAACGACTCCCTGTTTCCCCACCATAGGCGAGAAAAACACCGGATAGTGAAGCTCACTTTTTATAATACTCCCGTTGAGCAAACTGATCAAGTGACACAAAATCAAAAGCGCTCAAATAAGCCAAGCTGGCTGTGCATAACACAATATATCAACAAACTAAAAACCTATTGCTTAATACATATAAAACAATAGGTTTATGCTCTAAGCTCTAAATGGCGAGCTATAAAGCTAACGTGTGTACTAATCGCAAAAATGTTCGCAACTAGCCTTGTTCTTCAGCGGCAATCAATTTGGCGTAAATCAAATTGTACACCACCTCTAGTGTATGATCCCCGTGATTGACCAACATGCGGCGACGCACACGACCGTTGGTCGTAATGACCTGCCAGAAGGTCTCCAGGAATAACTGTCGCTGTTCCAGCGTGGCAATCGACAGAGTATCTTGCATGTACTGCTGCACTCGCGGCCAAAAGCCGAGCACCCACAGATAGCCAAAAACGGCATAGATAGGTACGGTCCTATGACCCCATTCAGCTGGCACATACAACGACGGTCGGTTAGCCGAAAAGGTGTCGCACCTATACTGAATAACGACCGAAGTAGGCATCCTGACGCGCTTGTGTAGCCTCTTGGGGTAGTATCTACGATCACCAAATGCCAGCACCACTCCGTCTAAGAAACTGAGCACACAACGATGGCGCTTGGCCCATTTGATTCCCAAGGCCTTAGCTACCTCAGCCGCGGGGTCAACGTATGCCTCGGTGGCAAAACGGTGCTCCGGCCTGGTGGCGGGATCCCATGGGTAATAAACCGGCTCATACTCGTAGCGCCAACCACGCTCCTTCATCACTCTGGTTACTTGGTCAAGCACCTGGTGTGGTTTGAACGGGCAGCGGCGCAGATAGACGTGTCGCTCGTCGCGAGCTCGCCGAGCAATGCGCTCGAGCACTAACACGGGCACGTTCATGTTTAACTCCTTTCTCTTCCTTGCCGTTTCAGGGAAATGGAACGAAACACTAGATCCATAGACAGTAACCTCCTTTGGCTAAAAGCCGTGGTGATGTGGTGATCAACGCTTTATTTTATAAAGGAACTATTATTTTATCCTAGCATATTTAAATAATTTTGTCAATATTTACCTCTTTTTGGGCTAATTATTGACATTATTTTATATATGTGCTATTTTTTTAAATATTGATAGCGCCGTCCTTTTCTCAAACCCACAAGCTTATCAAGGAGTGCTGTATGCTGGTTATGCAAAGCGAAAAGGAAACGCGACGATGGCCGGACGTCCTGACCGTCAAAGACGCATCGCAATTCTGTATGGTCTCCACGGAAACCATCCGCCGCTGGATCAAAAACAACGACCTCAAAGCCTTCAACACCAACGGCCGCGGTATCATCAAGATCCGCCTGGAAGACCTGCGACAGTTCACCAAAAATAACAATATGTTGACGGTCGAGGACCAGTAAAATTGCTCACAGCATTCATCAGTCGTAACTACGTGTTACGGCTTTTCTTTTTGGTAAAATATTGACAAAACTCTTTTACATCAACTATCATGCAATAAGTTCTTTTAATGTTCTATTGTTGCCACCTTCTTCCTTGCAAGGAGAAAACCCGTGTCTAAAAAACTCATCCCTCTACCCGTGCGATCCATTCGCCTGGCGCGCGCCTGCAACAGACCTTGCGATGTTCACTCTGGATCTAGCACTACCAACGATAGTCTCACTGACAAGAAACCGCTTTATACAATAGTTAGGGATCCAAAAACTGGCGAACCTTATTGGGTGCCATGGGCACCAAAATGATTAATAACCAGAGCTACATACACCTCAGTCGTAACGCGTAGTTACGGCTTTTCTTTTTGCATAATACAAAAGAACTCCCTAGCGAGAGTCCTTTGATTTCTATTACCCGATTTCTAATTATTAATTATGCATTAATAATTATTAATTAACTCCTAAGCTTCTAACTCATCCGCCGAATAAACAAACGGTAGGTCAGCCCGGTCCCAGTCATACAATTCATCTTCGCTAAAGAAGCGCTGGATTTCTGCTTGAGCGTTTTCGATGCTGTCAGAAGCATGCACCACATTAGCCTGAATACTCATCGACAAGTCACCGCGAATGGTACCGGCATCAGCCTTGCGACCTAGAGTCTCACCAGTAATCAGCCGGACCGAGTCAACAGCTTCAAAACCTTCCAACACCATCACAATCACCGGCCAGCCTTTCATGAATTCAGCGATACGAGGGAAGAACGGCTTGTCAGCAATATGTGAGTAATGCTCTTTGAGCAACTCTTCGGTCAGTTGAGTCATTTTAGTACCGACAATCTTCAAACCTTTGCGCTCGAAGCGACTGATAATCTCGCCAACCAAACTACGGTTAAGCGCATCGGGTTTAATGATAATCAGGGTGCGTTCGTGACGGGCGGCCATAGGATATATAAAATAAGTCTAATAAATACGTCCCTACAGTATCATTGGCAAGGGGAAAAATCAAGTATATATAAAGATATGGGATATGGGATATTAGATATGGGGAGAGGCGCTGTATTTATCCCTTCACCAATCTAATCACCGCATATCTCATATCCCACCTCACATATCCCCATTAAACCAATACCCCTGCCCATCACTAACCAGCTCTATATCCCCCAACAGGTCATTGCGTAGGAGTGGCACCCCGGCTGCCTGATAGCGCCGCAACACCCGGGGTGATGGATGACCAAAAGCGTTATCACGCCCTACCTGCATGACAGCCACCTGCGGATCAACCGCGGCAATGAATTCTTCTGCTGATGAGGTCACACTGCCATGGTGCGCTGCCTTGAGCACATCAGCTGACACATCCAGCCCTTGATCAACCATCAGCAGCTCTTGTGAGACAGAGATATCCCCCGTCAACAACACACTGACCTGACCATGAATTAATTTAACCACTACTGAGGCATTGTTCACATCATCAACCGCTTGGTCATCCAGTGAGGCAAAGGGGTGCAGCACTTCCAGCCGTGTCTGTGGGCCTAGCTCAATCACCTGACCAGTCACCGCTATGACTGACTGGGCGTGCTGTTCAGCCAGCCGCTGGCGGAGCGCCATGTATGGTCCATTGAAATGCTGCACACCCGTCCACAGCAGTGTCTCTATGTGGTAGTGATCATACAGGGCCGGCAGACTGGTAACATGATCACCATCCGGGTGGGACAAAATAACCAGCTCGATATCGCGATTAAAAAATCCCAATCGCGGACCAATGCAGGACAGCAGCGAGCGATCCGGCCCGCCGTCAATGATCACATCAAAGCCGCCCGGTACTTGGATCAACATGCCATCCCCCTGACCAACGTCACAAAACGTCAGCCGCAATAATTGAGACTGCTGATAGTGCTGCCAAGCTAGCCAGCCGCTGACACTGCCGACTGCGATGAACGCGGTAATAATGATTTTCTGTATCGCCATACCAGTAATATTCCATAACTGCCAAACAACAGCCACAGCGGCATTGATAACTGAGTGATAGCGGCGTACGGCACGGCGCTGAGCCACTCGGTTAACTCAATGATGTACTGACTAATCACCCACACCGGCCAAAAGGCCAGTAGTCCTACCAGTCCACTGAGCAGGCTGACCGCGATGGCTGCGATACTGAGCAACAACAGCAGCGGCACCACTGGCACCACCAATAGATTAGCCAGTGGCGCAATGAGTGAAAACTGACCAAAGTGATAGATGATCAGCGGCGCGGTAGTTAGTTGGGCTGACAAGGTCATCATCAGCGGCTCACGGATGAATTGATTGATCCGCAGCTTCTCCAACCAGCTATCAATGCCCGGCCCAAAGGCTTGGATACCCCACAGGGCGGAGAATGATAACTGAAAGCCAACGTCGTGCACCAGCAGCAACGGGTTATGCGCCAGCATGATGACTGCTACCAACACCAGCGCCCACGATGACTGGTTTAGTCGCCCTACCAACGGGGCTACTAACCCTAAGCCACCCATAGTAGCGGCCCGCACGGCCGAGGCCGGCGCACCCACCAGTAAGACAAAGCCGACCAAAAATAGCATCACCGCTACGGTGGCTTGACGCCGCCACAAACCCACCCACAACAGACCATTGAGCAACAGTGAAGACAGAATAGCCACATGCATACCAGACACCGCCACGATATGACTGGTGCCGGTGGCACTGAGTGATTGGCGGAGTAGTGACAGGTCACCGCGCACGCCCAGCAACATAGCGGTGATCATACTGGCTGATGGCTGGGGCAGTTGTCGCTCGATCACCTGCTGGACCTGCTGCCGCAACCAGACTAGTGGTGGGGTATGATCAGCAGTCACTACAATCTTGGGTCGGTAGCAGGTGGAATAAATCTGCTGCATGGCTAGGTACTTGTCATAGGCAAAGCCGTCAAAGGCTTCCGGTGACTGCAAGCGGCAGGTGATCTCTACCTGCTGAGCTGCCCGATACTCCGGATACAGT
The DNA here is from genome assembly GCA_964550465.1 of uncultured Gammaproteobacteria bacterium. GTDB lineage: Bacteria > Patescibacteriota > Patescibacteriia > JACRDY01 > JACRDY01 > CAZJZH01. Next base: position 10,149 of record CAZJZH010000006.1, read on the forward strand.
CCGGTACTCACCACCACTCGGCCATCTCGCTCCAAGCCACGGACAATTAACTGCTGTTTACTAATCCGCCGCTCCACCTCAACAATCTGGGCGGCAAACGTCAGACTGCCCTGCTCATTACTACAGGCCAGTTCATCAGTCTGACAGCCAAGCGGCCAGGTTTGCCAGCGCCACAGGGCACATAAGACAAGTATGCCCAAAATCAACCACTGCCGGTACGTCATATACCGACAGTGTACGTAACGTCCAATAAACAGAAAATAAAAAACACGCCTTGACAAAGATAGTTAGCGTGTTAGAGTGCACTATCGTCAACCAACGTGGCGATGAAGGTCATTAACAACACCGAACACCTACGCACAAGGAGCGTCGCATGGAACCAGTGGTGGCTATATTAGGTCCAGATAAAAACTTAGAGATGGCGGCAATCGAGGATCTCTTGGAGCGATTTGGACACATATCACTCCATATAAAGAGTACGACCTGTAGTCCCGGAGACATAGCTGATCAACATTGCCCCCTCTGTCAGGCAAAGAAAAAGGGTAACGAAACGCCTGTATCAGCAGAGGAGCCGAAAATTGCTGAGATTATTTGCCCAGTGTGCAGCCCGCACTCCTCGACATCCACATATCTTTTTGTGGGATGCGCTCCAGAGAATTGGTATACTGGACAAAAAATAACACTCCGATATACCAACTCACTGCTGCCGGAAATATCCCTGCTGTGGCAAGTCATTGATCACTTTAAACTGAGGGGTCAGCTATCGCCGAGTACTCTGCGTTGGTATGAGCTGATTGGTTCTCGTGCGTATGCACCTGCTCGCCTAGCAGCCCGAGGAGCCACTGCGGAAGAAATCGAACGGATACTACGCTTACAGCGCTACCACCAGGGCGTGACCGCCTACCAGGAGTGGCAGGCTCAACAAGCCATCTTAGCAGCAGCTAGTGTGCGCGAACGGATTGGCGGGCGCCTGACTGTCATTGATCTGCCTCATGACCACGAGCAAACAGTGGCTGACCGACTATGTCAATGGGCTGGCGGTCCGGGCTATGACCAGCTGCTCATTATAGATCGCACAAAAGAATATTGGGGCATTAGCTTCTGGGGAGACGACGACATTGTCTCTACCGTCTTTGATGCAATGAAAGCACAAGCAATAGTCACAGACACTAGCCGCCTCCTCCGACTGGCGAACAGTCCTTGTTTAGTAACTGTTGTTGCCAACCAAGACGACGCCAACCAAGCGAAACAGATCATCCTTGATCAGTTTCAAAGGCAATCCTAATCTTGCTATCACACATAAACCCCCGTCAGTGACGGGGGTTTATTTTACACACTACGTTCTGAGCTATTCCCCTACCACAATATTAACCAAACGATTTGGCACTACAATTACCCGCTTAATCTCTTTGTCCGCTACCCATGGCTGAATTTTTTCTTCGGCCAAAGCGGTTTTTTCCAATTCATCTTTTGGCGTGTCCGCATCAGCACTAAAGGTGTGGCGCAACTTACCATTAACCTGCACGGCAATTTCTACTGTATCATCCTTAGCCAGCGCTGCCTCATACTGCGGCCAGGGTTGGATGTGAATACTGCCTTCATGGCCCAGCTGCTGCCACAATTCTTCCGTCAAATGCGGCGCGAATGGCGCTAAGACCAACAAGAAGTCAGCCAGTTGTTGTTTACCAATACTGCCAGCGGCTGTAGCTTCGTTAACAAAAATCATCATAGTCGAAACCGCGGTGTTAAAGCGCATAGCTTCAATGTCTTCACCTACCTTCTTGATAGTCTTGTGCAGGCTGCGCGTTAGCTCCTCGGTGGCTTCATCACTGACCACATCAGCCAGCTTAGCCACTTTTTCCAAAAACTTGCGCACGCCCATCACGCCGTTCGTATCCCACGGGATAGCCTGATTAAACGGCCCCATGAACATGATATAGGTCCGAACAGTGTCAGCACCATACTCTGCTACTAACTCATCGGGGTTAATAACATTACCGCGCGACTTACTCATCTTGTCACCATCCGGGCCTAGGATCATGCCCTGCGAAGTCCGCTTGGTGTATGGCTCTGGTCCACATTCTTTGGGAATAACGCCGATGTCATAGAGGAACTTGTACCAGAACCGTGAATACAACAAGTGCAGGGTGGTGTGCTCCATACCGCCGTTGTACCAATCCACCGGCAACCAGGCTTTTAATTTTTCCGGATCAGCCAAGGCCTGGTCGTTGTGCGGGTCTGCGTAGCGCAAGAAATACCAAGACGAACCAGCCCAGTTGGGCATAGTGTCTGTTTCTCGTGTGGCCGGCCCGCCACACTGCGGACAGGTGGTGGTAACCCAATCAGTCATGGCTGCCAGTGGTGACTCGCCCGTGTCAGTCGGTTCGTATTTTTCTACCTGTGGTAATTCTAATGGTAACTGATCCTCAGGCATGGGTTGCCAACCACATTGCGCACAGTGAATCATGGGGATTGGTTCACCCCAGTAGCGCTGTCGACTAAAAACCCAATCACGCAGCTTGAAGTTAGTCTTTTTGGCAAAACCAAATTGGGCCACAATTTTTTCTTGCGCTGCTTCAACTGACAAACCGTCAAATTGACCGGAGTTCATCAAAGTACCAGAGCCCGTATAGCAAACCCTTCCTTCTAAAATCTGCTGGTAAACCATTTCTTCTTTTTCTTTCTGCTTAGCACTAGCCTCTTTAAAGTTGTCTCCTGATGATAAATACTGCTCAGGGAATGTATGACCTAAAATACTACCAGAACTATAGGGTTTAATTACAGGTAAAATTTTTAGCTTATATTTCTGCGCAAACTCAAAGTCGCGCTGGTCATGGGCCGGCACAGCCATAATAGCGCCGGTACCATAGCCACCCAGGACATAGTCCGCCACAAAGACGGGCATCTCTTGTTGATTAACCGGATTGACCGCCGTGATGCCGGTATCAACGCCGGTTTTTTCTTTACCCTCATCAGCTCGGTCAATATCTGAACGCTGTAACGATTCACTAACATAATCAACCACCTCGTCGGTAGCTTGCCAACCCAGGTCAATCCAATGCTGCGCCAACTCCGGTGAGATAACTAAGAAGGTGGCGCCAAAAATAGTGTCCGGCCGAGTGGTGAAGACTTCAACCGCGTGCTTACCGTCAGCCTGGCCGGTAATATTCTGTAAATCAAAACTGATGGCCGCGCCATAACTACGGCCGATCCAATTGCGCTGTTGTAACTTAATCTGCTCCCACCACTCCGGTAGTAGCTCTAAATCATCTACCAACTTATCGGCGTAAGCGGTGATCTTTAACATCCACTGCTCCTTCTGCCGCTTCTCCACCTGCCCACCACAGCGCTCACACCTACCATTAACCACCTCCTCATTGGCCAAGCCAATTTTACAGGACAGACACCAGTTAATTGGGATAGTGTCTTTATAGGCTAGGCCGTGTTTGTAGAATTGCAAAAAGATCCACTGCGTCCAGCGGTAGTAGTCCGGATCAGTCGTAGAAAAAGCCCGCTGCCAATCAAAGCCGATGCCCAGGCTCTTCAACTGGCGGGTAAACGTTTCGATATTTTTGGCCGTGGTGATGCTGGGGTGAATGCCGGTCTTGATAGCAAAGTTTTCTGACGGCAAGCCAAAGGCGTCAAAGCCAATCGGGTACAGCACGGCGTGACCTTCCATCCGCTTTTTACGACTAACCACATCCATGGCCGTAAAGCTGCGTGGGTGCCCCACGTGTAAGCCCTCACCGGATGGATACGGAAACTCAATCAAGGCGTAGTATTTTTTGGCCGCGTCATCATCAACGTGGTACAGCTGCTGCTCATCCCACCGTTGCTGCCATTTAGGTTCAATTGTGCTGTGATCGTAGTGTTTCATATCTTTGAGCATCTTAGCGATCTTGTAGCGCTTTGGCAACTGCTGCCACCGGACCAAAACTATAGCGGTGAATAGGACAGGGGCCATACTCTTCTAAGCAACGGCGGTGCAGGGCTGTGCCATAGCCCTTGTGTTGTTCAAAGCCGTAGTCCGGATAGACCGCGGCGTACTCTAGCATCTGCCGGTCTCGGTGGACCTTGGCTAGAATAGAGGCAGCGGCAATGCTGACTGATAGCTGGTCACCTTTAGCGAGGACTTGATAGGGCGTGCGGAATTCGATCTTGCCAACATAATCGGTCAAGACATAGTCCGGTGCTGGGTCCAGCGCCTCAATGGCGCGCTTCATGGCCAGCTTATTAGCTAACTGGATACCATACATATCAATATCACCACTCTCCACCTGGCCAATGCCATGCGCCACGGCGTTGTCGGTAATCCAGTCCACCAGCTCTTCTCGCGCTGTGGCTGACAAGGTTTTCGAGTCTCGCACTTTAGGATGATTAAATGTAGTTACATCGACAATCACCGCGGCAGCAGTAATGGGCCCGGCCCAAGGGCCACGACCAGCTTCATCAATCCCAGCAATCAGCTGGTAGCCCTCAGCCATGATCTTTTGTTCGTACTCAAAGGTGGGAGTAATCATATCCCTTAGTATAGCAAAACCCCACGCCATGTGACGTGGGGTGCAGTGGATTACCAAGAGATAATGTAGTTACGAATTTCCCAAGTATGGATGAATGTGCCATACCAAAAGAGCGGAGCGAACATCCCTAAGCAGAAGCTAGCAAATCGGAGGGGACTGTCTGCTGGGCGCTCCTCTACTACTGGCACAATCCTTCCCCAGATAATTTCAGACGGCAGGCCAAAAATCTTCGGCATTTTACCGTCCATTTTAACAAAGCCGCCTCTCATGGCGAATTCCGCTAGGCATACGGAGGGCAATACGCAGCACAGCCAAATGACGACAAACAACAGCCAACTGCTCACCAGATACCCGGTGAACAGGGGCTGCGGTGTCGGTAGAACTTCAGCGGCCAGAAACACAGCTGGCACCGAGCCAAATCCAGCATACAAAATTTGAAGGTAGTATACATCTCCTTTGTTCTTAGCAGGAAATAGCGCCTGCAGACAATAAAGGAAGAGAACAAGAAGTCCAATCCATAGCACGAGATGTTCGACACCAAAGTTCCAGGGCATACCCATAACCTCCTTATAGTATGTTTGTAACAATTATGCGTCATTGTTGTGAATGAACGAGTAGTCTTCATAGAAGATTCTTTATCCTACTACAATCCCTTTAATATGTCAAGGAAAGTAAAAACCCCGCTCGCCACAGCGAACGGGGTAGTAGATATGAGTGCACTGACTTAGCCACTGCCGGTGGCGGGATGATGAGGTCGTTTACGTATAGCTAGGTAGAGTATGCCGATGATCACCAGCATCAACACGGGCAATCCGATGGTTTCCAGCACTATCGTCACCCAGTGGGCATAAAACGTACCGATGGCAGCCAGCGACAAAATGAAACCGAACACCAGGATCCACGCCAGCCACATGTAGGCTCCACCAGCATTAACCGGCGGCAGCAGCGGCCGCATGCCTGTACGAGCGCGGGACAATTCTTGTTCACAATCAGACACCAGCGGTCTCCTTTCCTCAGTCGAGGACTTCCAAGGCAGATGATAAAAAGATCGGTAGGTGCCCAGGCGGGCACCAGAACTACATTCACCGTAGCATGCCCTATATAAACTAGCAATAAACCCTGACTGACTAATCAGTACGAGACAAAAAGAAAACCCCTCCCGCATTTGGGAGGGGGAAGGGTCACTGCTGAGCAGTTGTTTACACGCCGGGCAGGGCCAGTCCAACGGTCAGGAGGACAAAGCTGGCAATGAGGATCAAGCCCCACAGCATGCCTTGTAATGTCGACCCGCCCGTAGGCAGCACATCGGCCGGCTGATATTGTGGTGTGCGGACATCCGCCATGTCACTGAACCTTTCTGTCCGCCGATGTATTCGGTGGAGAGAAATGGACGTGTAGCTCGCAAGAGCCTTTCCATGGCGGACATTACACTTTAGCATATTTAAATACTTTTGTCAACTATTTCGCTCTGAGGGCATCTATATTTTTTAAAATGAAAAACGCCGCACCCGTAGGTGCGGCGATTGACGTAGCATTGTGATTATTGCGCCTGTTTTAATAACGCGGCCTTTTCCTCCGGACTCAAATTCTCCCAAGCGGCATCAGCGTTTTGTCCAGCACGTTCACTGCGTTGCTGCGCAGCAAATTCATCGTGTGCTTGATCAGCAGCTTCAGCGGCAGGCGTGTATTGGAAGGTGTAATTGGCGTTATCAAACTTCATGATATCCAGCGGTGAATTGCCAGATTCATCAAATTCAATAGTTACCACATCCCCCACTCGCGAAATGGGCAACTCAAACGAAGTGTCTGCGGTGCCAACAAACAATCGCTGCGGATAGCCCTCAACCACGATATAGTAGTTTGTTGTGCCGCCTTGCACATCTGGTGTGATGCGAGCGATAGGACCACGAGCCTGTTGGTAGGTCACCAATGCATCAACCGCAATGCTGTTCCCACGACTCGCTAAAGCCTGACGGTACTTCCGTAGCGCCCGACTGATATTGTGGTCAACTCCGGTGGTTTGGTAGTTCTCGACCGACACAAAGGCCACTGCCTTCACTAGGCCACCATCATCATGCAGCGTCATGAAGTATGTTGGCAGACCGGCGACGTTGTAGAGGATAGGCCAAGAGGCATTGTACCGCTTCTCTTGTACCGCACCCTCAGCGGATTCTCGCGCAGCATATTCGGTGGCACCAGGCTGCTTGTAAAAACGCGTCTTTTTGGTGCGGGTATTGACCAAGACAAAGCCAACCGTGCTATCGTCGCTGCCAGCACTGGTCAGGCCAGTATACCAGTATGACTGGTTGTCATCGCCATACACCAATGTCGCATTGCCTTGACCATCTCTAGCATGCTGACCCGTCACCTGCCGCACATTGTTCTTGGCAAACACGGCATTGAGCCAACCATCTCCGTACTTACCTTCGTAGTTAAGCTGGTTGACGACAAACGCCTCCGGTTGAACACGATCAACCCACTCGGGCACTTCGTTGAGACCGAACTGCTCTATCTGTCCGGTTTGGGCATCCAAGAGCAACACCCCGGTAGCATCACTACCACTAAAACCAACGCGTTTACGGTAAGTGGTAATAACCCAGTAGGGATTACCTGCATCGTCAATCTCAAAGGTGAAGTCAGTCAGTCCTTTATTGAAATGACCAGACTGGTAAGCGTGACGGCGTGGTTGCTGCCCGAAAAATGATCCCATGTTGTAGCGCAGAGTAATGGGTTGACCATCGATCTCCTGTACCAATCGAGCGTCCTCAGGATTGGTAGCGCTAACCATCACATATCCAGGCGTGCTATCGTGAGCCAGCCATTTGAAGAAGCCGCTGTGATTCAATGGCGCCACCCAATAAAGCTTGCCATTGACTTGCTGAATATTCATGGTGCCCAGAGACACTTTGCTACCCAAAGCACCACCAGCCCCCAGCCTCTTTTCACCCAATCGATGAGCATAGTCTTGGTCGACCACGCGCATCTGGGTAATATCGACAGGGGTGGTGTCAGTCGAAAACGTACTGGCTTCCACATCACCAATCAGACGATGATATGCCTTGGCATGAAAGCAGGCGGAGGTACTGATGAACGGGATGGCGATCACAAAAACAGCTATATACCCACCTACTGCCAAATCAGTGCGGCGCAATCCTGGAGGGTCACAGAATATCATGTAAGCAATTGCGGACAGGAGTCCAACCACCGCTATCCAGACAAAGATTCCTATGAACCCCCACGCCAACACAAATAGGCCACAGAAAGTGTAACTGACCAGTGCTCCCATAACCCCCCACACAGCAGCAGACCATGCCGTACGACTAACCACATAAGCAACTGCTGCAGAAAGCAGTCCAATTCCCACGAATACGAACATACCGTAATCCTTTCTGTTGTGACAGACACTATGCTGTCATGTGTAAAATTGTCAACGGACTCATCGCCTATAGTATACAGACGACAGTGCAGTCTAACCTAACTAACTACAGAAGTCAACTGTATTGTCCGTAACGACGCACCCCCTATTATTTTGAATAAAAAAAATAACCCCTAATTATGAATTACGAGTTACGGTATGACAATTCCCTGATTCCCTAATTATTAATTATGCATTATTAATTAATAATTACTTATCACCCGTTATACGTTGTACTCCCAATAAAAACGCTGCTAAGCGCATCGACACCTGTTGCTGCTGAGCAGTCTGCCAAACCGCATCAAAGCTCTCCGCCATAATTTTTTCTAGCTGGTCATCAACTTGCTCAGCTGTCCACTGTTCCCCGTGCTGGTTTTGCAACCACTCAAAGTATGACACCGTCACCCCGCCGGCATTGGCCAGCACATCCGGTACGACGGTCACCCCTCGTTGCTGCAGTATCTCATCAGCCTCAGGCGTGGTTGGGCCATTCGCCACCTCAATCACTATCTGCGCCTGCAGTTGTTGAGCAATGTCTGCCGTGATTTGGTTTTCCAGGGCGGCCGGCACCAGGATATCACACTCAGTGGTTAACAATGCTGCCGGACTGACTGACCGAGCCTGCTCAGCACTGACTGAGCCGGTGTCCTCTTTAGTCTGCATCACCGCCTCCGGATCAAAACTATTACCGTCTGAGGCTATAATGTTGTTGCGTGAATCAGCTAGACCAACAATCTGATACCCGGCTTGGTGAGCCAGCTGTGCAAAGTGATAGCCGGCATTACCAAACCCTTGGATAACAATCCGCGTGTCGGCTGGGGTTAGCTGTTTGTGCTGGGCAATTTTTTGTAAGGCAATAAAGGCACCGCCAGCCGTAGCAGTATCACGGCCCAGCGACCCACCACGCTCAATTGATTTACCGGTAATGACGGCTGGCATCCACTGGCCGACAATCTGAGCGTATTCATCAGCCATCCAGTCCATGATTTGTGCAGTGGTATTGACGTCCGGGGCCGGCACGTCAACTTCCGGGCCAATCTGCTCGGCAATAGCCCGGATATAGCCGCGGGATAATCGCTCTAGTTCTGCGGTTGATAATTGCCTTGGATCCACCTGCACACCACCCTTGCCGCCGCCAAAAGGCACACCTACCACCGCGCACTTAATCGTCATCCAAAACGACAGGGCTTTGACTTCATCCAGATCAACCTGCGGGTGAAAACGAATACCGCCCTTGAACGGTCCGCGGGCGTTATTGTACTGCACTCGGTAGGCTGGAAATGTTTGGGTAGAGCCATCATCCATTTGCACTGCCACGTCAAACTCCAGCACCTGTTGTGGTTGCTGTAGTCGAGCCAATACCGCTGGATCAAGTTGCAGTCTATCAGCAGCCAACTGGAGCTGAGCCATGGCCGCTGTAAAAGAATTTTCCATAGTCAGACCATCATAGCGCTTTTTAGTTTTTTCGACAAAAAAAGAAGCCCGTATCCATGATATACGGGCAATTGTGATCGACAATGAAATCGACAATGAGGAGGAGATGTGACGAGCGGCAGAAGGGGCAGTACTGCCGACCATCGGGGACAATGCGGCGAGCAGCATCATCAACGGCAGTCTAGCAGTTCAGCTGAATAAGTCAAGAAAAAAGGCCTCCGCGAGGGCGGAGGCAATGGAGGTTCCTCCGGTATGCGTATACAGGAGGTGCGAATGCGGCGATGCTTGGTGAATCGCCCGCTTCACTAGTAGCCTAGCAAAATAACTACATTTGACAACCCTCAGCAGCCGCTGTGATATACTACTGTCATGACTAAAAAATCTGCTGAAAAATTAGTTATCATAGACGGGCACGCCCTCATCCACCGCGCCTACCACGCCTTGCCGCCATTAACCGCGCCGGATGGCACGGTGGTCAATGCTGTCTATGGTTTTGCCACTACCCTACTGCGACTGTTCCGGGAATTTTCGCCAGACTATTTGATCGTCACTTTTGATCGTGAAGGCGGCACCTTTCGCCACGAAGCGTTTGAAGACTACAAGGCCCACCGAGAAGCCGCACCCGATGAGTTGATTGTCCAATTCGACTTAGTACGACAACTGGTTCAATCATTCAATATTCCCGTGCTGGAAAAAGTCGGCTTTGAGGCTGATGATATTATCGGCACGCTGGTGACCGAGACACCAACAGAGCTCAAAAAAATTATCGTCACCGGTGACATGGACACGCTGCAGTTGGTGCGTGATGATGTTACCGTGGCTACCTTCCGCAAAGGCATGAATGATATGGTCCACTATGACCCGCTGGCGGTCACAGAAAAATACGGCTTTGGGCCGGACCAGGTGATTGACTACAAAGCCCTGCGCGGTGATCCGTCAGATAACATTCCCGGCGTAGCCGGCATTGGTGAGAAAACCGCCACGCAGTTGATTCTCGACTTTGGCGATCTGGACAGTATTCTCAAAGCAGCTCAAGACGGCGATGAAAAAATTAAAGAACGGTACCGCAAGATGCTGATAGAACAAGCTGAGCAAGCGCGCTTATCACAAGAACTCGCTACCATCAAAACTGATGTCGATATAGCTATTGACCTAGAACACGCTCGCTTTGGTGGGGCAGATAAACAAGAAGTGGTTGAACTATTTCAAACACTAGGCTTTAAGTCACTGATCAAACGCGTAGCTGACGTGCCCGGTCTCCACCAAGCAGCTGAGGTAGAATCACCTACTACGGCAGACCAGCCAACCATTCGCGATGGCTACCAGTTAGTCACCAAGCAGACCATTAAGCAGTTTGTTAGTGATCTCAAAAAACAAAAATTGATCTGCATTGACGTAGAAACCACCGGGCTGAACGCCATTGATGCCAAATTACTAGGCGTAGGCTTCTGTTGGCAGTCCGGCCAAGCCGCCTACCTACCAGCCAATCTCCTCAACCCCGACATTGCCGCTGTGTTGGCTGATCAGAAAGTTGAAAAGATTGGTCACAATATTAAATTTGACGCCACCGTGCTGGCTCAGCATGACTTGCCGGTCAACGGCATCACCTTTGACACCATGATCGCCTCTTACCTACTCAAACCTGGTAGTCGCGGGCATGACCTGGACAGCTTGGTCTTTGGTGAATTTGGCTATGAAATGACTAGCATCGAAACGTTGATTGGCAAAAAGGGTAAAGGGCAGCTCAGCCTGATGGATGTCTCGGCCGAACAGGTGGCTGACTACTGTTGCGAAGATGTCGACTACACCTGGCGGCTGTTTGAAGTGCTGATTGATGAACTGGAACAGAAAAATCTGAAAGGCTTGTTTGATACGATTGAAATGCCGTTGATCCCTGTGCTAGTCAGCATGGAGCGATTGGGCGTCAAAATTGACAGTACATTTTTAACGACCCTTGATGCCAAAATTGACAAACAACGAACCAAAATTGATACAAAAATTCACCAGCTAGCTGGTGAAGAATTTAACATTGACTCGACTAAACAGCTACGAGAGATTTTGTTTGAAAAACTGAACATCTCCACCGCTGGCCTCAAAAAAGGTAAAACGGGGGTGTCAACTGCTGCGGCTGAGCTGGAGAAATTATCTGGTCGTCATGAGATTATTGACCTGATCTCTGAACACCGTGAGCTAGCCAAACTACAATCAACCTACACTCAGTCACTGCCTAAATTGATCAATGCTACTACCAAACGAGTACACACCAGCTTTAACCAAGCCGTCACTGCCACCGGCCGGCTATCATCATCTGATCCAAACCTGCAGAATATTCCTATCCGCACCGAGTTGGGCCGCGAGATTCGTAAAGCCTTTGTGGCTGAACGTGGCTACCAGATTGTAGCAGCTGACTACTCACAAATTGAGCTGCGGGTAGTAGCCTCTCTGGCGGACGACCAGGCCATGCTGGATATTTTCAAAAACGGTCAAGACATTCACACCGCTACGGCGGCGGCTATTCACAGTATCGATATTGCTGATGTTACCCCAGAGATCCGCCGCACTGCTAAAGAGGTTAACTTTGGTGTGCTCTATGGTATGGGTCCTTACGGCCTGTCGTGGCGGACTGGTATTTCTATCGACGAGGCTCATGACTTTATTGAAAAATATTTTGACACCTTTGATGGGGTGCGCTACTACCTGGATCAAGTCATTCGCCAAGCCCAGGATGATGGCTATGTCGAAACGTTGCTGGGTCGTCGTCGCTACTTACCAGACATCATGGCCCGCAACCAACAGATTCGTAAAGCGGCTGAACGGATGGCTATCAACGCGCCCATTCAAGGCACAGCCGCTGACCTGATGAAGCTGGCCATGATCCATATGCAGGCAGAAATTGATAAAAATTATAGTGACGATGCAGTCAAAATGGTTCTGCAGGTCCATGACGAACTGGTCTTTGAGGTCAAGAAAAATCTGGTGCCGGAGGTAACGAAGAAAATTAAAAAGATTATGGAGTCTGTATACACCCTGCGCGTGCCGATTGATGTCAAGGTAGAGGTAGGTAAAAACTGGGGAGAGACGGAGGAAATTAATAATGCATAATGCATAATGCATAATTAATAATTGGAGCATGACCAGACTCCTGATTCCTAATTCCTTTCTCCATTTCTCATTACCCTTTTTAATAAAAGAAAACCTCTCCGTCACCGGAAAGGTTTTTTGATTGTGTCATGAAAGAACGTTATTTGGATTTATTGCAGTGTTGATCGACCTGCTCCTGCGCACTGACCTGCATCCGCTCAGCCATGCGCTGCAATTGCTTACCACGATTCCCTTGTCCCTGAGCGCTATTGATCAGTTCTTGATCCAACGATCCCAACGGGCTACTGGTGGCGCGGTAGTACGGTCGTTCCTGAGGGAGCATGTCTTCAAACAACTCCTTCAGCAGCCGCTCTTCATCCGCACTTTCTGTCTGAATATTCCCAGCCACGCCTTGCAGCTGAACAGCTCGCTGCAGAAAAGCCTCAGCTTCGGCGCACTGGTCGTCGACCACAGCCGCTTCAGCGATTGCTTCACTATTCTCGGACGTTGGCGATAGAAACATGAGAAGTAACGCGCCGAACAGAGCAAGTAGCACCACCACTTTGAACTGCAGCGTGTCCATTTCATTGACCTGCGTCATTTCTATCTCTCCTTTCGGCTACCCAATGGCAGCGATATTACTGTTGGTTGCAAACTGCGTTACGATGCTCAATAGCGCCAGTCAACATAGGCTGTCGAGTGTAGCTATGGTACTCTGCGATGCCCCGCTGAAGCTTCGTAGCCAACTGACCCAAATACTGACTGTCCGGAAACGGCTGGTCGGCAGACTGATTTTTGTATGCCGGTAAGTCGCCCAGATATTTCTCCTCCAGTCGGGCCAGCGTGGGGTCTTGACCGCGAGAGACAGTGCCAATATAAACGCCGTCAAATTCATGCGTCCACATTTCCGAATGTGTGACTATGCCTCTCACTAACTGTAATTCTTGCTCAGCCTCCTGACAGGCCTGACTCTTTTGACCGAGGAAACCATCAAAGACCGAGGCAACGGCATCGTCCGGCACCGGCATAATGGCAGCCAGCAGACAAGAGGTAACCAATGCCAGGCCGATAATCAACCACGTTCGCTTATCCCGCATGATTCACATCCTCCATAGTGGGTTCAGTTCTGTTGAATTGTAAGGTTCTATTGTGACTTAGTATTAGCAAATATCTTATAATTTGTCAAGAAACGGTCAGTTGCTAATTACCTGAGTGATTATAAAAGTTAGTTGGTGATTGAGTAATGGGGCAACAATGAGAGCTAACAGAAAAGAGAAAGAGGAAAGAAGAAAGGGGTGGCATTCTGGCTGAATAGATTTACATACCCCCTTTCTCCTTTCCCTTTTCTTCCTTTCTGACCTAACTACCCATCAACCTAATTACTCTTTGCCATTCTCCATAAAAGAAAAAACCTCCGGGTTACCCCGAAGGTTTTTTATACGCCTTTTGCTACAGTTGCTCCTATTGCTCCGGATCACCAATTTGTGACTTCGGCTGTTTTTCACCACCAGCCCACTGCTCTGCTAGGTCGCCAATCACCGGCAACTTGTACATTTTTTGCTGGTAAGCCTGGACGATCAAGAAGATAAACAGGGCGAAAACCGCCAAGTTAAATAAGCCGACAATGCTCCACAGTCGCAAAACACTAAATAATACATAATGAATGACCATAGCTGCCAGGCTGGTGATGATGGACTGCATGGCATGAAACTTCACAAACTTATCTTTTGAAATAAGGAAGAAGACGATACCGGTTAACCAACCTAAGACGTATGATAGAGCGGCAGCCACGTTAGGTGCCAAACCACCATCATTACTGCTTGGAGATGGTTGTGGTGTTGACTGTGGTGCGCTCTGCTTTGACTGTTGTGGCGCTGGCGTGGTGGGAGTAGTGCTGTGCTGCTGTTCAGCCTGCTCCTGCGGATGTTGATCCATAGAGGTTGTTGCCTAAAATAGTAAGGTATTTAAAAAACTGCACCATGGCAGTTACTACATACAGTATAGTCTATTTTAGACAGAATGAAAACGCGTCCTCGTCGTTGAGGGGCGGGGGCGCGTTCAAGTGTGGGGTGGGAAACTTACGACAACACCACGGCAATCAAAGAAACCGCCAACAAGGCCATCATGGCCAAGGGAAATTTGTTGTCGCTACCGAGACGGACGAGTTTACGGGCCATTGCGTTTCCCCTTTTGAAAGATCTTACTCTTATAATAGCATATATTATCCCCACGGTCAATGATAGTGGCTGCTTTGGATTGAAAATTAGCCGATTAGCAGCTTCCAATTAGCTTGTGTCTCAATTGTACATTAACACCAAAACAGTGGATAAGCTGTAGATAAGGTATGTTTAGACAAATTGAAAACCGCCTCAACGTATTGGAGACGGTTTTATGATAATTGTTTGTTGTGACGAGACCTATTTTCTTTTTTTTGAGAAAACTAGTCGTTGTCCGTCAAGTCGACGAAGGGCAGAGACCCAGCGTCGTCCTGGATGGACGATTGCTCGGTGGCCGGCTCAGCCAGTCCACCGATAGAGAAAAAGCCGTGCTGCTCGGCCACGTTCAGGCCGATGGCCAGGGCAGTCATCACCACAATGACCACCAAAAATGAAACGAACATCCGTGTGGTCATACGAGACCCCTTTCATGGCTAGATGGATGGAAAGATCAAAATGATGATTATATATTAGCATATTTATTATATAATGTCAACTATTTGGGTGTAAATTACTTAAAATTAGCAGAAAAATAGCCATACTCAGCTGCCAGTAGATATGCTATAGTAGGAGGTACTATGATTTTCTTCCTCTACGGCCCGGACAGCTACCGCAGCCACCAAAAAGTCCGCGCCATTCACGACAAGTTTTTTCACGAGGTAGACCCTACCGGCATCAACATCGTCACCCTGGACGGTGGCAGCACTGACGCCGCAGAAATCCGCAACGCTATTCAGGCTGGTGGGTTTTTTGCTGCTAAGCGCCTGGTCATCATCCGTCGCCTGCTCAGTGACGGTAAGAAAGATCTACAAACCGCCGTATTGGAATTACTAGACAACGACCGTGACGATGTCATCATGGTTTTTTGGGAGCCTGACCAGCCAGACAAACGAACGGCGCTATACAAACGACTAAGCAAAGAAAAATATAGTCAGGTGTTTGAATCCCTCGATGACGGCCAACTGCGTGACTGGGTCCAGACCGCGGTGACAGAACGGCAGGCGACGATTAACCCACCGGCTGTTCACGAACTAGTGCGCCGAGTTGGTCCGGACCTATGGCGGATGGAGCAAGAGATCGCCAAGCTAGCCCACTTCCGCCCTGACCAACCAATTGACGTAGCTGCCGTCCAGACGCTGGTGACCGATACCTATGATGATAATATCTTCCACTTCGTTGACGCTCTAGCAGATCGCAACGCCAAAGCTGTCTTACAACTGATTGATGACCAGCTAGCAGCCGGCGCTAAAGAGCAGTACCTGTTAGCTATGATTATTCGTCAGTTCCGGATTTTGCTCCAACTAGCTGCCGGTAGCAGTGCCAAAGAATTAGGTCTCCACTCCTTTGTCGCCCAAAAAGCGCAACGCCAGGTGCGCAAGTTTACCCCGGCAGAATTACGCCAGATTTACCAGCGGTTACTACATATTGACCGTCAAACTAAATCTGGTGGCGCCAGCTTTGCTGTTTTATTTGACCTGACCGTCGTCCAATCAATTATGGCGACCAGCTAACTGTCCGACCTGCGTCAATCAAAAAATCTCTCAACTGAGAGATTTTTTTGACGATTACTTTTTCAGTGTGTTGACCTTGGTCTGAATACGAGACTTGGTCCGAGCCGCAGCGTTGCGGTGTACCACCTTGCGTTTCGTCGCCTTGTCTAGTGTCTTTTGCAATTCAACAAATAACTTTTCAGCCTGACTAGCATCTTTGCCTTCAACCGCTCGCGTAATCTGCTTGGTGAAGTATTCAATCTTCTTCTTCGTGCCAGTATTGCGCGCGGCCCGCTTTTTGTCTTGGCGCAAGGCCTTCAATGCTGATTTGGTATTAGCCATACAATAGAATAATCAATAAATCATCGGTGTGAGAGAGTAAACACATCCTACCGGATATGGTGAGGAAAGTCAAGATGTCAACTATCAGCTCATCTCCGCTTTGCGGAGTGAGCTGATCCGTTCATTGCCACACCTATGCATAGGTGTGGCAAATAAGAACGAAAAAACCTCCGAATTACTCCGGAGGCTTTTATTACTACCTTATGCTGCCACCTTTTCCAACCGAGCTTTCAAATCATCCTTGGTGTGCACGCCGATCAACTTGTCAGCTACCTGCCCCTTGTTGAAAATAATCAAGGTAGGAATAGACATGACTTCGTATTTACCGGCAATCTCTTGGGCTTCATCGACGTTGAGCTTGGCTACTTTGGTGTTGCTACCCGCCATTTCCTGCGCCAGCTCTTCGACGATTGGCCCCTGCATCTTGCATGGCCCACACCAGTCAGCGTAGAAATCTACCAAGACTGGTCCATCAGCCTGCAATACTTCGGTATCAAAGTTATCTTTGGTCAATGTTACTTCTGCCATAGAGATAATGAAATATGAATAATTGCCAATCTAGTATAGCACACTCTACTTGCCACTCTTAATGGTACGGCTGATCTTCTCTTCTGCATACACTTCTAGGACATCGCCTTCTTTGACCTCCAGCTTACCCTGGACCTGCATACCACATTCCGTGCCTTTTTCTACGTCACGAACTTCTTCTTTACCGACTTGTAATTTAGTGATAGTCAATCGGTCCAGGTCAAGCCCGTCACGCATCAAGCGGGCTTTGTAGCCCACCTCAATCCGCCCACTAGTGACTTTACCACCAATGACCTGACCGTCTTTGTTTTTACCAAACAGTGCCATGACCTCAAAGGCACCACTGTCCTTCTCTGTGGTCTCGACACCGAGCAAGTCGTTCAGTCGGGCAATTACCAGATCGAGCAGTTCATAAATAATAGTAAAGGTGTGCACCTCAACATGCTTATCCTCAGCAATCTCGGCCGCGGTTGGTGAAACAGAAACGTTAAACCCAAGTACCAGCGCATTCTCACCCTCGCCCCGCAAGACATCGGCTTCTGTCACATTACCCAAGCCCTGGGCAATAATTTTGTACTTGGCACCATCAGGAATCTCTAACTTCTCCAATGACTCAGCGATGGCTTCGGCTGAACCTAGTACGTCACTCTTCAATACAATACTCAAAACTTTTTCTTTACCATCTTCATCATCATCACTACTACTGACCACTGCCACCGGCTTGTGCTGCTGAGCAGCAACCTTCTTACTTGATTTCTTTTCCAATGTCTTCGGATCCGCCACTACTTCTAAAATATCACCGACTTTTGGCTCAAGCTTCCAGCCTAAAATCTTGACCGGCGTACCCGGTGGCGCAGCTTGAACATCATCACCGGTCCAGTCTTTCATGGCTCGGACTCGACCATAGTACACGCCATTAATTCCCAGCTCGTCATTGACGCGCAGTGTACCACTCTGGACCAGCACTGTACCTACTGCCCCTTCACCAGCACTCTTGTGGGCCTCAATCACACTACCAACTGCCAAACGGCTCGGGTTGGCTTGGATATCATCAGCCTCCATTTCTGCCACCAGCAAAATAGCATCGAGCAGATCATCAATGTTGGTGCCATCCTTAGCTGAGATAGGCACACAGACGACCTTACCACCCCAATCCTCTGGCAAGATATTGCGCTGGGCCAAGTCCCCCTTGACCTTCTCGACATTGGCTTCTGGTTTATCAATCTTGTTAATAGCTACCACAAATGGCAGGTCAAGGGCTTGGATAATCTGAATCGCTTCAATCGTCTGCGGCTTGATAGAATCATCAGCCGCTACTACCAGGATAGCGATATCGGCCACCTTAGCACCACGCGAGCGCATAGCAGAGAAGGCCTCATGACCGGGAGTATCAATAAAAGTAATTTTCTTATCTTTCTTCTCTACCTGGTAGGCACCAATGTGTTGAGTAATACCACCATGTTCACCGGCTACTACGTTTGTTTCTCGCACAGCGTCTAGCAGCTTGGTCTTGCCGTGATCAACGTGACCCATCACT
>CAZJZH010000007.1:0-27590 GCA_964550465.1 uncultured Gammaproteobacteria bacterium
CCATCTGGGAATCCCCGGTGTCATAGTTGGAACTTTGGATCAGCAGGGTACCTGACGCTGCTGTTCGACACTCCTCAGGTCCGTACCGCGGTTATTTGGCACGCTATATTGCCACGGTATCAGACGCCATAAGCGTGACACACTCGTAGAGCATGTGATAGCACCGCTGCCGAGACGCGGGTTCAACTCCCGCCATCTCCACCAGTCATTAATTACTAATTAGTAATTAATAATTACTAATTGATTGTATGCGCCGTAGTCGACGCCGAAAAAAGCCAGAACCACCGTTAGTCCAAGAGTATTTGGCTAACGATCGTATCACCGCACCAGAAGTGCGGGTGATTGACGCAGACGAAAACATGATCGGCGTGCTCCCTACTGCGGAAGCGATTGCTAAGGCTGAAGCAGCTGAGCTGGATCTGGTTGAAGTATCACCCAAAGCTCAACCACCCGTCTGCCGCATCATGGATTACGGATCATTTAAATACCAGAAGGAAAA
This sequence comes from uncultured Gammaproteobacteria bacterium, assembly GCA_964550465.1. Classification (GTDB taxonomy): domain Bacteria; phylum Patescibacteriota; class Patescibacteriia; order JACRDY01; family JACRDY01; genus CAZJZH01. The sequence goes on from CAZJZH010000007.1 coordinate 500, forward strand.
AGAAGCACGGGCCCGCAAGGTGCACCAGAAAGCTACCGACACCAAAGGTATTCGCCTGTCATTCCGCATTAGCGAACACGACTTGGAAGTTCGCCGCAAAGCCGCTAATAAATTTTTGGAAGGCGGTAACAAGGTTAAACTGGAGCTGAACTTACGTGGTCGTGAAAAACAACACTTTGATCAAGCTAAAGAATTGATGGAATCCTTCGCTGCCAATCTGGAGACGGAAGTAACGGTCGAACAACCAGTCAGTCGCCAGGGCGGAAAACTCAGTATGATTATTGCACCAAAGAAATAAGTATATGCCTAAACTAAAAACCCAGAAGTCAGTGGCCAAGCGGGTCAAGATCACCAAAGGAGGTAAGCTCAAGCAGCGCACCGCCGGTGGCAGTCACTTCAACACTCGCCTGACCGGTCGCCAGACTCAGAAAAAGCGTCAGGACAAAGACACTGCCGCAGCAGAACAGAAGAATATTAAAAATATGTTGCCCTACCATAAGTAGTGGCGGATTGTAGAAGAATTGTATGCCCCGAGTAAAACGAGGAACAACCCACGTCAAAAAGCGCCGCAGCTTACTGAAGAAGACCAAAGGCTTTGGCGGTGGTCGCAAAAAACTGATGCGTGAAGCATCAACTGCTGCCACTCACGCCGGTAAGCACGCCTACATCGGCCGTAAGCTCAAAAAGCGCACCTACCGCCGATTGTGGCAGGTTCGCATCAACGCCGCGGTACGTGAACATGGTTTGACCTACAACAAATTTATCAACGGTCTGAAGAAGAAAAATATCGACATCGACCGTAAGATCTTGGCTAAGATTGCTACCGATCACCCAGCAGTATTCAAGCAACTGGTTGAAGCAGCTAAGTAAGAAAATAAAATAACCTATTCGAATTTAGCGAATAGGTTATTTTTTTGTCGTCTCATTAACCGCGTAGCCACCGCTTGAATCGATTCCAGCGGCTGTTTTGTTTGCGGTACGCCTTAAGCTGCTCATCGACACTGGTACGCTTCTGTTTAATGACGCGGTTGGCTTGAACCTGACCCGCATCATAGTCCGCCTGGGCTGCCGCCTTACCTGCCTCCATATCATCAATCTCGCGCCGCACATCTTGTAGCCGCTGACGCAGGATACTGTCACGAGCCGGATCAGACTCGCCGCTGACTACCAGCTGCTCCATAGCAGACTTGGTAGCATCATACCGCTCCTGCAAGCGATGTAAGCGCATGCTGCGGCTTTCCACCGGCTCTTCGGCCCGACTGGCGCCGCGCGCCTGCGCTAGCTCAGTACGTAATTGAGCCACTAGCTCTTCTTTGGCTTGAATACGTTCTTGCGCCTGGCGCATATCTTGTCGCGCAGCAGCAATGGCTTGCTGGTCAGCCTGACTAGTCATTAATTCCTTCAGCCCCTGTTTCCGTGCTTCGTAGTCTTGATGCAGAGCTTTTAAAATATTACTGTTTTTCTCAATTCTGGATTCTAACTGCAGTATTGAGTCTGACTCTGCGGTGGGAATATTTTCCCGCTGCGGCAACTCTTCAACAGTACGTGGTGCGTACTGTTTCTGCAACTCAGCTTGCCGACGCGTTAACTCAGCAAAGGATTCTGCGGTTGATTCCAGTGGTACTGGCTGCGGTGTATTATCGATAATCTCTTGGACAATTTGATCAGCTTGATGTTGATCCTCTTCCGCAATTTCCTGACGGAGCATATCAGCTGCTTCTTCAGCCGCATCTGCTAAATCAGGGTTGAGAAACTCATCTTCCTCGTCATCGTCGGTAGTGCCAATATCCTCAAGGTCATACGAATCTGGATTCTCATCCTCATCCTCTACGTACTCCAACAAATCAATATCGGAGTCGTCTTCCATGCCAGCTGGTTCTTGCCCTGGTGGAGCATAATATTCTTGTCGACGAAATGGATTCCACATATATCCTTTACAAATAGGTAATAATACTGTCAAAAGCGTACACTGTTTACCAACAGTCTGTCAATCCACTCTGATAATATCCATATTGACAAAGATGAACCGAGAGCGTATACTGCTATTGTTTTACAGAAAAATTTGGGCCCGTAGTGTAGCGGTTAACACGTCTGCCTGTCACGCAGAAGATCGCCGGTTCGAACCCGGTCGGGCCCGCCAGAATGCCACGCTGTTCGCAGGGTGGTTTTCTGTTTGTGTGATACTATCACTAGTACTGAAACACGGGCACAAAACCACCACCTTGGGCAACATTGAGAATTTGTCGTTGCGAATAGCGTGAGGCTAACGGCGCGGTTAGGTACCGCTCCGGCTCTTCCGTACCAAACAAATAGAAAACTAAGTCAAAATAGGCATTGGTACTAGTCACAGCTCCCTCAGCACAGTCGTAAATTGGCCGTGTACCAATAGCTACCTTCTCCTGAATAATCCATGACTGGCCAGCAGCTACATCTGCCAGCAGCTGCTCGACAACATTTTTCCAGGCAGTCACCTCCTCATCATTACCAATCACCACCCCTTTGCCTTCAGCTAAGTTGACTGGCTTAATGACCATGCGCTGTTGATTCTTCAATAAAAAGTCCCGCACTGGTACAGTCTCCGCGCCTTCTTGAATTGTACCGTATTGACTGACGCGTCGCGTCCATGGAATATGCGCGGCAATCGCTACTTGCTGTGCAGCAGTAAATAAATGTTGCCATTGCGGGTCACTCAATGCGGCAAACAATGATTTATACCCAAGCAGCCTGTCTTGAAAGCTATTATAGAGCGTAAAGTTTTTTTGTTGGTAAGCTTGTAAGAATGGCGCCAGAGCATCTTGGTGCTGCATGAAATACGGCGTCTCCGTACAACGTCTAACAATATCAATAGGTTGCCCCTTATGTTGAAGTCCAGTAGCTGTAACCTCTAGCTGTAGCGGATCAATCAGGTGAGATGACACGCCCGCTGACTCAAAAAATTGCTGTAAACTGGTAAATTCACCGTGCCACCAACGATCTTGAGGCGCAAAGATACCGATGACCGGCTGCTCCCGCGTACCACCATTGAGACGGTATTGAGCTACGAGCGAGTGAAGTAACTGCTGTCCAAAATTCGGTTCATTATGCAATGGCAGTGGTTTTATATGTGGACGTTGTCGGAAATAATCATTGATACGACCAATAACCGTCAAGGCATCCGGATAGTCAGTGTTAAACTCAACAATTTTTAACGAACCGTCATTGGCAATAAATCCATCCGCTCGTACACACCCAACACCCTTCACGTCATCATCGAGTTCAAACAGCAATTGTTCTGTGGCTGGTAATGCTAAGTAGTCACGCAATTGTTGGTTACGACGGTATTCTTGACGAATACGCAGTAAGGCCGCCAACACCTGCTGCACGCTGCCGTACCACCGGTCAGCTTGATCCTGCTGAATAAATAACGGAAATAAGCTAACTGGAAAAATCTGTTCTGATTGGCCGGTAGGGTGAAATTGTAATTGACGCAAAAATGCCTGCAACTGCTGTTGCTCTGGTTGATATGCTTCTGGGTGCTGGGTAAAATAATCAACCAACTGTTGTTCAAGCTGCGACATACGCTTATTCCTGATGATCAAGTGCTCGGGCTACCCAATCATGGGCGTTACTCCGCATCAGAGCGTCAATATGCGCTTCGGTGTAACCAAACCGTCCTACTAAGGCATTACCAATAGCCATGCGCATTTCAGTCGCATTGGGAATACCATCAAGTCGCCACTCATTAGGTACGCCACCCCAGTCACTACCAATAGCTACTGTGCGCGGACCGTTATCTAGTTGCATTGTCCGATCAATGGCCGTGGTTAATCCTTCTATGTCTTTAAAGAATGGCTTGCTCACAGACAGCCCGACAATGCCACCCATTTTAGCGATGCGACCGATTTCTTGGTATGACAAGCCTCTCTCTGCAGCAATATGTTCCAAGCCCTTTAGTCGCGCTATCTGATCAACTGGCGCACCGTGCGTGTAGCCGACCTGAGCGCCTTGGCCCTGTGCTTCAGCCAGGGAAAATACTTGTTGTCGCGGACCAGGCATCATGTGGGCGACATCAACAATCATACCAAGTGAAAACATTTTTTTGACCACCGCTTGACCAGTTGGAGTTAACTCTGTTTTTGATGCTAAATCATTTTCCCGACTGTACTGAATAATCATACTGCGTACACCGGCATCAAAAATTTTCTGGATATCTTCTGGTCCTTGCACATGTAAACCACCCTCCAAGGAAATAACCATGTTCGGTACATCGTCTGGTCCAATAATCTCAACATCACTACCACGAGTAACCAAGTTAAAGCCCCACTGTTGATACTGCTCAGCTACTTGTTCAATAATAGTAAAATACTCTTCTCGATTATGCTGTTCCCAATGAGCAAAGACATTAGCAAACACCACGTCATATTGATGACGCATAGCCTCACCGACTAAGGCAAAGTATTGCTCATCAGTTAGATCAGAAGCCCGCTCCACCCCAATAGCAGTCAGATCCTGGCGAGAAACACCAAACTGCTCTAAACGATAAATAACGGCGTGCTGCTCTTCTGGTCCAATATCCGCATATCGTTGTGGCGGCCAGTCTAACTGCTCATAATCTGGTTCAGTCGCTTTACGCTGCGGCAATTCAATGTCTTGATGTAAATCAGATACACGACCCTCAAAATGTGACATATTTTTGGTTATTATATTCTCATCAGCAGCATACCGAACTTTACTCAGTCCGGCAAATCAGCGCTATGTGATATACTTACCCTATGAAAGCTCTCACCCTCAAAAATGGCACTATCACCTATCAGACTGTGCCAAAGCCGCGCCTCAAAAAGGGCGAGGTACTGATCCGCGTTAAAGCCACTGGTATTTGTGGTACTGACCTCCATATCTACCGTGGTGGTCGTCAGGTCCACACTGACATTATTGGCCATGAGTTTTCTGGTGTAATTGAGGCGGTCAGCCCTGGGGTCAAGCATGTCAAGGTAGGTAACCATGTGGTCGGTGAACACGTCCTGTCATGTAAGCAGTGTCGCTTCTGTCGTGATGGCCAACCTACACTGTGTCCAGACACCGTTTCTATCGGCCATCATCGCCCTGGTGCATTTGCTGAATACATCGCCCTGCCAGCCGAACTAGCTTTTCGCATCCCCCGCTCCGTCAGCTTCACAGCAGCCGCCATGATTGAACCGCTGACCATCGCTCTATACGCTGTCCGTCAGGTCAGTGATGATTTGATTGGTAAAAAAGTAGCAGTGATTGGTCAGGGGCCAATTGGCCTCCTGCTAGATCAAGTGCTCAAGCTGGGTGGTGCTGAGGTGACTGGTATTGATATCCAAGACTTTCGTCTGAATTTTGCCGCAGAGCATGGTTGGGTTGACCACACTATTAATCCCAAAAAAGAAAAAGTGTTCCAGCGAACACATCAGCTAGCCCAACACGGCTTTGATATGATTTTTGAAGCAGTCGGCAACCAAGCGTCAGCCCAACTGAGTATTGACCTAGCCCGACCAGATGCCGATATTTACCTACTAGGCGTCTTTGAGGAGAAGAGCACGATTGATTTAATGCAAGTGGTGGAAAAAGAGCTCAATATCTACGGCTCATGGCGCTGCGCCTATTCCTTCCCCGATGCTATTAAACTAGTGGCGAAAAATAAAATTGATGTAGCCAGCCTGGTCACGCATGAGTATGACGCGGCTGATGGCGCTCAGGCCCTTGCTGATGCCGCCAAATACAAAGGGCAGCGAGTCAAGACGGTGATACAGTGGTAATGCGCAGTATGCCGTATGCGGTATGGATCAATTAGCTATTACCTGATTACTGATTACTCTTCCTGCCATATCGGCCATACACCACCAACCCTACGACTACCAACATAATCCCCACCGAGAATAGCTGCGCCCAACGGATACCAAACACCAGTGGCGAAAAGTAAGTCCGCCAGAATTCCATCATAAATCGAATCAAGCCATAGCCGAAGAAATAGGCTGCCGTCAGAGCACCTGTCTGCGGCTTTTTTTGATTGAGCGATAACAATATCAAGAATAAAATAAAGTTAAGAATGCTCTCGTAGAGGAAGGTGGGATGAAAGTGAGTAAATGATACATACTCTAAGGGACGATGCGCCACGTCAATAGGGATACCCCACGGCAGGTTGGTGGGCGTACCAAACAGTTCTTGGTTAAAGTAGTTCCCCCAACGACCAATAGCTTGTCCAAGTGGAATCCCCACCACAATCACATCGAGTAACTCCAGCAGCGAGCGCCGTTGGCGGTACGCATAAGTGCCAATGACCAACAAACCACCAATCAACCCCCCATGAATGGCCAAGCCGCCGTGCCACACCTGCCAAATTTCATTGAGGTTATACTGAAAATACTGCCAAGCATACAAAACATAATACAGCCGAGCGCCGATAAAGCCGACGATAATAGTCCAAACAAACAAACTATAGGCCTCGTCAATCGGCCACAGCCGTTGCCGCCACAGGTGCAGTAAGATAAAAAAGCCGGCGGCTGCGCCAGCTGCAATGCATAGCCCGTACCAGTAAATGGTCACCGGACCGAGTACCAAGGCAACACTCTGTGGGACTACACTAAACATACCTTACTCAATAATACCCAGCGCCCGCTGTTTAATAGTGGTAGCAGCTGATTGCCACGGCACCGCCTGATCATTAATAAAAATAGTCGGCACGTGCTGGACACTCCGATCAAAGGCTGCTTGTAGACTAGCAGTCACCACCGGCAATGTCTCAAGTGAATCCAGACAATCAGAAAATGCCACCGTGTCCAGACCGACAGCTTCGGCTGCTTGATTTAGCTGCGCTACGCTACTGAGTTGGTCAACACTAAATAACTGCTGTTGGTACTGCCAAAAACCATCCTGTTGATGAGCACAGGCCGCTGCGGCAGCAATAACGGTTGAACCATCTGTACGAGGCACATACCAAAAACGCTCCGTCATGGCGGTAGGGTATTCGGCAAATACCTCATCCAGTTCTGCTGCTAGATGACCACAGTACTGACAGGAAAAATCGGCATAGACATCGACCTGGACCGGACCATCACCTCGTACCGGGATATCAGCCGCCTGTAATTGATACGTCTGTTGACGATCAATCTGTAAACTACTCAGCCAGGTAATGACTAAGACAAATAGCGCGAAGATGAATAACAAGACGATCATCCAGCGCGGCATAGAGCTAGACAACTACCGCCTTAACCACATCAATCTTTGGTCCACCCGGCGTGATATGATCGGCTACAATTAATATCTGCTGGCCAGGCTTAGCTATTTCTTGCCGCTCAGCCATAGCCTTGACCTTGTTGGCCATTTTGGTAAATGATGAGTCAATCTTCATGACAATGGGTGAAATACCCCAGCTCAAAACCAACTGCCGCGCCACCGCCTCTGTATCTGTAATAGCGATCACCTTCACCTCTGGTCGAAAACGAGCCACCAACCGAGCAGCCGTGCCGTCTGTGGTAAAGACAACGATAGCTGCAGCGTGAGTGTGTTCGAGCAATGTCCGAATAGACCGACCAATAGCATAACTCGGCCCCACCTGCTTACCTTTTGGCGCCGGAATAGCTAGGTCGTCATAGGGCGAACGTTCAGCTCGGACAATCGTTTTGCTCATCATAGTGACTGCTTCCACTGGGTAATCGCCAGTGGCACTCTCACCAGATAACATGACCGCGTCGGTATGGTCGATGACCGCGTTCGCCACATCAGACACCTCAGCTCGCGTCGGTCGACGATTCGCAGTCATTGATTCCAGCATGTGCGTAGCCACAATCACTGGTTTTGAGGCAGCAAGGCACTGAGCGATTAGATCTTTTTGAATAATCGGTACCTGTTCTGGTGGTAGTTCAATACCTAAATCTCCCCGCGCGATCATAATAGCATCAGCTGCTGCCAAAATAGCGGGAAAATCTTTCAGTGCCTCAATTCGTTCAATCTTAGCAATAATTTTAACGTGACTACGTGGCTTGAGCTTAGTAATCAGACGACGCAGCTGGTCAATATCTTTGTGGTGACGAACAAAAGACAGCGCCACCCAGTCAACTTGCTGCTGCAAGCCAAAAGCTAAATCTTTCTTATCTTTTTCTGTAATGACTGAGGTGGTGATATCTGCCCCCGGTAAATTAATACCACGATGCGAGGTAATTAACCCACCAGCCGTGACTGTACAGGTAACGGTTTTATTGGCTGGTGAAACACTTTTAACCCGTAACTCAATCAACCCATCTTTAATGTAAATCCGCCCACCTTTTTTCACCACCTTAGCCAGCTGCGGGTACTGCACTGGAATCTGCGTAGGCTGCGCGGTAGGGCTGTACTTATTATCTGGTACCAGTACCACGGTTTGTCCTTTGGTAACGGTAATCCCCTCAGCTTGCGGCACAGTGCCGACTCGAATGCGTGGACCTTGGAGGTCTTGGAGTAAACCAACCCACTTGCCAGCTCGCTTACCGGCTTGGCGGATATTGCGAATCAGTAAGCGGTGATTAGCATAGGTGCCGTGGGAAAAATTCAACCGGGCCACGTTCATGCCCGCTTTGACCATCTTGGTCAGCGTTTCTACTGACTCAGAAGCCGGGCCAATCGTACAAACAACCTTGGTGTGTTTAGCCATAAAAAACTTAGAGTGAAACGTGATCAATAAAACGCCCGATGACTGGGAGTGGCTTCTGCTGACCAGTCAAGGCGTAAAAAATGCCCACAACTGACAAAAATACTAAGCCGAAGAACAACAGCTGTCCAAACAGCGGTACCCAAAAAACTCCAAAACTGACCGCTTCAATCAAGAAGAGAATCAAGCCTTGCTTGGCGTGAAACTGTACCTCAGCATCGTCCCGCTTCATCAATAGCGGAATCAAACAGAGCACCCAGATATATGACAAGGCGGCAATAGTGCGATTAGGCGTCAGGTTTAGATTTTCTTGTAGTAGTTCGCTTGGCATTGCTTCGTTTTTTGGCTGGGCTAGCTTTGCGCTTTGGCGTGTCCGTGTCGTCTTTTTTACTGCCCGCTTTTTTGCGGCTGGTTTTTTTGCTGCGGCCGCTGGCTTTACTTGCCTTGGCTTTGCTGACCCGCTTTTTGGGGCTGACTTTTGGCGTGTCGTCTTTTTCTGGCTCTGGTTCTGACCCTGAGTTTTTGTTTTCTTTTGAGGCATAGGTGGTTAACTTTTGTTTTTCTTGGTTATCTTCTTGTGGAGTACTATCATCAATTGGCGGAGTTGGTGTTGGCTCGGTTGCTGGTGGTGCTGCGGTGGTTGGCGGCTGAGCAGTCTTTGGCGGTGTCATAACCGATGTTTCTGCCGCTAGAGGCGCGGCAGCCGCGGGCTCCACCGGCGGTGGATCGAGTTGGGCGGTCGCTTGCCGTTGCCAAGCCCGGGCTAAGGCCATACCGATAAAAAACATAACAATACCCAATCCCAGAGGCTCAGCGATCAGGCGAAAAACATACCACCACGACCAGAAAAAAATCAGGTGCAATCCGACATGAATCAACGACAAACTGACCGCTACCAACGCGCCAGCTACGGCCGGACCGACCAGTGAGCCACTGGACTGGCGAATGACCATAACGCTAGCTACAATACTAGCTACAGCAATACCGATAATAGACAGTAGGTTCAGTAGCGATGGTGTCCACGATAAGAAGCTGACTGACTGCACCGCGTACATCGCCACTAAGATGATAGCCACTATGACTGTTGGTCGCCACATGGCACTGACCGCCGGTTTGACTTGGCGGGTCAGGTCGTCGTCTTGCCACAAGTTTTGTTCTGCGACTGAGGAAGTTTGCATAGTGCTGATAGTATAGCACAAAGCAGGCGCCCGATGAAACGGACGCCTGCTGAAAAGTTTCTTTAGAACACGTTGATTACATCATGCCCATGCCTGGCATGCCGCCACCCATGCCTGCTGCCGGATCGGCAGCATCTTTTGGCTCAGGTTTGTCAGTCACCACTGCTTCGGTGGTGATGAACAAGGCGGCAATAGAAGCAGCATTCTGCAAGGCTGAGCGAGTCACCTTGGCTGGGTCAATCACACCGGCCGCAAACATGTCTTCGTAGGTGTCAGTAGCGGCATTGTAGCCCTGCTGGCCTTCTAACGCATGCACCTTATCAACTACCACTGAGCCGTCTTTACCAGCGTTCTGGGCGATCTGCTTCAGTGGCTCCTCTAGGGCACGGGTCAAAATATTGACACCAATAGCCTCATCTTCACTAACAGTGATCTTATTATCATTCATCAGCTGCTTCAGTGATTGTGCTAAGCGCAGCAGTGCTACACCACCACCGGGTACAATACCTTCTTCAACTGCAGCCTTGGTAGCATTGAGGGCGTCTTCTACCTTAAACTTGATTTCTTTAATCTCTGTCTCGGTAGCCGCGCCAACTTTAATGACTGCCACACCGCCACTAAGTTTCGCTAGACGCTCTTGCAACTTTTCTTTGTCAAAGTCTGAGTCGGCCTCTTCGATCTGCTTCTTGATCTGGTCAACCCGCTGGTCAATAGCTGATTTCTCACCTTTGCCGTCAACGAGAGTAGTTTCTTCCTTAGTAGCAATAACCTTGGCAGCATAGCCCAAGTCAGCTAATTCGGTGTTTTCCAGCTTCAGACCAACTTCCTCAGAAATCACCCGACCACCGGTCAAGACCGCCATGTCCTGCAACATTTCCTTGCGGCGATCCCCAAAGCCCGGCGCCTTAATAGCCAAGGCGTTGAACGTACCGCGGATCTTGTTGACTACCAAGGTAGCCAGCGCTTCACCTTCAATATCTTCTGCGATAATGACCAAGTCCTTCTTACCGGTCTGAGCAATCTTTTCTAGTAATGGCAGTAAGTCGCTGAGGGCAGAAATCTTGCGATCGGTCAGCAGGATTGGTGCGTCAGCAAACTCAGCCCGCATCCGTTCGGTATCTGTCACCATGTATGGTGAGACAAAGCCCTTGTCAAACTGCATACCTTCTTTGACTTCCAGCTCAATACCAAATGACTGTGATTCTTCCACGGTGATGACACCCGCATCCCCTACCTTTTCCATGGCTTCAGCAATCACATTGCCAATTTCTTGGCTGTTGGCAGAGATAGTCGCTACCTGAGATTTCTCATCCTTACTGGTCACCGTCTTAGCGATGCCTTTGATTTCTTCCACCATAGCGTTGACCGCCTTCTCAATACCATGACGAATGGCGATGGGATTAGCGCCAGCAGCCACGTTCTTCATGCCTTCACCGATAATGGCTTGGGCCAAGACCGTAGCGGTAGTGGTACCATCACCAGCAATGTCATTGGTCTTTGAAGCTACTTCCTTGATCAGCTCCGCGCCGACGTTTTCAAACTTATCTTCTAGTTCAATTTCTTTGGCAATCGTTACGCCATCGTTAGTGATGGTTGGCGAGCCGTAGCCCTTGTCTAAGGCCACGTTACGACCACGGGGGCCCAGTGAGACCTTAACGGTATCAGCCAAAATATCGACTCCCCGCTTGATAGCCGCGCGGGCCTGTTCATCAAATTTGATCTGTTTAGCCATAGAGAGAAAAAATTATGATAGCACAGCGATGATGTCACGTTCAGTGATAACCAAGTAGTCTTGATTATCAACGGTGATCTCATCGGGTGCGTATTTCTTAAAGACAACTGTGTCGCCAACTGTGACAGACAGCTCAGCTCGCTGACCGTTGTCGAGTAACCGACCCGGGCCAACAGCGATAACCTCGCCTTGCTCGGGCTTTTCTTTGTCGACCGTGTCTGGCAAGACAATGCCAGCCGCCGTCACTTCTTCCTTGCTGGACGGCTTGACCACGACGTTGTCGTGAATGGGAGTGATAGTCATACCCATGTGATGATTATTGATAAAAATGAATTTTGAGTAATTAGCACTCAAATAGCTAGAGTGCTAGCAAAGACGATTGTAACGCACAAAAACAGGCGCGTCAAGAACTTGGGAAATAAGGAAAACCGCCTGCGTGGGAACAGACGGCTGTTATATAAATACGTGATCAAACTCACTGCAATATGGCGCAAAACGCTGCCACCCAGAACATGACGACACTCAGCTGAGCCAAGCGACCATACACTACTGGGCGCATGTTGAGCAAGTTAGCATTGAAGCTCATGGCTCCAAAGAGCGATCCTATCACCAATAAGGCACTCTCCATTATCCCTACCCTCCTTTTGTGTGAATATATGGGATGACTACCTCAGAATATCAACCGCCTCCCGATACTGTCAACTATATCGACCTAGTATTTCATCTTGACCACCGGCCGATCGCCGTCAGCAGACGGCGGCTTGATAGGGTCCAGCTGCATGGTGAAATAGAGGCCAAATAATAAGACGAGTCCGAGAATAACAAACAGATACTGTAGTGGCAATACTTGTAATACCACGATACCCACCCCCGCTGCCACCAGGTAGCCTAATGGCCGATTGTTACGGAAAAAGTTAATGTAATCAATATCTTCCACATCCACCACTTTAAAGAAGTACGTCTCCCGCATGGCCTCAATCAAGGCCGCGCCGCACCGCGATAGAACCAAAATGATAGTCCAGACAATCGGATCGGTTGAACGAACAAAGGCAAAGAGGATAACCGCTAAGGCCAGCACCACAAAGCCGATAGCAAACAACCCCCGCTCCCCCCATCGTTTATCTGCCGCAAAGCCGGCGGGGATTTCCAGTAGCACAAACGGCACCAAGGCCAGGCCGAACATTGGCCCCAATACCAGCCACGGAAAACCGATAACTTCGTGCAGGTAGATGGGCAAATAGATGATAGCCATGCCGTAGAACAGCTGGAGCAAAAACTCGATCCCAAAAATGTAGCGTAACGAGTTGGTCCGCCAAACATGTTTCAGGGTCTTACCAAAGTGCTGGTGTTTATACTGAAGATGATCACTGAACCGCTTGCGTCCCCACAGCAAGGTCAATAACACCGGCACCACCATCAGCAAGGCGGAAAAAAAGACCACCTCATACTGCTCTTCATTGACCACCAAACCGGCAAACGCCGGTGCCAGCAACACCCCAAAATTGACAAAGGTGTAGTAGATGGTTCGTACTCGGCCAGTGACGTTATTGTCGGTTAATCGCTCGACAAATAAATCAAGATTGACCATGAAGAGGTTTTGCGTCACCGTCAGTAGGACAAAAAATGGCAGTACCCAGACAGCGGTGCGCGCCTCAATCAATGCCATCAAGCTGATGGTGTAAAGCGCGAGCGTGATCAGCGCCACTTGGTAATTACTAAATGTTTTAATCAGCCAGGGGTACATGTTCATAAAGACCATCGTCACGGCCATGGCAATCATGAAGTAAACACCAACATATTCAACACTAATAAAGTTGTCCAAATAAGTTGACTGAACATACAGCGGTAAGGCCATCGATACAGAAGTAAAGAGGCTGATGCCAAATAGGAGCTTGAGATTTTTACGGAAATGCATAGTGTTATGAAGATTGCGTCAATCGACCGGTTAGCCCATAGACTAAGCCGGTCAGTAGAACACCCGGATAGAGGCTGACTAAGAAATGATCGAACAGGCCGATGGTCACGAGTACTAGTAGCGGTGCTACCAACCACAGCCGGCGACGCAGCGCCCACAGCGGCCAGATGATACACACTCCATATAATAGCACAGCCAGTATACCAGCCTCTGCCCACAGCAACACGGCGCTATTATGGACCGGCTGGTACGACCAAACATCTTGACCGGGCTGAGCCACCAACAGAGCAATGGTGTAGTTACCTAAACCCACGCCGGTCAGCCAGTGCTGACCGATAATTTGCCGGGCTTGCTGATACTGATCAACACGCTGAGTAATGGATTGTGCCTCCAGTCGCTGGCTGGTATCAAAGCGATTAAATACTGGCTGATGAAAAATAGTCACAAAGGCAGCGGTAGTGAGAACTATGGTCAGCGCCACTACCAGTACGGTACGCTGCGGGCGATACCGTCGCCACACCAGCCAACTGACCACTGCTACCCCACCAACAATTGCCGCCAACCAAGCAGCCCGAGAAAAACTCATCAGCAGTCCGCCGGTCAACACTAGGGCTGAAGCGGTGACAAACCAGCGCTGATAAAAAGTTTTTGCTTTGGTTGCTAGCCACGCAACCGCACCGATACCTACCAGCATCCAGGCGCCAAAAATATTAGGGTGTGGCAGTCCACCGTAAGCACGCAGCCAGCGCTCACCACCGGTTTCAATCACAAATGTACCCAAGGTGCCGGCTGACTGAGCCGCTATGCCCAGCCATGTACTGGCCCAGATCGACTGACTGAGAAACTGACTCCAACCGAGTAGACCCTGTAATACCGTACCACCTACCAGACTAATCATCAGCGGTACTGCCCGCACTGGCCCGGCTGCTACTAACAAGGCCAGTACCCCAGCCTCCACAAACCAGGTCCAGCGATTAATGGCCAACTGTCCATCAACCGCCCAGCTGGTGCTGACAAACAACCAGGCTAAAAAGGCTACCCCGACGAAAATAGTCGTTTTATTGAAATTAACTCGACCGCGGTAGCGCCAAATAAACAGCGCGGCTACTACCCATAGCAGTATTTCTGTGGCGTAGAGGCTAAACGACCCGTACTCCCAGAAACCGCTATTGATAGTGCGGACATTGTGCATCCAACGCGTCTGCCAGGGTAACAAAAAGACCAGCAGGTAGGTGCCCCAGCTGATGAGTGATTCGATAGTCAGGCGCTTATTCATCTGCTTGTAGTAATTGATTAACCTTTGTCACCCATTCATTACGATAGCCTTCCCGCCGGTCATTACCAATCAGTTTCAGTATACCAGGTTTGATAATAACTCCCGGATGGCGGTTGATTTTTTCTGTGATCGGCTGTGGTAACCGTCGTCGACTAGCTTGCTCAATCAGCGGCCAACACCAGCGCCCACACAGTATCTCCCCTATTCGTTGCCCTACTCGACGAACCACTGATACGCGGATCATCCGGCGCTGGTGACCCGCATCAATCAAAGCATGGGGCAGCCACTGCTTGATCCATTGGTTGGCCTGCCGAAAGGCTGCATAAACGCCGCCGGCATCGTAGATAGGCACCAACTGATCAATCCAGTAGTAAAAATGAATATCAGTCCGCGGCAAAGCTGTTACTTCTAAACTGAGGTGATCAGTGTCAACAAAAAAACTTAAGCATATTTGATCGGCCTTTTTACCAGCGCGTGGTCGCAGGTCAAACAGTTTTAAAAACAGCAGGCAGCCAGCTCGAGCCACCCAGGTAGCGCCCGGTGCCGTTATGACGACGATATCAATGTCGCTGTCCGGCGCCGGGTTACCATAACTAACGGTGTTTGAAACCAGTAGGCCGCGGACAAATGGTACTGTCGCTAACCACTGGCCAACCCGCTGGGCTTTGCGAAATTTGGCCTCTGCTGCCACAAAACGTTGCTTACGCTGGGTGACTATGTCAGCTGAGCGAGCGGCTAAAAAATAAAACCCCTCCGCGGTAGCAATACCGGAATGGGTTTGGTGTAGGTAGTCATCAATCATCGCCAATGGTGGTGGCGTCTCTTGGTGTGGCCACCAGCAGTACCGATGTAGCTCACTACTGGTTAACGGGTACTGGAAGATATCAAAATAGGCCAAGGTTTTGATGACAGCGCTATCTAGTTGACTCATAGGCTGTCAGATTGTCGGCTGATAGCTACTGATGGTGCGGCTGCCTTGCCTTTGGCCGCTGCTCTGACAGCTGCTGCCTCTGTTTCTACCGCGTCCTGGACAATCATCTTATCAGCCGTAATGCTAACCACCTGTGAGCGATCAACCAGCAGTTTGGCGCCAAACAAGGTCGCCAACACCGTAGCCGGCTTGACGTGATATATCATGATGCACTGCTGGTCAATGTCGTATTCGGCATCAACCACCTCACCGAGATGAGTCTCACTCTCGGTGTACACAGGTAGGCCAAGCAATTGTTTGACCAGTATGCGCATAGCGCTGAAATGTTATGATTTGACGTCAACGACGGCTGGTGGCTGGTTGTCAGTAGTATCACCCTCGTCTTTTTTGCGGAAGATAACCAGCTGCTGCAAGGCGGTCAGTAAGGTAGTAATAAACCAGTACAGTGCCAAACCACCCGGCAGACTCATGCCAATCACTACGGTGATGATGGGCATGAAGATAGTCATCTGTTTGTTCATGATAGCCATCATGTCCTCATCCTTACTGCCTGGCAGCTTGAGGCCGCCCGGCTGTGGTGGCCGCACAGATTGCATCATCTTAGCTTGCCAGTACTGAGCTGCACCGGCCAGCAGCGCTAGAATCAGCTGTGGTTGGCTCAAGTCTAAGCCGAGGAAAAACGGCTCGATAGTCCCGGGATTGGCCACAAAGGGATAGAGCAATTCAAAACTACCATTAGACAAGCCGTTACGGAAGACTTGATAGACCGCGATCAAAAACGGTAGCTGAATGAGGATAGGTAGACAGGATGACAAGGGATTAACCTTCTGCTGTTGGTACAGCTTCATCATCTCCATCGACATCTGCTCCCGATTGTCTTTGTATTTCTTTTTAATTTCCTCCAGCTTGGGCTGCAACTTCTGCATAGCCCGCTGAGCTTTAATGGCTTGGAGCGAGAATGGGTAGAGAATCAGCTTAATCAACACCGTCAGCGCAATAATAGCCAAACCGATGTGATTACCGGGGATAACGTCATACAACCAAACCAACAGGTTAAACAGTGGCTGGTAGAGAATAGTTTCGTAGAGTGCAAGCATGGGATTGTTTTGGTTTTAGGGTCAACTATTACTCAGCTGACTGTTTCTCTTCTTCCCCTTCCTCATTCCCCGCTGCTTCATCAGCAGGCGCGTCTACCACTGGAGTCTCTTCAGACGCTGCTGGTTCAGCTGGTGCAGTTTCATCAGCCGAATCGGTAGCGGCAGTGGTGGCTGTAGCTGCCTCTGCGGCTGGTTCGACAGCAGCTTCGACCTGCTCTTCCACCCCTGTCTCTAACTCCTCAGCAGTGACTTCTCGTTCTTTGTTGTCGTCAGTCAATTCAATAATACTAATAGTGTAGCCGGTTAACTTAGCAGCCAGGCGAACGTTTTGTCCCAGCTTACCAATCGCCAGAGACAATTGCTCACTTTCTACTGTAGCAATAGCTTTCTTTTCTTCCTCATCAATCTCTACACTGACAATCTTGGCTGGCAATAAGGCATTGCCCACAAACTCAGGCATGTCCTCTGACCATTCAATAATATCAATCTTTTCACCAGATAGCTCGCCAATGATGGTCTGGACTCGGCTACCGCGCTGACCAACACATGAACCGATTGGATCAATGGCATCATCATCAGTCCAGACTGCTACCTTACTGCGCTCACCGGCCTCACGAGCGATGGCTTTAATATCAATCGAACCATTAGCGATTTCTGGAATTTCAATGCTGAACAACTCACGGACCACTTCGGTACTGCGCCGTGACAGAATAATCTGTGGACCACGACCACCCATCTCAACCGACTTAACGTAGACTTTAATCCGATCACCAACTCGGTAGCGTTCGCGGTCGACCTGTTCTTCGCGTGGCAACAGACCGATAGTGCGATGTAAATCAATCAAAACATTTGGTCCTTCACGACGATGGACGGTACCCATCATGACCGTACCTTCAAAATCTTTAAACTCTTCGTAGATGCTACCACGTTCTGCTTCCCGCAACCGCTGGATAATCACCTGCTTAGCGGTCTGAGCAGCCATGCGACCGTACTCTTCTGGTACCTGCAACTCTACCCGAATCTCTTCATCGAGCTGTGCATCATCTTTAATTTCTTTAGCGTCAGACAGTGAAATATGCAGTTTGGGGTTGTACTTCAACTCCTCCTCTTCTTCTGCTTCATCGTCATCCTCGCCAACTACTGCCGGAGCGGCCGCTGCCTGAGCTTCTGCTGCCGCGGCGGCTTCAGCGTCTGGGTCTTCACCACGGGCGATAGCCGCTTCACGTTCTGCTGCCTCCGCTTCTGCCTCGGCCTTTAACTCATCAGTCACCACCGTCTTAACGTCAAACACCCGCGAGCTGCCATCTTGCGGGTCGTATTCCACGACAATGTTTTGATTCTTCTGCCCAAAGTCTTTACGGTAGGCAGCCGCTAGAGCTGCTTCGATGGTCTCGATAACAGACTCCAGGCTAATGTTTTTTTCCTGACAAATTTGCTGGATAGCAGCCAGGATGGGAGATTGTGCCATATATACTATTAGATTATACTATGCCTTATTATAGCAAGCTGCCGGCGCCAAAACAAAGTGTTTGGTAGTGGCAACAAAAAAACACCCTGATTAAGGATGTTGCTTTAATTCTTAAACTGTGACTATAGTATACAGTATTGACTGAAAAAGTCAAGTCCCCCCACATTTTTCACCCACCACCACAGGAGGTACCGATGCTATGGCTCAGCATACTAGCATTAATCATCGCTATTAAAATACCGTGGTTTGGCCATCACTACGCCAACTGGTGGTTACCGTTTTTGGCCCGCCAACCGTTTATCCCCCTTTCCTTGGTGATTGTGAAGTATTTGTTAGTCTGCGGCCCACAATGCACCTGCCTACTAGCACTTGACCTCAAGCTCGATGCTACCGATCGGCTCGACCAATCAATGGCATTCTTGCAAACCTACCACCTCATCAAGCCAACTGCGGAAGATATGCTCCAACAGCATACCACTTGGCAACCGACCGCTCCTTCTCGCAAAACCATGGCTGCTACCTGGCTGCAAGCCAAACGCCTAGCTCGCCGTCAATCATAATCCCTCTTAACTCATGGAGCGTTACGGGGGATTTTTCTTTACCAATACCCTTGCCGTACCAACACCTGACCCTGAGCTCGTGGCTCAATGGTTAACCACAGTATCCGCCATTCTTCTGGCGGTGCAACACAGCCGCTTAGGTACTGTAGGGCAAACTGCTCCACTCGCTGCTGCTGCTGCCAACGCAGGGCTAATCCCGCCGGCCAACTGCGCCGATACCGCGCCGTCTTGACTTCAACAAAATGAATTACCCCATCACGGACAGTGACCAGGTCGCACTCCAAATGCCCACGGCGGACATTACGACCAATAATCACATGTCCCTGACGACGCAGCCAGCGACAGGCTACCGCCTCGCCCCAGCGCCCTAACCGTTGTTTGAGTACCGTACTAACTGGTGTCATAAAACCCTGTAGGTAGCCTACAGGGTTTGTGGTAATCGTTGTCTAAATTTTATTTGCGCTTTTTCTTCTTTTTCTTTCGCTCTGGTAGATACTGTTTACGGCGCTGCTCTTCAGCAATCTCTGCTCGTCGCTTCGGCACCTCGATAAAACCAAAGCGGCCGATGAAGTACAGCCAAATAAGACCAATGATAAACCAAATAACTAACCAGTAGCGAGATGACAGATATGGAATCTGTTGCCAGAAGAAAAACAGGATGATAAAGCCGACCACGCCTAAGGTAGCAAAGAACGACTGCAGCTTACGGTGTAGCCGCACCGCTACACTATCCAAACTACCCCGACCAGCCAAGATTGATACCACCACCGCTAAGACGATGCACAGCCCAAAGACGACCAACAGTGTGGTAGCCAGTAGTTGGCTGAGCGGACCAGGAAAGCTACTCAACCAATAGTGCCAAGAAAAAATACCCATAGATGTTACTTACTTCTTTTTTTCAAATACTAAACCGAAATGATAATCACCGGGCGTAAACGATTGTACCTGAACTAAGCCATGGCGTTCACAAAAGGTGCTAACTGCGACTTGATCGACACGTCGATCGGCTGACGGCCCCAATGGTGACTGGCTAGTTTTCCAATCAATCACTATCAGCCGACCACCAACTCGCAACAACCGTATAGCTTCTGTTAACAGTGCTTGGCGATCGTTGTTCTGAAACAATACATTGATTAACAAGGCCACGTCAAGACTTTTGCCAGATAAGCCGCTACCTTGCGGTAATTCTAGATTGGCCCAGACCGTTTCAATCTGTGGCAGTCCATCAACCCGGGCGCGGTGTTTGATGCCATCCAAGACTGACCGGCGGACATCAACCGCATAGACAGTGCCCTGCTCCCCCACTGCCTGAGCAAAGGGAAAGACAAAATAGCCAGCCGCGCCACAGCCCAAATCCGCCACCCGCGCCCCGACAGCCACGTCAGCTACGCTCAGCACGTCACTGTAGTCTACAAATTGATTGCCACCAGCATGGCCAACGCCTACTTTCATAGTCTTATCGTTGTTGTGGTATCAGTAATCGCCCAACTGTGGCTTCCAAAAATCCGCCAAACAAATTGGTCATAATCAAAAAGCCAATCATGGTAATGC
Source organism: uncultured Gammaproteobacteria bacterium (assembly GCA_964550465.1). Classification (GTDB taxonomy): domain Bacteria; phylum Patescibacteriota; class Patescibacteriia; order JACRDY01; family JACRDY01; genus CAZJZH01. The sequence goes on from CAZJZH010000007.1 coordinate 20,834, forward strand.
CTAGGCCAAGCAACTTGTAGAAAGTGCGGCTACCACCAGCCGTACCCATTTTTGACTCAGCCCAAGCTACGCCACCAAAGTTTTGGTAGATCCATTCGGCTTTTAGCGTGATCAGTATGCCAATCGCGGCAATAACTAAGCCGCCAATAATTCGTCCCATATGGATATAGTATAGCGTATCATCAATGAGCGGGGCAAATAAAATATCCGCCCCGCGTACGGGACGGACTTCGGTGTCGTGAGATTACTGCATTTTCCAAGCCAACTCCTGGCCAGCCCAAAACGGTACGATGCCATTGATGATGGGTGGTACCAGCCACGATTGTCGCTTGAGCGTGATAGTACCGTCATTCAGTGGCAGACCATAAAACTCGGCCCCGAACTGTGAGGTGAAGGCTACCAATGCATTCAGCGCCTGCTCTCGATCAAACAACTGAGCCAGTACCTCAGGCAGGACTGGCGCTGAGTACACCCCGCAGGCGCCATGAGCACATTCCTTATTACCTACCGTATGTGGCGCACTGTCAGAACCGAGGAAGAATTTAGGGTTCCCACTAATAGCTACGGCTACCAGCGCATCACGATCCTGGAAGCGCTTCGGCGTGGGCATGCAGGCATGGTGCGGATGGACACCATCACCGATGACATCATTGAGCGTATGCCACAAATGATGGGCGGTAATGGTAGCCGCTACATTATCATCCATACGATGAATCATCTTGACTGCTGCTGCGGTAGTGATGTGCTCCAGGACAATCTTGGCCTGAGGCAACCTCTCCACCAACCGCTGGAATACCTCCGTCAGGAAATACTGCTCGCGATCAGTAACCAACAATCGATCAGCTCCCACCTCACCGTGAATCAGGATCAGCATGCCACAATCAGCCATGGCCTTGAAGGTATCCTGAATCGCCGGTGAGAAGAAATCTCGCAGGCCGTTGTCCGAGTTGGTGGTAACACCTAGTGGGTAAATTTTACCCGCCACCGCGCCAGCTTGATGGGCTTTCTGAATCATGTACGGCGTAGTGTCATCCCGAATCTGGATAGTCATCAATGGTCTGAAGGTGTGATCAGGTGCGGTCACCTCCAGCACTTCCATGATCTGACCATAGTACTTCAGTACATCAGCTGCCGTACGAATGGGTGGTCGTGTGTTGGGCATGATGATGGCTCGGCCAGCATAGCGCACTGTTTGTCTGGCGACTAACCCCAAGCGCTCATCTCGTCGAAAATGAACATGCAGGTCATCGAATCGTCGCACCGTAATCTTATTAACCATTAGGTCAGCCTCCTTGGTGGTTGTCGTAGCTGCTACATGGGTACAAAAAATCCTTGATACTGCCGCATCAAGGGTTCATCATCACTATCACTAACTTGCTTCGGCACCTCCCTGTCTATTGCCAAAGAACATGTCTATTAGACGGAGTCTATCATGGTTTGAGACAGTTGGCTAGTCTGCAATAATTGTCGCGCCTGCTCAATAGCAGCAGCTAATTCCTCTGGCTCATCAGTACCAATCCGATAGACTGCTCCATCCCCCATGACAATCTCAACTGCGTCAAAACCCGAAACATTAAAAATGGTCATCCGCGGCCACAGCCAGACCCGCACTCCCCAACCGTAATACCACTTGTTACGCACCACCCGGACAGCGGTAATGTCTGACAATGCAAATGTCCGCCGGACAATACCGTAGCCAATCCGCAGTCGCAATTGGTGGTCATCAATAGTGACCGTCAATGTAGCAAATGAAGCCACAATAGCTGCTACCACCAACGTAAAAATAGTCGCCCAAAAGGCGATATCCAATTGGTAGGCAACCACGATGGCGTAGACAAAAACCAATACACCAATGCCGATCATCAAATGACCGATTTGAGTGTGCTTATAGTGCATATATGCCTAGTCTAGCACAACAGTGGTAATCTGCGCATCTCTTGAGTGTTGTCATTCGGTGCCTCAGGCTTGTTCGAATCCCTCAGTATCATTTGGGTGCCTCGGGCTTGTTCGAATCCCTCAACTCTATAGTGAAATCAAAGAAGCAGTGACAAGCACTGCTCCTTTGATTTGGGTGCTGAGGGATTCGAACCCCCGGCCTCCTCGGTGTAAACGAGGCGCTCTAACCAACTGAGCTAAGCACCCTTATATGTTTATACATCATACCAACTGCCTATCCGCTCACGAAGCCGGAGGCTGAGATGAGCGGGAGCTAAGCACCCACAATATAACAATGACCATTACCCTATAACCTGCGCCTTCACCAAGGTTTCAGCGAGGTAAGTAGCTGACAATTAACTATTAACGTATAACGGGGATATGATAGCGGAAAGGAGAAAATTTTTCAAGAGCAAGAAAATCGCCACACCGCATAGGTGTGGCGATACCTGTTATGTGTGATTATTCGGGCCAGCAGACATCTTCGTCGCACTGACCGCCGATGACCTGCCATTGGCTAAAATCCAGATACTTGGGCGCACCGTTGTGTTGCATCACCTTGATGGTGAACGGTTCATCGATAGGACGATAGACGGTACTGACTGGCAGCGTCGCGCTTTCCAGATTGTACCGCCGACGATTTGTCCGCCAAATCTCTATCTGCTTCAGTCGGTTGGCTTGCAGCGGTTTTGTTAGACCAACAATCCCACCGTCTTCATCGATTTCCCATTCAAAATCAATCAAGGCGCCATGCGGACCATCATACAATACCAGTCGAGGGCCAACTGGTTCAGGCACAACCGCTTCGACCTCAGCAATTTCATCTACCACCTCAGCCGGACCAACCGCCACCAGTGACAAGTCAGTCAGCTCTAACTTCCCTACTGGCAAACCGGTAAAGAAGTGAAGACGGGCCTCATCGGCGCTAGCATCAGTTGTCAGCTGACACGCAAACGATTGCCACTCATCATCCGCCTGCAACTGACAGACATCGCTCAGCAACAACTCGGCCGTTCGCTCATAGGTCGGAGTGGCGTCTAGATACTGAGCTGCTGCTAGCGCTGCTTGAAAGTCTCGGCTGCCTTGGGGACTGCGCGCCCTACCAGTCAACTGGTAGACCATGTCAGCCTCAACCGGAAAGACGAAGTAGTTGTGCGTAAACATCTGCACATCAGTCACTTGGCTGATCCCATCGCTGGCATCAGCATCCATGATGATCATGCAGCCAGTGTCTGGACACTGATAGTACCCGTTGGTAATACTGCCACGAGCGCTGAAACTCCAGCCTGCCGCGCCACAGACATCACCATCACCATCGAACAGTAAACCGTCGTACTGGGCTTGGTGCGCTGCCCGACTAAGGTTTTCCAGATGAGTGCAGGGCCACGTACTCCCAGTTGATTTTTTGGATTGCTGACTAGCAAAGTCACCCAGCTGGATGGTGATCCGTTGGCTATGCTGACGATACTCCAACCGACCGTGCTGAAAGATCTGGAAGGAACCACTGCCATCATCCAGCGGCTGTTCATCCATGGTAGGAGCGCCTAGGTCAAGCGGACCGAAGATAGCACTGCTATCACCCTCAACCGTGACGTTACAGGTGGCAGCATCGACGCCTTTGTAGGCACACCAGAAACCATCGCGAACGTGATAGGCGGCATCGGCATCGGGGTTGTAGATGATAGCCGACTCACAGGCACCGGGCGCCTGACAGGCCGGGTCATCAAAACGCTTGAAGTCCTGCACCCACAAACCATACCAGTCATGGACGTACTGCCCACCGCCGTTGTCGAATGGCGTGCCAACAACTGCATAGGTGTTGCGCTCATGGGCCTGACGGAAAGCGTCTGTATGCCACCACGCCTCGTTTACTGATACGCCCGCCATCAACAGTGATATCGCTGCCGACGGCGCGGTAAAGTGCGGTGCCTGGACCTGGTTACCATAATCATAGCCCAGATTACTGGTAATGTTGGTGTTGAGCAAAATACCCATGTGTAGATGCTCCAAGCCATCACCGTTATGGTCGGGAGAAACGCCGTCCCACGGATGAGAGCTGTCGTTGATATACCCGATGATATCTCCAGCTCGCACCACATCACCCTGTTGCCAGGTCAGCTGCGGACCGCCGCGCGCCTGACTAGCGCGCATGTGACCGTAGATAGAGCGAATGTACCGAACAAACTGACTATGGCCATTGGCATCAACAAACTCGTACGGCTGACCAAGGTCATGCTCAATGACCGCGTATAACTCACCAAACCCACCTACCTGACCATTACTCAGATAGAAGCCGTCGGCCTTATACGCTACTACAACACCGTCACCAATGGCGCGAATAGCAGTGCCTTCCCGCAAATCAACATCTTCGCCCAAGTGGACTTGATCGTAGTAAAACGAGCGACCGTTGTACCAGTTAAAATACTGTTCAACCGGCACGGGAAATTGCCACCGCTCACTGGCTGCCGCGTTAGCGGTGAGCGTGGTGCTGATCACCAGCACAAACATCATCAGTCTCCATAGTCGTCGCATCTTGCATACTCCTTGTGTGCTCTGTGGCACACTGTTGTGGTGTCAATGAACACGATTGTGTTCAATCAGTGTATGCATCATAAAAGACGGAGCATGAGCTCCGTCTAAATTATTTCTGTCTATTTTTTATTATCCGCAATTAAGGCAACCGCTACTCTGAATCAGCTGACCGTACGGTTTTAATTTGAGAATTTCAGTCAAGGGTACAGTCTGTGGTAGCGACCAACCACGACACTGGCTGGCTGGGCCAGCCAGGCACGCTGCTCCAGGCACAAAGCCAATATCTTCTAGCACTGATAGTAGCTCTGTCGACGGCTCATCATATAACACAATCTGCGGCTGCAATCTATACTGCCCATCATCAACACCAAATACTGCTTGCATCCGCTCACTGCTACAATCGGCTGCCGTGAACAGTTGCCCTAAATACCCGCTAGGATATTTATTTCGATTAATAGGATAGGCTTGACCAATAGCTGTTGACACTGGCGCAGTGGTACAAAAATATTCCTCACTCCAAAAAAAATCATCTTGATTCGACGTACCGTCTAATGACAGTACCACCTGCTCAAAGACAGCCAGATTATCACAACCGCTATTGGCCACCTTGGTTGTCTCAACCAAGAACACCGCTCCGTCGTCACGAATGACGTACGAATGAATGGTGGTGTTTAAATCATGACTGACGTACGTATAGATATCACCCTGCGACTGATGCTTCATGACAGTAACATCTTCTACGCCTTTTTCGTGGATAATGTAGTCAGTGACGATTGTATACTGCTCAGGCAGCTGACCATCTGTTGGCAATGCTGCTAAATCAACATAGCGCTGCACCGTTACCACATCAGTCACCTCACCATGAGTATCTACTGCTAATTGATCAGTATGCGGGCCACGCAGTTCAACCTGAGCTGTATGCACTAACTCAGTTGCCTGCCATCCAGCCGGATACGCAAACGAGATACTGCCATCACTACTGGTGTAGGTGCGGTCTGATGCTGCTAGGTCTGCAGAGGCACAACTCCACAGAGCGGCTGGTACGATATTTTCTCTAATCAATTGCGCCCGGTCAAACGGACTGCCCCACTGCTGAACCAGAAAATGCATCATGCCGATAAAGATAGCGATGAGGATGGTCAAAATACCCAACTGAATCAAGATAACGCGCATAGATGTGTTATGACTAAAAATAAGAATTATAAGCAGGCACAAAACCTGCACCGCTAGCATAGCACAGCTGCTTAAAATTTTTCTAAAAAATAAAACCCCACATTGTGACGCGGGGCTGTAGGAACAACTGTGATTAATACACATACCACCGTGCCGCATTGAGCGCCCATACAAAACTGATGATTGTCATGATACTACAGGCAATCATCAGGCCAAATGACAACAGACGTTGGTCTTCTCCGGCTTTGTAGGCAAAGCCAGCTGTGGCTATCAACAAAAGCACTGGAATACCAATCCATGACAAGACTACTACGTCAATTGGAAGTACCGGGTCAAAATGAATCATCAACCCATACAACACTGCGCCGGTCAGCATAGCCCAGGATCCAGAGGCTACATCACTGCTTTGCCTCGTATTGTCAGCACACGAATCGTTCATGTCTTACCTCTCCTGTTGAGGGATATGTGAGTATGATCAAAAGAACTTAACTAACATGCCACTAGCTAATCACGATCACGTCAAGCTGTCAATCATCGAAAACAAAAGCCCCACCATCTCTCTTTCAGAGTTATGGTGGGGGTGTGTGATCGTGCCTGTTATGAGCCATCAAAACATGGTGACTCGACACATGTTTCAGCTGCTGGCGAAAGCTGCTGGAATAGATCATCATTGATGATCGGCGGGACAGCGTCCGGAAACAGATCCGACTGACCGAAACTGGCTCCCGCTTGCATCATCATCAAGAGATCAGCCGGCACGGCAATGTGCATGTCTCCATACTTCATCACTACCATTGGCAATTCGTATTGCTGGCCATGTGAGTCCTGGAGAGTCATCAGCGCTACGCCCATGTCTTCGCTTGAAAACTCAACTGACGTTACCTGATCAGTGCTCACTAACACCAGCGCTTGTAGTAGCAATGTCACTATGACACCACCTATGAATCCGACAAAAATTCTTCCCATGACACACCCTCCTTATGATGCACTCCAGTATGACACATGGATTAGTGACAAGATACCTACACTGGCCAAGAATAAGACACCAGCGAAAACGATCAAAAAACGAGCAAACACCAAGTCACCATCAATCGCGCCATTGTGGTAGCGCTGCCGC
>CAZJZH010000008.1:0-27179 GCA_964550465.1 uncultured Gammaproteobacteria bacterium
TGAGGGGTCTTGACCTTCATTACGAAAAGCTTTGCCCAGCTCAAATATTTTTTCAAAGCCGCCGACGATTAGCTCCTTCAACGGTAGCTCATGAGAAATACGCAGCACTACGTCAATGTCCAAGGCATTGTTATGGGTGTGGTATGGTCGGGCCGCCGCGCCAGTAGCGTTGTGCAGTAAGGTGGGCGTTTCTACTTCTAGGAAGCCTTGTTTCCAGTAGAACTGACGGATAGTTTGTAGTACTTGTGAGCGGAAGGCGAAGCGCTCCATAGCGCCGTCGTTGGCGATCAAGTCCAGGTAGCGCTGACGGTAGCGGGCTTCGGTGTCTGTCAAACCATGCCATTTTTCTGGGAGTGGCCGTAGTGCTTTACCCAGGAAGGTCCATTTTTTGACTAAGATAGACTTCTCCCCTTTTTGGGTAGTAAGCATCTCCCCCTGGACACCAATAAAGTCACCGATATCAATCAGTTTCAAAAATTGCTTATAGGCTTTTGGTCCCACTACTTCTTGGCGCAGGACAATCTGCAGCTTTCCGCTCTGGTCCTGCAGATGCGCAAAGCAGATTTTGCCCATATCGCGGCAGCGGACTAAGCGGCCGGCGGTTTTAACCCGCTTGGCATCGTCAAGGCTACCGGCCTTGGCCAGTGATTGCTTTTTGGCGAATTTAGCCGGGTATGGCTGGAAACCAGCCTCCGTTAGGGCGGCTAATTTTTGCCGCCGCACCTGTTCGTCGGTGCTGAGGTCTGTGTGTGACATATGCCATCATTCTACGCCAAAATAAGAGGAAAATCAAATGGTTTGGTAATAAAAAATCCCACCCCCGAGGGGATGGGATGTTTGATGACGAGTCTTGTGAATACGTTCCTATGGGCGTATTAGCGACGTGAGGTCGAAATCTAGAGGCACTTCAAATAGCATGGCGTACCTCGGGTCATGCCATCGACTATATGGGTAGGCATAGTACCCGGCAATATGACTTTTGCCGTCAATGCCAAAAATGAGGGGCACATAGTCTAACCCCTCATTTACCGTTTGATGCATAACCAAGATCGCTTGGTAGCCAACTGTCTCGAACTGTTGATTGGTGATGAGTTGCCTTAGGTGTGCGACCACTTCAACTGGGGGCTCTTGCAACCCACGCTTATAAGCCTCTTTGCGGATGATATCATGCGTCAGGAGATGTGTTGACGACGAGTTTATATTTGCAAACAACTCATATTCAACAACGATCAACCGGCGCTGCTTGTTAGCTGGCTCAGGTGTGAATTTGAGAGAGCGGCAGAGGTCGGTAAAGGAGTTACCAGGTATAAACCCCTCCTTTTCGAGCATTTTGAGCAATTCTGATCCATATTGACCAGTGGTGGTGATGGTGAATTCTTGCAGTACTCCAGGAACTTCAGTCATGTTGAACACTCCTTTGTGGTGACTTTCTTGCTTAGGTAAATGGCAGTACCAGTGTCAAAGAGCTAACTAGTATTTTTATCATAGTTAGATAATATTGTCAACAGGGCAAGAAAAGACCCGCACTGGTGAGAGTGTGGGTCGGTGAGTTGAGCTCTTTAGCCCCCCTTATGAGACTTGTTTGAGTTGAGCTTTTTGATTAAAAGAGGCGTTAAGGGTAGCATGTTCACCATTGATATTCAGAAGCTCTTTGGCGGCAGCTTCAATTCGAGTAACAATGGGTCGGACAAGATGCATTCCCTCCGCGCTATACACCTTGAGGTTTCCTCGCGTGTCAGCGACCTGAGTAGCTAGGTCAATGTGCAGCGTTATTTCTCCGTCACAGCAAATCAAGTTTAGTTGTGACAGTAAGCCTTCGATTTCGCCTCTTAGCTGGTACAATCGAAGCGTATCTTCGAAGGTGACATTTTGTGTTTTGAAGTTAAGGTTGACCTTGTTTTCTTGGTGCGTTGTATGCCACCCTTTCATCCTCAAAAAATAGCCAGGTAGTGCGGTGATCGGTTGCTGAGTTACCTGAATTCCCATAACTCTACTCCTCTTGGTTGTATTGGTTGTTCAAGAGCTAGTCAGAAAATAACATATTTAGATAGTATTGTCAATAATACTAAAAAACACCTCACATTGTGAGGTGTTTTTGCTGTACACACTACTGCTTACTGAATATCTTTAATCTGGTAGGTAATGATACCCTTCGGCACTTTTACTTCCACAGTCTCCCCTACCATCCGGCCCATGAAGTTGCGGCCCAGTGGTGATTCGTTAGAAATCTTGCCAGCCGCCGGATCAGCTTCATTAAAACTGACAATGGTAAACTGCTTGTCTTGACCATCGGTGGTGACGGTAATCGTGCTGCCCAGCTGGACGTTGTTACTATCACTACGCTCAGACACTACCGCCCGCTTGATCAAGCTCTCCAGCTCCATCAGTCGCGTTTCGTTAAACGACTGATCTTCTTTAGCTTCTTGGTACTCAAAGTTCTCAGACAAGTCACCTAAGCTTTTGGCATACTCAATTTTTGACGCAATCTTCTTGCGGCGCTCCAATCGTTCGGCCAGCTCTTGCTTGAGTTTGTCTAAACCCTCTTGGGTCAAAATAATTTCTTCCATACAATCGTTAGTATACACTACCACCGGGCAATAAAAAAAGCCCCCAGTGGTGGTTGTGTTGTCTTAGATTAGTACTATAGCGCAGACCAGCAGCCTCGTCAAGACTGGCTTTAGGCAGCCAATCGCTCAGTCAGCAGGGCCGGTAAGTCAGCAATAGCCACGCGCTGCTGCTCCATGGTGTCTCGGTCACGCAGGGTGACAGTGTCGTCTTCTAGGCTGTCAAAGTCAACGGTGACACAGAACGGCGTGCCGATCTCATCCTGGCGGCGGTAGCGTTTACCGATATTACCATTGTCATCAAATTCACAGACAAACTGCGGTGCCAGCTGCCCAAAAACACTCTCTGCCTTGGCTACCAGCTCCGGCTTGTTCTTGAGCAGTGGAAAGACCGCTACTTTGATCGGCGCTAAGTTCTTGGGGAATTTCATTACTACCCGCTCATCACCATCTTCTAACTGCTCCACCGTGTAGGCGGCACAGAGTGATACTAAAATACTGCGATCCAGTCCAAAGGTAGGCTCAATGACGTGAGGGATAAAGCGGTCGTCATTAGCTTGGTCATAGTATTCCAAATTTTGCCCAGAGGCTTGAGCGTGCTGCGTCAGGTCAAAGTCAGTTCGGTTGGCCAGGCCATACAGTTCTTTAAAGCCAAACGGGTATTGGTACTCGATATCCACTGTTTTAGCAGAATAGTGGGACCGTTTAGTGTCTGGATGCTCATAGCGGCGCAGGTGCTGTGGATCTGCTCCCAGCCGTTGAGCGAAGTCTTCTTGGGCTGCTAGCCACTGGTCAAACATCGGCTGCCAGTCAGCTTGGGGGTGAATGAAGTATTCAATCTCCATCTGTTCAAACTCCCGCAGGCGGAAAATAAAATTACCAGCCACAATCTCATTACGAAAAGCTTTACCGATTTGGGCAATACCAAAAGGAATTTTAACTCGACTGGAATCCATCACACCTTTGTAGTCAACGAAGATGGCGCCAGCAGTTTCTGGCCGCAAAAATACCGGCTCATCACTACTGTTGATGTCCGTCTTAAACATCATGTTAAAGAATTTGGCTTCCGTCCAGTTCTGCTTGCCACAGTGCGGACACGGTATCTTTTCTGTTTGCAGGGCGCGACTCAAAGCCTCTAGGTCGCCTTCTAAGTCCTGACCGGTAGCGTCTTCAACTAAATGGTCAGCCCGGAAACGGTGCTTACACTCTTTACAATCAGCCATGGCGTCGTTAAAGCCTTCAGCGTGTCCAGAGGCATGCCAGACGTGTGGGTGGAGAATGATTGGTCCATCAATACCGACTATGTCAGCGCGTTGCTGGATAAATAACTGCCACCACAGTTGTTTGATGTTGTTTTTCAACTCAACGCCGTAGGGACCGTAGGTGTAGCTGTTAGCAAAGCCGCCGTAGATATCACTACTAGGCAAGACAAAACCGCGTCGCTTAGCCAGCGACACGATGTCGTCCATGGTGAAATTTCGTTCTGAAGCGGCCATACTAGACAGTCATGATTTCTTTTTCCTTGGCGTCAGCCAGTTGCTTAATCTCATCGTTGCACTTGGCGGTGTATTCATCCAGTTCTTTTTGTAGGCGAAATTTATCATCTTCGGTTAGCTCGCCGCTTTTTTCCTTGGCTAGGATTTCGTCTTTGACCTTATCCCGCACACCACGGATAGTCACCCGCGCTTCTTCCATCTTGGTCTTCAGCACTTTGACCAGCTCTTTACGACTGTCTTCGGTCATTTCCGGTACAGAGACGCGAATGTGTGTGCCTTCATTGGCAGTTCGTAGGCCGACATTAGCCGCTTGGATAGCTTTTTCAATCTCTGCCAGCATGCCCTTATCCCACGGCTCAATGGTCATGCTCTTGCTGTCGGTGACGGCAATATTGCCCATCTGCTTGATGGGGGTAGCGGTGCCATAGGCGTCAATAGTGATGTTTTCTACCAAACCGGCATTGGCCCGGCCGCTGCGTAAACCCTGCAGTTCTTGGCTGAAGTGCTCGATTGGCTTACTAAAATCACCACTGTGGTCGTCAATAATACTCATAGTTATTCTTCAAATTTGGCAGTACCCATGTACAACACATTAGGGTTTTCTGAGTCAACCGTCAAGCTGTTAGCACTGCGGCTGGTGGGCAGCGGCTCTGTTACCCAGTTCTGCCCACCATCCAGTGAGGTGTAGAAGGTGTTATCTGTAGCGTAGTAAATACCGTTGCTGTTTTCCGGATCAACCGCCACGGCGCGAATGGGCACCTCTTTTGGATTGGTTACCAGTTCAATTGGCTGCCAGCTGTCTCCCCCATCGGTGGTTTTCAGTAGGCCATAGTCAGAGGCGTGAATAAATGTACTGCCCTCTGACGGTACGGGTACTAAGTTATGGAAAGCGGTACTGCCAGGGAAATCGCGCAAAATCTTGGTGATTGGGTCCTCCCAGGTGGCGCCGCTGTCATAGGTGCGGAACATGCCCTTACCAGCACTGGCCCAGTAGACGCGGCGGCTATCATTGGGGTCAACAACGATTTTTTCCAGCGAAGCATTTGGTACTCGACCAATCTGCTGCCAGCTGGTGCCGGCGTCACTACTCTTGAGGAAGTTACCTTCACTAGTACCGGCGTAGAGGATGGTGGGAGCAAACCAGTCGATAGCTAGTGAGCGCACCGCATCAGAGCCACGGCTGCCGCGGTACACCTCTACCCAGTCACGACCACAGTTAGTTGTTTTAAAGATACGAGTCAGGGCGGCGGTATAGATAGTACACTCGGCTTGTGGGTCCACCACCAGCGCCACGGTAGCCCGCATCTCCTGTGGTTGTCGTGGCGGTGTCAGCCACTGGTTGCCAGAGGTGTAAGAGTACAGCACTCCCCGATCAGCTGTTAAGGCGTAGACTGTCTGATGGTCTTGCGGGTCAATCACCACCGTGCGGATATTGACGTCGTTAATCAGGGTTGGCGTGCCGGTGCTGCTAGGGATAGTGTTAATGGCTTCCCAAGTGACGCCCCGATCAGCAGAGCGGTAAACGCCACCATCAGCTACTTCAGCATCAGTACTAAAACTAATTGAACAGCCACTGGCGAGGATGCCAATAGCCACTAGGGCAACGGTCATAACCAGACCGCGGTGAGAGCGTATCATAGGTGTATTTGCAAAAAGAATGATTCAAGAGCTAATTGAGGGCTGACATTTTGTTGCAACAGTCGTTTGGTGGCCTCAGTACTGGCCAGTAAAGTAGCCAAACGCTGCGGTGATTGTGTCTGTAGTGTACTGACTTTTAGCTTTTCCAGCAACCAAGGAAACTGCACAGCTGCCTCATGACGCTGTTGGACTAAGAGGACATCGCGAATAATAGCTGCTGACTGGTCGATCAGTGCCTGCCCTCGTTGGCGAGCCTGCTGGGTGTTTTCCGCACTCTTGATTAGCTGGTGGATGGCGGTCAGGGCTCGACCAGTCTCACCGGTCAGTAGTTGGTATGTCTCGGCGGCAGTCTGTTGATAGTCAGCCAGGGCTTGGCTGGTGGCCGCTAGATTGACAGCGCGACCGGGAGTACCAGCAGCCGCTGCCGCCATGGTCTGGGCCGGTGTGCGGTCTACTCCCCGCTCCACCAGCCCTTGGTAGATGGCTGGCTGGGGCACTAACTGGCAGTGCAGCTGTTGGCAGCGGGAGCGCAAGGTGTCTAAAAAGAAACGACTGTCGCTGACAGTCAGCAAGATAATAGTTTTACCATGCGGCTCTTCTAGTAGTTTCAGTAAGGCGTTACTGGCTGCTGGCGTCAATCGTTCGGCCTGTGGAATGAGGGCTACTTGGTAGTCAGCCACCAGCGGACTCTTAGCTAGGTGATTGTGGAGAGAGCGGATATCGTCCACACCAATACTGGTCAGGGGCTGACCGCTAGCGTCTGTGTCGATCGTGTAGTAATCCGGGTGGACTGGTGGCTCAGCAGTTAGGGGTTGACCGAGCAGGGTCTGGGCAAATCGCTGTGCCACCGCCCGCTTACCGACCCCACGTGGACCGACAAATAGGTAGGCATGATGGAGGTGGTGGTTATCCACGGCTTTAGACAGTATAGAAACCACCGCTTGGTGACCAATAATGCCCCAATTTTGTTTAAAATTAGGTTCTTTCATGGGGAAATTATAGCAAATATACTAATGAAATACCACACCGCTGAGCTACTGTGCTATTGACAAAATATTGAAATATGGTATTATTTGGCTGTTCCTTGAGAATTTAACACTCAACTCTGTCAGAGGAGGATTTGTCATGCAGGGTGTGCTGAAATGGTGGCTCGGTCAAAAGCGCGAGGCGCGACTGGCGATTGTTGGTAGTGCCGTGGCTGTTACAGGTATGGTGCTAACAATGGTCTCGATTGCCGTCGTCGCCCCAAAACACCCAGGTCCGGTGGTTAACCTGCCGACATTTGTTGGCGTTGGGGTATTCGTCATGCTGATGGCTTGGGACATGGTTTTCCGTGATGGCTATCGTAATGTTCAGGCCTGGTTGTGGGAGCGTCAGCGACGTGCCCATAAAAACTCATCCCCACCTTGGCCGCGGACCCCGACAGGTGACGTATTGACCGGCGAACCACGCCGTCGCTAATTTCCACAATAAACCAATTCCCCACCCTAGTCTCGTTGAATCCGCCAAAGGCGGAGTAGACGGACGAAGGGTGGGCGCCCATTTTAAGGAGAAGCAAGATGCATATGTTGGCTCGGAAAGCTTTGGTGCTGTGTTTGGTCGCTACTTTTTTTGTCGTCATATTCGGCGGCATCATTGGTGTGTGGCTACCATATGCCGAAAAAAACCTGGACTCAAGGACATTCCTGATGCAAGTCCCGTTTGTCCTCTTGATTGGCAGTGTGCTCGGGGTCAGCTTTCTGAAGATCCTGAAGCGCATCGCGCCATAACACATCTACCCACCCCACCCGAAAGGGTGGGGTTTTCGTTTTAGAGCATTTATCGTGTGGCCAAAATACTGCGCTTGTAGCTCTCTAGGTTCTCCAGGGCAATGCCCGTGCCCTTAGCTACACACAGCAGTGGGTCATCTGCCACATAGGCGGCTACGCCGGTGGCGCGGGAGACGAGTTGGTCAATATTGCGTAGCTGGCTGGAGCCACCACTGAGGATGATACCTTTATCAATCACATCAGCCGCTAGTTCCGGAGGGGTGTTGTGCAGCACTTCCTTGATAGCTACCACTATCCCCTCCAGTTCGGTCTGAATAGCGTCCGTCACATCATCTGAGCTGACGGTAATGGTCTTTGGTAAACCAGACACCATGTCACGACCGCGGATTTCCATCTGTAAGCGGTCATCCATGTACAGAGCTGAACCAATTTCAATCTTAATTTCCTCGGCACTGCGCTCACCAATAGCCAGGCCGTATTTTTTACGGATATGCTCAGCAATAGCGCTGTCAAACTTATTACCACCAATCCGGACTGAAGTAGCGGTGACAATGCCACCCAGTGAGATGATAGCCATTTCTGAAGTACCACCACCAATGTCGATAATCATGTGCCCAGAAGCAGAGCCAATCGGGATGTTAGCACCAATAGCAGCCACGATGGGCTCTTTGATAATATAGGCAGCTCGCGCCCCAGCAGCAATGGTAGCGTCAATAACGGCCCGCTTCTCGGTTGAGGTGACTCCGGCTGGCACAGCCACCATTACTTCTGGTCGGAACAGATGAACGCCGCCCAAGGCTTTGTTAATAAAATACCGCAGCATCGCCTCAGTCGTCCGGTAGTCGGCAATCACCCCATCCTTCAGTGGCCGGCGGGCAATGATAGTGTCTGGTGTGCGGCCCAGCATTTCCTTGGCTTCTTTACCGACAGCCAAGATTTTTTTATCCAAACGAGAAATAGCCACCACTGATGGCTCATTAATTACAATGCCCTTTTTTGGGATATGCACCAGGACGTTAGTAGTACCCAGGTCAATACCGATTTTTTTAATCAAAAACATGACAAAATTATTCAATAGTAGCGGTTAGATCAGTGGTCAGTGTCGTTTCAATGCTACCCAACTGACCGTCCGGTAATGGTACTTCAATCAGCAGATCGTGTCCAATAGTGCCCGGTTGCTTCTGGACCAGTAGCTCGTAACTGCCATCACGCAGTTGATCCGCAACGTATTCTGGCAAGACATACTCAAACAGCAGACGGTGTTTTTGTAATACCTCCACAGTGGTAAAGACACCGAAGCTGGTTTTACCAAACTCATCGATGATATCTGGTGGTAGTGGCGTGGTGGCACCTGGATCACGATCGTTGGGCTTAGCACCCCAGACATTGCGTAGTTGACTGCCCTGCGGTACATATAGTCGGACATAGCTGCGCAGACGGCTGGTGCGGTAGTCGTGTGGGGCGGTGTGTTCATAGCCAATAGTGACAATAGCAATGGCTTGGTCACCATCCCACCGTACTTGGTAACGGATGTCCTTATCAACCACCCGGTCGGTTTTCAAGGCAGTCATGTTAGCCTCTACCACCACCAAAAAATCACTATCATGTTGTTGGACTCGACCATCCCAATCAGCTCGGCTGTAGGCGTTTTGAACTACTTCATCACGGTCATAGACTAGGATGTGTTTCTGAGCCAACATGTCCTCCAGTGTGCGCACTACCTGTAGCGTTTCGCTAATTGATAAATTCTGTAATCGCCCCAACAGTTGACTACCCAGCTCAGCTATCACCGCCTTTCGCTCTGTCCGGGAAATACCGCGTTCGTAGTAACCCTGCTCTACCTCATACTGCAAAATATCTGACAGGTTGCTACCGTCTAGTGTCTGATCAAAGACGGTCAATGGTCCGGTCACATCAACAATCCGTTCAATGACGGTCGGGTCAAAGGCAATCACCCCGGTGGGCTGGCCCGCTCCCCGCTCCTGTTGGTAAAACCACAGTAGCTGTTCGGCGGCCGTGGGAAAGTCTGGTGACCAGTTAGCGTCACGGAAAAACCAGTACGGATTGACATACTCAGCCAATGGCGCCGGCGCCGGCACGTCCAGGTAGGCTTCAGCTGGTTGATCGAGCGCGTACGAGTCGGCCGTGAACCACTCAGTCACCTTACCATCTTTGAGGGTAATCAGTCCGTAGACGCCGATAAAACCACCAGTTGGTCGGAGTTCGTCATTATTTTGGAAAATCAACAGGTATGTCCGTGGTTCAGAAAAACCAGTCAGGGCTGGCGCTAACGTCAGCAGACTGGTACTGCGAGCCGGTTCAGCAGCGCTAATGGTTAGCTGAGACTGTTGTGGTCGTGGCTGTAGCGGATTAGTTAATCGTGATTGATCATCACGCGGCCACCACAGCACCGTGGCAATGCCGATCAGCACTACTCCGGCCAGGACGGCAACGCCGATCCAACTGGTTGTGTTATGATTGCTGGTCATGGGGACGCGATGGATATGTCGTGCCGGCGTATTTCATAAAATACTTCAGCCAGCTTTTAATGTGTTCACGGGTAATACGACTAAACAGACTGCTGACCCAGCCGCGCTCAGCTGAGCTGCGCTGGTGGTAGTGAACGATTTCTGCAAATGGGAAGTATACCACGCGGTAACCAGCCTGCCAGCAACGACGGGCCAAATCAACATCTTCAAAATACATGAAGAAGCGGTCATCGAACAGGCTAATAGTGTCTAGGACGCTTTTGCGACAGAGCAGACAGCCACCCAGTAACCAGTCAACGTCCCGTGGCGTTTTGTGGTCCCACCAGGTCATTAGGTAGTCTTCAACTTTGCGTTTAATCCACGGAATCTTACCGAGGACAGTTCGGCGGTAGATGGGCATCAAAAAGCTGGGAAACCGGTAACAGGTGTACTGTAGTGAGCTGTCCGGGTTAATCAACTTAGGGCCGAGGATGCCAATATCTTGGTGTTCGTCCATGTAGCGCATCATGGCTTCCAGTTCGTTAGTCAAGATGGCAATATCCGGGTTGAGGATCAGTTGGTAGCGACCGGTAGCTCGCTTCAATCCGAGATTCATTCCCCCACCGTAGCCCAGGTTAGTGTCAGATTGAATAAAGCGGACAGACGGAAACTGATTAGCCAGCATTTGACCGGTACCATCATCAGAGGCATTATCAACGACAATCACCTCAAACTCGGACTCAATAGTCAGTCGATCGATGTGTCGCAGACACTGTTTTAATAGGCCCTGCGACTTATAGTTGAGGATGATGATTGATAGATCCATAGTTACTGTCGATTGTACCAGCGCATAATGTCAGCGCTGGTGGCTGTGCGGCGCTGCATAATCTGCCGATGCTTCCAGCCCGCCTTGTTCCACAAACGCAGCGTCTTGCCAATAGCAGCTAGAGTTTTTTGTTCAAACAAGATAATCCAGCCCAGTTTTTTTATCTCATACCACAGCGTGGCTGGTAGTGTCTGTAGTCGTTGCCCCCAGGTTAAGTTTTTACGTAATATCAGGGCATGATTGGTGTAGGAATGACCATTAATAAACTGAGATTTACGTCGTCTGTCAGCAATCGCTTGGCGCATCTTTTTATCACCAGTAGCGTGACCAAAGCCGCTGCGAATATGCTTGGCCTCAGCCTGGGGAATGTAGCGCGCTGGCCAGCTAGCCCACTGTAAGCGCCAGGCCAGGTCAATGTCTTCCTTGTACATGAAAAAGAGCTCGTCAAAGTATTCCACTTGCTGATTACGCTTACTGATCGGCAGCGCCACTGCCTCCAACGCCTGACGACGGTACAGTGCTAAGTGACCAGAGCAGCCAAAGACATCTTGCGACTGTTCAAATTGACCGCGGTCCTCCTCCCCTGCCCCCTGGTCATAAAACCGCCAGCCGCTGCCAATGCTAATGGCAGTAGAGTCAATACTGTCAGGAGTACGAATACCTTGGTCAGCATCGCGGCGATTCCACCGCAGTGTCTTGCCACAGAAACTGCCGTAGTTTGGCAGCTGCTCAGCGGCTGTGACCAGTCGATGCAAACAGTTGGGCTCAAGCGCTACATCGGGGTTCATCACTAGTACGTAGTCGCTATCCCAAAATTTAATAGCTTGGTTATGCGCTTTAGCAAAGCCGAGGTTCTGAAAATTTTGCAGCACGGTCACGGTAGGATAGTGCTGACGAATGTGCTGAACCGTGCCATCATCAGAGGCGTTATCAACTACAAGGATGCGGAAATCAGTAAACGTTTGGTCAAACAACGACTTGAGGCAGTCGTCGATGTACTCTAGGGAGTTAAAGGTGACAATGTTGACAGAGACACGCATAGGCTAGCTGACTGGTTGGTTGGTTTTTGGACTGACCCAGAAGCCAAGCCGGTACTTGCCACCCAGTAGCAGACGGGTTTGAGCATCAATGGCCGGAATGGAGCCAAAGACCACAAAGGTAATAGGCAGCAGCGCCCACTGCAGAATCATAATCAACCAGGTGCCGCGGCCGATGTGTTTTGGCCGTGGTGGCAGCATCAGCAGGGCCACAAAGGCAGAGACAAAGATACCGGCCATGGCTAGTTGCATCAACCGCTCCAGGATAAATGGCGCGTTCTGGGCAATGACTGTAGCCCGGTCTACGCCAGTGACCGTGTACAGTGGTAGGCGACCAAAGAAGAACAGCATAATTGGTACCGTGGCCCAGGAGTACATACCCTCGGTCTGGTTAAACAGGTAACGGAAGCGTTTCCAGAAAGAAATTTTTGGTTGATCACTTTTTTTGTTTTGGCGGAAGTTCCCTAGTAAATATGGGAAATGTTCCACGCCCCAGGCCCAGCGCCGTTGCTGCTTATACAGCGCCTTGAGACTCTGCCACCACTGGCCGGCCGAGACAGTGTTCATTGACACGGGCAAGAAGATTGGCGTGACGGTGTAGTCCCCGTGGTAGCGTAAGAAGCCTTGGAGAAAGATGCGCGAATCTTCGGTGACGATATCTTTCTGCCAAAAGTCGACATCGACCAGCATCTGCCAACTCATGGAGTGGGAAGAAAAAGTAAACAGTCGTTCAGGTCGCATCAGCTCAGTCATCAACCAAAAGGTGGTACCAAAAGCGGCTACGCGTAGAGCGGCGCCAGACTCCCACATGTTGTTGTCATACAGGGCCACTGGCTGGTAGCTGGTCCGCAAGGGGTTTGGATGGGTCAAAAAATTATAAGTCAGGCAAGAAAAATACTGGGGGTGGGCCTGGGTGTCGATATCAAATGACGAGACGATGATATCTTCGTAAGGAATATGTAATTCCTGGTCAATTATTTTTTTGACTTGATGACCGGCATAGTGCAAGTTTGATCCCTTACCGGGGATTTCATCAGGCAAGTCTGGTGGATGGACAGTGATAATCATCCGGTCAAATAAATGACCAAATTCTTGCTTGATAGTCTCAGCTTTTGCTAAAAAGACTTCCCGCCCCACCCGCTCTTCACCGGCCAGGACGATGATAAACTTGTCTAGTGGGTATTTGGTTTTGGCTAAGCTGGTAAATGTTTCACGCAGCACTTCCAGTGATTCGTTGTAGGTTGGTAGGAAAACCAAGTGCCGGATACGTTGCCAATCGGCCTGCTCCTCCACCTTGACCTGCCAGTCGGTCTGCCGCGCTTTCCGGTAGCGACTGTGGGCCAAGAAGACGTAAATGATAAAATAACTGACCCGGAAGACCCAGTAGAGACTGAAGACAATAATAAAATAAATGACCCACAGTGGTTTAATGAAGGACAGGATAGTTGCTAGGATAAACGTCAGCCAGACCAAGCCACCGGGTAGCATTTCATAGAAGCGGTAGCGGGCGTGCTGGCGATCGTTACGTAAGCCCATGTCGTTTGTGTTTTAAGCGGTAGCGGTGAGCATACCACGTACCGAGTCCGGCCACCACGATAGCGCCGAATAGATCAAACAGTAAGTCTTGGACGGCATCTTCAATGCCTGGTTGCGATAGCGTGCCAAAAGCAATATCAAAATAGTATTCTGCTACTTCCCACAGAGCACCAATAGCCATAGCGGTGGTGATGGTAGAGATGACAATAAACGGCAGCGTCAGTTTAAGCTTACCAGTGAAGTCCAAGGTAAAGGTGATGTAGAAGGCAATAGTGGCGATAACGGCGGTGCCGAGGAAATGAGTGAACAAGTCCCACCACCATAGCTCTGGTGTGTGATACCAATTATAGAGTAGGCCGATAAAGTGAATCAGTAGCATGCCAGTGACGGCAAAGTCGATCCCCCACGGTAGGTGCATCTTGTAGTTGCGGAAAACAATAGCCGGTAACAAAGAGACCATCACCGCTGCTAGGGCGCCAACCGCCAGTAGCCAATCCCCGGCCCAAGCTTCTGTCACAAAAATACCAAAGAGGATAAACTTCAGCAGCCAAGAAATGGCGTCTTTCAGTTCAATTTTGGGCTTGGAAAACAGTTGCATACAGCTCTAGCCTACCGAAAAAATGGCTATTTTTCAAGCCGTTGGACGGCCCGAAGTCCGCCGCCGCAGTTTAGTGTGATAACTGACCGCAAAACGATGAGATTCGTCACGCACCTGCTGGAGCAGCTTGAGGGCTGGCGAGCGACGAGGTAGCATGATTGATTTTTGCCGACCGGGCAGAAAAACCTCTTCTTGACGCTTGGCTAATGAGATAATTGGCACGTCGATACCTTCTGCTGCCAGGGCTTTACGAGCACTGTTGAGCTGGCCCTTACCACCATCAATCAAGATCAGATCTGGGTAGCCCCAGCGGTCAGCGTCACTGTCGGCCCGACTGGCTCGATAGCGTCGTCGTACTACTTCCTGCATCATGGCAAAGTCATCAATTCCCTCGACCGTTTTTATCTTGAAACGGCGGTAGTAGTTTTTATTGGGTTGACCATGGCTAAAGCGCACGCAGGAGCCTACCGCGTTGGTACCGTGAATGTTGGAAATATCAAAGCCATCAATCTCCACCGGTGGTCGGTCCAAATGCAGCAGCGCCTGTAGTTGGTTCACAGGACTGCCGTCAGCCTGGCTAACGATATTTTTACGAACCAGTGTTAGTAGGTCTTTCTTGTCCCCGCGCTGCGGCACCGTGATGCTCACCTTTTTACCACGCTCTTGTTGTAAATAATCTTCTAAGAGTTGTTGGTCAGGTAGCGTCACCGGCACGATAATCTCTTGCGGTACGGTGTGGGTCAAGTAGTACTGTTGGACAAAGTCAGATAGCGCTTGAGTTTCGCCTTCTGACCACTGTTTAAAGTAGTAGGTATTGCGAGCAGTGACGATGCCGCGCATGACATGAAAGACTTGGATGGTCAGCTCGTCATTGATAATGGCGTAGTTAATCACATCTTGATCGTATCGTTTGGGCAGCGCAATCACCTGTGACTGCTGGACGGTCTCTAGGGCGGATAACTGGTCACGGTAGAGCTTGGCTAGTTCAAATTCTTGGCGGCTGGCTGCCTGTTCCATCCGCTGTTTAAAAATGTCAGCCAGCTTATCTTGGCGACCATTGAGGAATAGTTTAGCTAGGCGGACATTTTCCAGGTACTCGCCCTGGTCAACATCTTGGAGCTGTTTGGTGCGAATATCGCTCAGTAGTCGGTACAATTCACGACTACCGCGTGAGGTGATTTTATTGGTCCGCAAGCCAAATAAACGGGCGGTGGTCAGTAGTAAGGCCTTTCTGCCCTGGCCAGAGACGTAGGGGCCAAAATAGGTGCCGTCAGTGGTAATCTGGCGAGTCAGCAGCAACCGCGGATACTCTTCATCGGTGATTTTAATGTAAGCGTAGGGCTGGTTTTCTTTTAAATCAATATTGTAGGGCGGCTTGTGTTGCTTGATCAGTCGAGCTTCTAAAATCAAGGCTTCCACCTCATTGCGGGTAACAATAAATTCGATATCCGCTACGTGACTGACGAGCTGCTGAGTTTTGTAGTCGTCGTGCTTTTTTTGCCAGTAACTCTTCACTCGTTTACGCAGGTTTTTGGCTTTGCCAATATACAAAATCTGCCCGGCGCTGTTTTTCATGATATAGCAGCCGGCACTGGTGGGAATGGACAGATTGGCAATAGCAAAGGCCATTAGCCTAGTTGAGCGACCAAACCGCTATAGTCAGGATGGTAGCAAAGGCCACCCACAGGCCGTACGGGATCAGTAAGACTGCTGCGGTGCGACTACGATTCCACAACAGGGCAATCAAGGCAATAACAGTCACCTCGAGCAGAACCATCTCAATCAAGGCGATGGCGATCAAATGAAAGCCAAAGAAGAGTATGCTCCAGCCAATGTTAAGAAATCCATTAATGACGAACAGTGTCATGATGGTCCAGAAGGGCCGGCGGTGCGGTACCAGGTTCCACGTTATCCAAATACTGACCGCTGTCAGAGCGTAAATAATTGTCCAAGCTAAGCCGATAACCATTCCTGGCGGCGTCCAGCTAGGCAACGCCAGGCTGTTGTACCAGGGCATGCCAAATTCTGTAGCCACGCTGCCGATAAGGCTGAAGACGAAGACGGCCAGCGGGATAATGAGAAAGCTGGGCCAGATACTACGGCGTGAATGAAAGAGGGTGGGTAGAGACATAGGCCTGAATTATTTTTTAGGTAAGATCTTTTTAAGGAATTGCCCGGTGTGACTATCGCTGACCTTAGCCACCGCTTCTGGCGTGCCCGTAGCCACAACCGTACCACCCTTATCTCCCCCTTCGGGTCCTAGGTCAATCAGGTAGTCAGCAGATTTAATCACATCGAGGTTATGTTCGATAACAGTGACGGTGTTACCCTTATCAACTAGTCGGTTGAGTACCCCGAGCAGTTTTTCGATATCCGCAAAGTGTAGGCCGGTGGTCGGTTCATCCAGAATATACAAGGTTCGGCCAGTATCACGCCGTGATAGCTCGGCGGTTAGCTTAATTCGCTGGGCCTCACCGCCAGACAAGGTGGTGGCGGCTTGACCGAGCTGGATATACCCTAGGCCAACATCCAGCAGCGTCTGCAGTTTCTTTTCGATCCGTGGGATGTGTTTGAAGAAGGCAGCCGCCTCTTCTACGGTCATGCTAAGGACGTCAGCAATGGTTTTGTGATTGTACTGCACCTCTAGGGTTTCTTCATTATAGCGCTTTCCTTTACATTGTTCACATTCGACATAGACGTCGGGCAAAAAGTGCATCTCAATTTTAATCACCCCATCCCCCTGACAGTTCTCACAGCGGCCGCCTTGGACGTTAAAACTGAAGCGGCCCGGCTTGTAGCCGCGGATTTTTGCTTCCTTAGTTTGCGCGAATAGGTCACGGATGTAGGTAAAGACGCCAATATAGGTAGCGGGGTTACTGCGTGGCGTCCGGCCAATGGGTGTCTGGTCGATGATGATCACCTTGTCAAAGTAGCCGTAATTTTCCAGCTTTTTATGCTGACCGGGGCGCAGCTTGCTGCGATGCAGTTTTTTGGCCAGCGCCGGGTAGAGGGTGTCAGATACCAGCGTTGATTTACCAGAACCAGACACGCCGGTGACACAGCACAGTACTTCAACGGGGAAATCAACGGTAATGCTTTTTAAATTGTTCTCAGATGCGCCATGTAAGGTGACGGTACCGCGAGCCGGTCGGCGCTTTTTTGGCACCACGATCTGCTTTTTGCCAGACAAATACTGTCCAGTCAGCGATTTCTTGCTCTGCATGACCTGCTTGGGCGTGCCCTGTGCCACCACTTCCCCACCGTGGCGACCAGCGCCAGGACCAATATCAATCACATGGTCCGCGGTGTGAATAGTCTCTTCGTCATGTTCCACCACGATAACCGTGTTACCGAGGTCGCGCATACCGGTCAGTGTTTGGATCAGGCGTTGATTGTCACGCTGGTGCAAACCAATCGATGGTTCATCCAGCACATACATCACTCCCCGCAGTTCTGAGCCTACCTGGGTAGCCAGACGGATACGTTGCGCTTCTCCACCGGACAAACTACCGCCTTTACGAGCCAGTGTTAGGTAGTCCAATCCAACGTCAATCAAAAAACCTAAGCGACTGTGCAGCTCTTTGAGAATCTGGCCAGCAATTTCCTGTTGGCTTTTTTTCAATTTCAAAGCGTCTAGCCATTCTTGGGCCGTACCAATAGCCAGCTGGTTGATCTGGTCAATGTGATGGTCATTGATAGTCACTGCCAAGGCCTCCGGCCGCAGCCGGGCGCCATCACAGGCACCACAGGGCTGTTCAATCATGTAGCGTTCCATCTCTCGCCGCCGACTATCTGAATCAGTTTGCTTATACAACCGCTCCATCCGCGGGATTACACCCTCCCATTTACCACTCCACTCCCAGTAACTGTCAGTGGTGGTCGAGTCAATCCGCCAATCCATTGATTCATCAGTACCGTGGAGAATAATATCCATGGCTTCTTTAGATAACTCGCTAACCGGCTGGTCAATAGAAAAATTATACTTAGCTCCCAACTTCTGCAGCATTTGCAGGAAGAAACCGTGTGCCCCAAAGCCCTGTGGCTTGATAGCACCATCGTACAACGTAACGTCACGGTCCGGGATAATCAGGTCCGGGTCAAACTTCTGAATGACGCCCAAACCATGACAGACGCTGCAGGCGCCAAAGGGCGAGTTAAATGAAAACAGCCGCGGTTGTAGCTCTGGTAGTGAGATATCGCAGTCCGGACAAGCTAAGTGCTTGGAAAAAGTTTTTTCCTCTGGTTGCGATTTTCTACCAGCAGTCTGACTAGACGCTGTTTTAGGGATAACTGCCACGATCACGCCGTCAGTCAAGCTCATAGCAGTTTCTACGGCCTGCTGTAGTCGTGACTTACTACTGCTTTTGACGGTGGTATTGGCCACCACCACTTCGATAGTATGAGCGGCGTAGCGGGATAATTTCTTCTTCTGGTCACTACCAAAGTAATCAGCTACTTCACCAATCGTGCCATCAATCCGCACCGTGCTGTAGCCTTGCTTGTTAAGGTCGATGAAGAGCTGTTCATATGTCCCCTTCTTACCGCGGATAATAGGTGCCAGGATTTGAATTTTTTTACCGTCAGCGATTTTAAGTAACGACTTAGTGATGCTCTCAGCGTCTTGTGAAGTGATTTCTTTGCCACACAGTGGACAGTGCGGCACACCAATACGGGCGTACAGCAGCCGCAGGTAATCATGAATTTCAGTGATGGTGCCGACAGTTGAGCGAGGGTTATGAGAAATACTCTTTTGTTCAATCGAAATAGCTGGACTCAAACCCTTAATGCTGTCCAGATCCGGCTTACCCATAATACCCAAGAATTGCCGGGCGTAGCTCGATAGGCTTTCGACATAGCGACGCTGCCCTTCGGCGTAAATGGTGTCAAAGGCCAAGGTAGACTTACCCGAACCGGACAAACCGGTAATGACCACTAGCTTGTTAATAGGTAAATCAACGTCAATGTCTTTGAGGTTATGTTCGCGCGCACCGCGGACTTGGATATGGTCTTGGGACATACTATTTGGCCAGTTGTTGCTTTACAGATTTAATTTTTTCTCGTAATTCTATAGCCTGTTCAAAGTTTAGTGACTCAGCCGCAGCTTGCATAGCCAACTCCAGCTCAACCAGTAGCTCTTTTAGTGGCAGGTCTTTGTTGTTTAAGGCTGGCAGCAAAGCGTCTTCCTCTCGTTCTTGGACCGCCTTGATAATACTCTGTGGAGTGATGCCGTGCTTGGTATTGTAGGCCAGCTGTTTATCGCGGCGACGATCCGTTTCCTCCAGAGCTCGCTCCATTGAACCGGTGATGGTGTCTGCATACATGATAACTCGGCCGTCAACATTACGAGCCGCCCGGCCAATGGTCTGAATCAAACTGCGTTCGTTACGCAAGAAACCTTCCTTGTCCGCATCCAAAATAGCTACTAAGGCTACCTCAGGTAGATCTAATCCTTCTCGCAACAGGTTAATACCAACCAGGACATCAAACTTACCCAGCCGTAGATTGTGAATGATCTTAGTCCGCTCTAGAGTGTCAATTTCACTGTGCAGGTACTGGGCCTTAACTCCCTGCTCGACTAAGTAACTGGTTAAATCTTCGGCCAAGCGTTTGGTCAATGTAGTTACCAGCACCCGGTAGCCAGCGGCAACCGTTTGAGCGATTTCCTTCTCCACATCAATAATCTGACCTTCAGCTGGCTTAATGGTAATAGGTGGATCAACCAAACCGGTAGGCCGAATAATTTGTTCAGCGATCTGACCGGAGTGACGGACTTCATACTCCCCCGGTGTGGCTGAGACGTAAACGACTTTTTTGAGGTATTTTTCAAACTCACCAAACGTCAGAGGGCGGTTGTCGTAAGCGGATGGCAGACGGAAACCGTGCTCGATCAGGTTTTTCTTGCGGGCCCGGTCACCCTGGTGCATACCACGGACCTGGGGCAGGGTCACATGACTTTCATCAATCAAAAACAGCCAGTCACCTTTAGCGGCAAAGTAATCAAGCAGCGTGTACGGTGGCTCCCCTGCCTGTCGCTGGTCAAAGTGACGCGAGTAGTTCTCAATCCCCTTACAGGTGCCAATTTGCTCCATCATTTCCAGGTCATAGTTGGTCCGTTTTTCCAGGCGGTAGGCTTCAATATCACCTAGTGTTGGTAAATGTTCTTTCAGCTCAGCCCGAATACTCTTGATGGCTCGTTTGCGGTCCGGCTCAGTGGTGACAAAGTGACGAGCTGGGAAGAGGATATGTTTTTGTAGGCTGGTGGTACGAGCAAAGGTGACTGGGTGTAACTCATCAATAGCAGCCAAGCGATCATCATCAAAGCTGACCCGGGTAACACTGGTGCCAGCCCCTTCAATTACTTCCAGTACATCACCACGCAACCGAAAGCGACCAGCGCTAAGGTCAGCATCAGCTGGCTCGTACAGCATTTCCACTAGCTGGGCAGACAACTGCTGGGGGTCCATTTGCATACCGACTGTTAGCTCTAGGGCGCCGCGGAGGTAGTTATCTGGCTTACCCAAGCCGTAGATACAGGAGACTGATGAGATAATAATGACATCGTCACGGGTCAATAGATTAGCAGTAGCTTCTAATCTGAGCTGCTCAATTTTATCGTTAATCTGGGTGTCTTTTTCAATATAGGTGTCTGTCTGCGGCAGGTAGCTTTCTGGCTGGTAGTAGTCGTAGTACGAAATAAAATAACAGACCTTGTTGTCTGGGAAGTATTCTTTGAATTCGTTGTACAGCTGGGCGGCTAAGGTTTTGTTGTGCGACAAAATCAAGGTTGGCCGATTAACCTGAGTGATCAGATTGGCCATAGTGAAGGTTTTACCAGAACCAGTCACCCCCAGCAGGGTTTGCTGGCGGTGTTTGTCCGCGCCACTAGCTAGCTGTTTGATAGCAGCTGGTTGGTCACCGGTTGGTTTGTAGGGTGATTGGAGGTTGAATTGACTCATATGACAAGCCGAAACGACACCGGTATTTCATGCGCATACCCGCGTCGGCCCGAATGACTGAATTGTACCTCTAGCCTACCGTAAAAACTATTCTACGGCAAGGGTTGATTATTAAAAGACCCCCCGCCTTAGGCCAAAGGCAGGGGGCCACACAACCACAGCTTTGGTGTGTGTCACGGTTTTTCCAGTTATGTCGCTGCAACGCCTTGGGGAACGTTATACTGCAGCAGGGTTTAAGAGCAACGCGCCTTGAGGGGGGGCTGAAAAAACAGCATGGTGACAAACTATGGTTGTGCTTTTTGAGTGCCATACAAAGAACGCAGCAATGAACTGCCTGTAGTGTATCCTACAATCCCGCTACAAGCAAGATAGTACAATAAAGAGAAAACCCCTCCACAAGGAAGGGGTTCGTTTCGTCACCGTAGCTCGTGTACAACACAACTATAGCGGAGGAAGGAGCGCGAGTTACTACGGCGACGATTTGATGATGAAAGAGCGAAAATGGGCGCGGTGGGTGCCGGACGGCCTCAGAGGCTAGCTTAGTCCTTTTCGTACTCGTTATGCGACGACGTACAAATCTATGTGCTAGGCAGATGATCGTAGTGACTACCTCTGATTCCCGAGAGGGCTACTGTCCGACACCGCACCGGCCACATCTAACGACTTTATCAGACAATAATTATATAGTCAATACCAACCAAATTGTAAGATAAAAAAGAACCCTCCGTTGGCGACAGAGGGCTTGCTCAATGAGCAGGAAGTCGATGAGAGACTTCCTGGTGATGGTGTGATGGTCGGGGTGGCACCGCCAGGTGTACATCGACCGTGGCCGACATACGATCGCGGGGTTTGACGATATGCCTGGCGGGCACCCTGTCGTTAGTCGTGACAGTAAAGAACAACGGCGAGGGCTGCTCAGCGGTGTGTGGATACGAAGTTCCCCTTGGAAATTAAAACTTCGCACCCGGTTGCATGAAACCCTTATGGACGGTTGTGCCGAACAACCCTCGCCATTGTTCTATCCTAAGATATGCTAGTGGTTCTTGTCAATATAGGTATAATCAGCCACAATAGGCTCATGACAGAGATGCGATTACAAAAATTGCTCTCCCAAGCAGGTGTGGCCTCTCGGCGGAAAGCCGAAGAGCTGATTAGTGCGGGAAAAGTGATGGTGAATGGTCAAGTAGCTACTATTGGTCAGCAGGTTGACCCGCAGGCTGACACGGTGACTGTCCGTGGTAAAACCATCACTGCCCCACAGCAATACACTTACCTGGTCCTCCATAAACCAGCCGGCTACACCAGCACCCGGGCCCGATTTAAAAATGAGCAGTCAGTCTATGACCTACTACCCCGCCACTACCGGCAGCAGCTGTGGCCAGTGGGCCGACTGGATAAGCCCTCAGAAGGCTTGTTGATTTTTACCAATGACGGCCAGGTAACGGAGCTGCTGACTCACCCACGCCATGGTCATGGTAAGCAGTACCAGGTTGATTTTGTTGGTACTCTGGATGCGGCCGCTCAGCAGCAGTTAGCCACGGGTGTGATGATTGATGGCTATAAAACCGCTCCAGCTACCATTACCCTAGTGAAACCGCAGCAGGCACTGGTCACCCTCAAAGAGGGTAAGAAGCGACAGGTGCGGCAAATGTTCCGGGCAGTCAACTGTACAGTTAAGCGATTGGTGCGGATCAAGGAGGGTAAACTGCAATTAGCTGGCTTGGCCAGTGGGCAATGGAAAGAGGTGCAGAAAGAAGATATTTTGTAAGCTATTCCTCAAAATATTTCCGCCCCCGTAATTGGTCTGGTAAATACTGCTGGATATCCCCTTGGTAGTCATGGTCTGGGTTGTACTTATACCCCTTGCCATAGCCAATGTCTTTCATCAGTTCAGTCGGCGCGTTGCGGAGATGTAGTGGCACCGGCTGGTTGTGTGTTTCTGCCACGTCACGCTGGACAGCGCCGTAGGCTTTGTAGAGAGCGTTGCTCTTCGGTGCTTTGGCTAGGTAGACCACTGCTTGGGCCAAGATAACATTACACTCCGGCATGCCGATAGCGTGACAGGCCTGGTAGGTGGTCATGGTTTGGACGAGGGCTTGAGGGTCCGCCAGGCCGATATCTTCACTGGCAAAGCGCACCAGCCGTCGAGCTACATACAGCGGGTCCTCCCCTGCTTCCAGCATCCGCCCCAGCCAGTACAGGCCAGCGTCCGCATCAGAGCCGCGCAGGCTTTTATGCAGGGCTGAGATGATGTTGTAGTGCTGCTCACCATCTTTGTCGTACTGGAGGTGTGATTTCTGTAGGGCTTCTTTGAGATTATCTTTGGTCAGAGTAATAGTATCACTGCCCTGCTGAGCCGTAACAGCAAACTCCAGGGCGTTGTAGGCTACTCGAGCATCGCCATCAGCTACTTGTGCCAACCAGCCGATGGTTTCTTTGTCCGTGGTAATATCAAGCTGACCATAGCCGTGGTCAGGGTCCTTAAGAGCCCGGGCAATTAGCTCAGCCACTGCTTGGGCTGGTAGTTTGTTGAGGACAAACACTCGGCAGCGGGACAGCACCGCAGCATTGACCTCAAACGAGGGGTTTTCTGTGGTAGCGCCAATCAGAATAATGGTACCGTTCTCAATGTGCGGTAAGAGTGAATCTTGCTGCGACTTGCTCCAGCGGTGGATTTCGTCAACAAACAGAATAGTCTTTTTCTTGTGCAGCGCAGCAGCGTCCTGGGCTTTTTTGACAATATCACGCAGTTCTTTGACGCCGGCATTGACGGCTGATAACTGGATAAACAACGAGTTGGTCTGTTGGGCAATAATACGAGCCAGGGTGGTTTTGCCACAACCGGGTGGCCCCCACAGGATCATTGATGGTGTTTGGTCACGTTCCAGGGCTGAGCGCAGGAGTGAGCCCTCCCCCACAATCTCCTGCTGACCGACAAAATCGGCCAACGCCTGGGGGCGCATCCGTTCGGCTAGCGGCGCCTGAGCAGCGGCGTTTGTATCAAATAGAGTGTTCATCTGGACGAGTTATTTCCGGATATTTATCCGGGTTATCGAGATAGTATGGTAACCAGGGGCTATCGTCAGCTACCGCCACATATTCTATGTATAGCCGCTGAGCAAAACCGCCATTTTTATCTACCTTCTGTTGTTGGTACTGCCGCACGGTGGTTTCATCCATGTCCAGGGCCGTTTTCAGACAATCAAGCACCTCCTGGACATCCGCCAGTTCTTTTTGTCGCTCCACGGGATCAGTCGTAGCTGCCAGCTCTTGGACTTCTTCAACTACCTTTTTACTCAGCTCGGTGATATATGCTTGATCATCAAGAGCCTGCACTCCATGAGGCGTCTGCTTATTCTCCGCCATGTTGGCGGGAATGTTGTCACGAACCAGTTTGGCAAATCTAAAGTATCGCATAGAGGTGTAAAAATGTTACTCAGTTACCATTACTGCTAAATGAACTAAGTAAGCTTTTAAATTCACTGCGTGTTAACTGCGCCAATCCAGAATCTCTAGCTAAAAGAGTGTTGGTTATTTCTTCTCCCATCCACTCTGCGGGTTTAAACTGCCGAGCTGTTTTTTCTGTGTCAAACTCTACTTCAGCTCTGACGAGCCCTTCATAATCACCGTGATATATTTTAATTGTTATATCTGGCTGTATTGAAAGGCTATAACTTTCTCTTATTATCGCTTTTGACGCAAACTCCTTTAAGCTATTAAACTCGTCTTTTGTTATTTGCTCTCTTTTAGTTTCTCTGGACAAATTAGACTTTATAATTTTACTCTCTCTTTCGTAGATGTCACCCTTTTTTTGCACCCTTTCCTCTGCGTCGGCTTTTATAGTTAAGTAGTACCTTTCATAGGGGACGCTTTTTTTGCCCGAAAGGTTTGGCATATTTTTGACTAAAAACTTTCTCTCAATTTCCATAAAAAATAGCTAGCTTAAGAATCCATTATATCGACGGATTAGCGTTGACGCCACTGCATCTTCATATAGACATCTCCTCGCCGTAACTCATCAATCATCTGGTTCAGTCGCTTCTGCTTTGTTTCAAGTCGAACGGCTCGGTTAATCCAGCCAAGATAGTCATTTCGTTGGTACGGCGGCCGATCTTTGTAAGCTGCCATAACACCAGCCTCGGTCAAGGCTTGTGTAACAAATGCCGGCATAGTTTGGCGGGAGCGTTGTAGTGCAGCGGTCATAGAAGTGAAATAGTAATTATTGTGGTCCAGCTTTTCCTTTTTACCACAAAATTCGCTATACTGTAAGGGTAACTAGATAATTATACTCCCCTATGGATAAAATCATGAAGGTCCTGATCATTACCGCCATCATCTTGCTGATCATCAGTATGGGCTTAGTGGGTTACCAGTTCTTTAGTAGTCAGGCGCCGACACCAACTAATGACATTAACACCGTTCGCCAAGAAAAGCCGCGCCAAGCAGTGGCTGATCAATACTTCACCAGTGTTAGCTTATCACAAGAAGCGGTAGACAGTGATGAACAGTTAATTCTGACCTGGCAGCTGACTGCAGCGGCAGCTGAGGCGCAATACTACATGCGCACCATTGACCTAGAGCAAGATATTTATGTTCATCAGAGTCAGAAACAGTCATTAGCCGGGCTGGACGGGGCGGCCATGAAAAACCCCGGTCGGACCGGTCAATTTGAACTGTGGCTGTATGTTGTCGAGCCAGATGGTCAGGACGCCTTAGCGGCAGTATTCCCCTTCCGAGTTGAATAGAGTTCCATTCGAGCAAACACAAAGAGGGCTACCGTGGCCCTCTTTTGTAATTGGTATTGTATCACGATTGACTACAGCAAGGCAACGCGACCTTCTTGTTTAAACTCTTTGCCAAACAACTGGGCTTCCACTTTATAGGTACCAAACTTAGGCGCGTCGAGAAATCCTTCCAGGGCCGCTTCGGCCAGCCAGCCACTATCCAGCCAATCCGGCAGCCACTGGTGGGCATATTTTGGGTTAAGCTGTGGGATACCTCCGCCAATAGACTGCAGCCAGCGTTTATTAAATACTTCTTGCGAGCCAATGGGTGGGGCCATAATAACTGGGACACCGAGGCCGGTGAAAAATGCCAGCTCGCTCGGTTTGGTCCAGAGAATATCTGTCCGGCGCAAGGCTTGGTTGAAGGCTGTAAAATAGTCAGCTTTTTTAGGCTTATAGAGAACATGCACGTGCTTGCCTATCACACTACTGAGGCCCAAGTGCTTCAGTTGATTGGTAAAGTAATCACGTACTTCAGGGCGAATACCGGCTACTAGCGTCAGCTCCATCTCACCACGGCGTAGTATATCTTTGAGGCTGCGAGCAATGGTGATGCCAATTTCCCGCTGTGCACCAGCCCCACCAACCGCGAACATAATCCGCACATGGCAGCTACCATTCTCACAGGTGTGCGGGTCTGTACCCAAGTAGTGCTCCAAGCTCTCTTCGTATTTATCAATAAAAGCGTGACGTGGGTCCAGGTGATGGACGCGCTGCCATAAGTCCTCCTTGATAACTGTCAGGTCCGCTCCACCAATGTTATCAACCGGCAAAGGAAAACCAGTTAAAATAACCTGGTCAGCAGGAATACCGTAGAGTTCCAGTCGTTCCTTAGCCCGGCGAGTGGGAGCCAAGTATTTGATGCGAGTGGCGTGGGGGTTGAGCGGCGCCCAGACACGACTAATATCGGTGTCGGTAGCTAAACAGTAGATGTCACCCTGGTAGTCATGTTGCTCAGCGAAAAAAGCCGTCACGAAAAAACTGGTCAGCAGGGGGGTGCCGGATTGTTGCCGATTGAGTTTATCAATTAAATGCTTACCCCAACCATTATCCATCAGTCGATACATTTGCCGTAGTTGAATGGTTGGCTTAGATAGGTCGCGTTTGGGATAAAAAGGAGCAATCTGTTGAAAAGCTTTATCGTACCAATCAAATAGCTGTTCACCAATCAGGGGTAACTGCTTGGCTCGAGAGATCATTTCATAAAACTGTCGTGACTGCTCCCACATCTTCTGATCAGATTCTGGGATACCAGCGTAGTCGTTAGCAGTCACCACATCACCACCTTGGGCGATGTGTCCAAATGGCGCCACTGCTCGCTGATGGCCATAGCCCATGTTAACAGACACGACCCAGGCGCGGTTTTTTGGTATTCGTTTGTTGGTTGATTTCTTTTTTGTTTTCCCTCCAGTCATATGGTGACAGTATATCACACTTTTTCATTAAAACTCTTTACGTTACTTTTGGGGCCAAAAGTAACCAAAAGCCCTGGGGGAAACATATCCGC
>CAZJZH010000009.1:0-25458 GCA_964550465.1 uncultured Gammaproteobacteria bacterium
TTGGCTGTGGCCAATACAAATACAGTGTAATGAACTATTGTAATATAGTATCACATTTTTATATTATTGTCAATAATTATACTCTATTTTGTCTAAAATTAAATAAAATAATAGAAAACCACGGGAATTATTCCCGTGGTTCGTTATGTTATGAATCAAGCTGCAGTTGAGCTGAGGGGTATGCCTCGACATACTTCCCGACGATTGTGGTGAGCGCTTGATCAAATGCCGCCTGCCACTGCCGGCGAGGTGACTTGATGTTGGGTATACGGATGCCTGCATCATACAGCAAACTAATTAGTGCGCTATGATTGACCATATCAACAGTACCATCCAAGTCGATGTCGCATATTGCGATGTGTACAGCCAACGAATCAACTGAAGGGATTATGGTAGTGCAGAGCATTGGACCATATGTGATAGAGTTCAAAGCGTGTATGGTATACACTGTATGTTCACGCTGACCATCAGATGCGAAAAAGGCATCCTCTACGGCCACGCCCCATTGCCAGCTACTCTTCGCGTCAAGCGGTGGAGCCCACATCCCATAAAACATATCCCTGTAATCAAACTTGGGGATATTGACGATTGGTGGTAGTTCTCGCGTGGTAATGTCGTACACCACCTGAGCATACCCCGAAACGCTAGGGACAGCCGACTGATCGAGGTCGACGAATCGGTAGCCATACGTATCTAATGCGACCGCGTGCTGATCGTCATACTCAGCAATCTTAACCCGTTCAAAATGCCCCATCAGAAAGCAACCAACGACACCTACAAAAGCTATTAGCATTGCAATTTCAATAACAGTAGGCCGCCTGCAAAATTGATTATCCGCCATCTTTCGCTCCTTTGTGTTTATTGTCAAAGAATATCTAATTACCTTTTAGCATCTTAGATGTTTTTTGTCAATAGCACTAGGCACTATGGGCGCATATATGCCGGCTACTACTCAACACCGTGCTGCGTGAATATATGGCACAACCTACCCTCTACTTATTAACCAAAAAAAACCGGATCATAGATTATGATCCGGCGTGAGGACGTGAGGAACAGACTAGTTCGTCGGAGCGGACAACAAGCCCTTGACCTGCCAGGCCGCATTGGCCTGCTGGAGCAGATACGATAAGGCCTTATAGGCCGTCTCGTGCTCCTCGATGGTCAATGCGCGACCGAGGAGCTCAGGGTCAGCGTTGACTTCCATGAAGAGGCGGACAAGCCATCCGACCTCCGCCGTCATGGGAGCCACCCGGCTGACTGCCGCGATGAACGAGGTCAGGTCGCGGCGGCTGATACCCGCCAAGGTGTCGGCCGGCGAATCGTCGTTCGTCCAACTGTAGAGGAAGAACAGCCAGGCCGGCCCCTCCATAAAGTGATTACTGACCCGGGGGGCGCAGGGCCGGCGGCGATCAAAAATCCTCCCGCCCAGGCTAGCAAAAACTTGCCAGAGGTAGGGGATGCCGCAGCCCCCGAATTTGAGGACGTGAACGCGGAACTGGTAGAAGTCCGGGTATGGCATGGCCGCACTGGCAGCCCCCCAGCCCTCCGCGGAAATGCACCCTTTCGCCCGGGTAGGGTCAACGAAACCAAGCATGCGGTTTTCTCCTTGCTGCCATACGGCGCTAAAAAAACGGTGTTAAAAAGGACTATTCCATAGGATAGCACATATCATTATATCTGTCAATATTCCACTACTACCACAAAAAAGCAGGTTTTTGCGTACAAAGTGCAATGCTATTGACAAAAAGCCATAATAATGCAAATCTATAGCTAGTATTTTGTTCATTACAACAATGGAGGTTTCAATGGAAGCGAAACTAGCATCACTCTTGGCACGGCGAGCGGATCGCCAGCGCCAGCGGAAAGGAGAAGGAGAGGGTTCGGACCACTATTGGGCCCACCTCCTTCTGGCATTCTTAATCTTTGTTTTCGCCATACGGCAATTCGTTTGGCCACAGTTTTTTTCCGAGAGCTTCGTCCCGATGCCGATCATCCCTTGGGGTGTCAAAATGTCGCTGTGGATTAGCGAATGGATGGCCACTGCCATCCTTGCCGTTCTGTTGACGCTGATTCCCCCGGGGTGGGTGTTGGCGTGGTTCACCTACAATATCCACCTGAAGGTTGCCGACAAAGTGGATGACTGGCGCATCAGGAGCATTTCTAAAAAATCTCCCGAACTTGACGACATGATCGATAACGACGATGACGCGACCACCGAATTGCCCCGTTTGGATCTCGTCGTAAGCGACGACGCCAGTGATGGCGACAAGGGTCCTGTCAAGTGCCTCGTTGGTGAGCACCCCGCTGTCGGCGACGTCGTTGATGACGACACGACCAATGACGACGACGCCAGTGATAACACCACCGACGATGACGCGACCACCGAATTGCCCCGTTTGGATCTCGTCGCGGGCGACGACGCCAGTGATGACACCACCGACGATGACGACAACGGTGAGGGTTCGCCGCCAACGCCGCGGCTTGGGCCCAACGGGCAGTATGCCTTAAGTGTCGGGCTGTGGATGTTGCCATGGCTGATCACGGCGCTAGCCCACGAGGCTATGGTCGCCAAGATGGGGGTAAATCCCCTGCTGGTGTTCACGCCGGTGCTATACCTGTTCATGATAGGTTTCGGGGCTTACGTGAAGCACATTGATCCACGCCTGGCATTGGACAAATTATTTGTCCCCGCCATGGTGTCCGTCGAGACGATCACCGTGGTGATCGGGCTCCTACTGGGGACTTAGCCCGCCCCCCCTCCAAAGGGGTCGTGGGACTCCCCGAGTTCAACGCCTCATAACGAGGCTGTCTTACCGCTAGTACCTTAGACTTCACCGCGACGAGAACACACCAGTTCTTGTCGCGGTTTTTACTTTCTTAAGACTGCAGAGGTGATGCTATTGACAAAAAGCAATAATAATGCAAATGTATAGCTAGTATTTTGTTCATTAACAACAGTCCTGGCCTTGAGCTGGGGAAAGGTAAGGTAAGATGAAAAAGTGGCTTTTCTCTGTTTTGTTGGTCGTGGTCCTTTGTTTCCTATTGGGGCTCTTCTATCCGTATACGCCCAAAATGTTCACCGAGGGTGTTCCAACCCTTGATGACGAGATCGAGGCGTACCGTGAGTACGTTCGCAATGAAGAGGAAGGTGATGGTCATGCTTATAGCGCTGTAGAGGAGCGACGACTTTTACTGGAAGTCGCTTTTCGCGCAGCTGGTGATGATCCTGCTAGCATGCGTCGGGTTATTGCCGCCTTGCGTCAACCGCAAGAGCGGTCAGATGAGACCGAATTTCGATCCTGTGAAGGCTTTGATGTCTTTCCGCAGGCTTTGTCGGAGGCTACGCTCTCAGAGGCCCTCGCAGTGCTGCGACAGTGGTCAATACAGACTGCGCTTCTCAAGGAAGGTGATGCGTTGTGCAAGAATATTGAACTAAATAGGCTTCACATACAAGTCTCCCTCTTTACCCAAGAGGCCGAAGGGTTTAGCCAAGTGGGTCAACTCTGGATACTAACCAAGCCCCCCCACAAGGTGCATAAGGCCCTCGATGCAACTCTATTGATGTATGCCGATGGCTATGGCGCGTTGCCAGCGCCGACCTTTGAGGATGTACACTCGCTCTATTTACTGAAGACCACACCTCGCTTGGAGGAGCCTGGACATCATGAGTATATTCTCACGAATTTGATGGCTCAGCTCGCGAGTGATGACAACTTCGCTCACCAGCTAGCTCTCTATCAAGCGGTAAGTGGTGACTACAGGGAGGATTATGATCATTCCTGCTTTCGAAGCAGGGAATCACGTGGCCTGAGCCAGGCTCGTCAGTGTCGGCAGCTCGCCATGGCATTGCCGCAACTGGCTCGCACGCTCGAGCAGTTCATCCAAGCCCTCCAAGTGGCTGATGACGTAAACCTTGATCTAGACAGCGATTTTGTCCGTCGTTGCCTTGAGGCGGCGAAAAGCGAGAATGATCTGATGCGCATTGCTGCTGCTGCACCGCGGGGAAAGAGCGGTGGCTTGCGTCACCAGGCGCTTGTGCGAATCCTCGAGTCAGCCAACCTCGACGTGCTGATCTCAATACACAAAGACTCTTTGATCTGGCAGAGGTATGAAGGGTTTAGCGAGGCACTGTATGCGAAGATGGCTGCTTTTACGGGCGACAGAGCCCAGTGGCAGAATCTCTTCGGGGGAACTAGCTATGGAGACGAATTCCAAAAGCTGGCACTATCCAAGCTAGCTAACTTATAAAGGTATTGGTCGTAGGGCTCCCCGGTTCAACGCCTCATAACAAGGCTGCCCTGCCGCTAGCACCTTAGACTTCACCGCGACAAGAACACCAGTTCTTGTCGCGGTTTTTACTTTCTTAAGACTGCAGAGGTGATGCTATTGACAATATAATGATAATATGATAGCATGGTTTTATGCTCTTTAACAGTACCGTTGTTTTTCTTAAATGGCCGTAGTGCCACAGCAAAAGGAGAAGCTTAATGTCCGATTTCCAACCGTGCTATATGGAGGATTGGGCGGAAGATCAAATGGCCGCCCGTAACAACGCCCTGGTGACTTGGAGCACCATGGCTATCTGGCTGATGGCGTGCACGGCAGTCCTCACATTTTTGCCGGATACCGTGCGAACAATGCCGTTTTTGGCGGCCTGCGTTTGTGGCGGTGTACTTGGTTTCTGTGCGATCATCGAAAGCCTTAATCGCTTAGGCTACCTCGATGGAAAGCACAAGTCAGGGGAAGCTTTCTTCAGTGCTCTACTGTGGACTGCACCCCCGCTCATGACCGCTATATTTCACCCACTGTTCATGTCCCGCCTGAGCATCAACCCAATAGCAGTGCTATATCCCTTTCTGTTGGGGACAGCTCTTCTCTTTCGGCTCCTGTGCGGTGATCAGAAGCTGCTCAACCTCACGCTGCCGGGTCAGGTAATGGCCAGCACCGCCATAGCGATACTGGGCATGCTATGGTATATCGCCTAATACCTTCACCGCGACGAGAACACCAGTTCTTGTCGCGGTTTTTACTTTAGCCTAAAAACATTTCCCCATTCCTAATTTCCTACCTGTAATCAACAAAAAACCTTCGGACTACTCCGAAGGTTTTTAATATATCTGTAACAGCCCTTACTGCACCCCCACCGTCTTGGTCACCCGCCGGACTTTACTCTCAATCGACCCTGTCTCCAGATGCGTTACCAGTTCCGTCCACACCGCTAACTGGAAAGTAGTTAACCAAGAGAATAGTAAGAACAAGAAGACGAAAAATACCAGAGCAGTAATAAAGAGGATGATATAGGTAAATGTCTCAAAGCCGATAGCTAGGGAAATGACAACCGGTACTGACAAAATAATGAAGCCTAAGAAAGCGGCTACCGCTGCGACAATTGACACTCCCAAGAGAATAGCAGCAGTTTCAAACGACACCAGCCAGTTGTGCGTGAACAGTCGCCAGGAGGCTGCCAGCGCTTCACTGAAGCGGTAATTCTGTACCACCAAGTAAATAATGGCATAAACTACCAAGAAGGAAATAACCAGGATGGCCAGTACGCCAAGGATAAAGAGAATAATGTAACCAGACAGTGCCGCCAGTGAAACCTCATCGACTAAGGCGGTGACTGCAAACGTGCTGACCAGCAACAAGACCACGGATACCGCCGCTTTGCCCATGATGTTCATCCAGAAAGTTGGCCAGAAGAAACTGCGGGCGCGGATAAAGACATCAACCAGCTTACGTGGCTGGTGCTGCTCAATGTTTGAAACCTGTCGGATAACTGCGGCCTGGCTGACGGTAAAGACCCAGTAGAGGAAGAAGATCAGCAGCAATAAGCCGATGATAATAGACAGTAACTTTAAGCCTTCCAGT
The DNA here is from genome assembly GCA_964550465.1 of uncultured Gammaproteobacteria bacterium. Taxonomy (GTDB): domain Bacteria; phylum Patescibacteriota; class Patescibacteriia; order JACRDY01; family JACRDY01; genus CAZJZH01. The sequence continues at coordinate 5,869 of CAZJZH010000009.1, forward strand.
GGCGCGCCAGTGATGATACTACCAATAGCCTGCCAGGTGATGCCAGCTGCTGCAATATCATTCCACAAATTAACGATAAAGAAATCTTGGCCACCAGCCAATTGCATACCTTGAATAGCCACACCGTAGACATTGCCCACACCCCAAAAGGCGGCGAAGAAACCAAACAACCACAGTGGCTTATATTGCCAGGCTAGCGTCCAAGCCCGTTTGAGTACATCACGATAGAGGACCATATGTGTTTACCAATAAAGAAACATCCCTCCGCCCTCAATTTAAGTGCTCTTAGTATACCATTATTCTGTCACTGGCTCAAAGAGTGCTTCGAACTCTTCACGTTCAATCGTTTCCTTTTCTATTAATTCACGAGCAATCTTGTCTAACTGAGCTCGCTCTTTTTTCAACAGCTCAGCTACTCGGGTAACGTTGCCGGTAATAATATCATGAATTTCCGCGTCAATCTGCTCGGCAATCTTCTCACTGTAATTACGCTGCTCATGCAGCTCACGGCCCAAGAACGGCATATCCTCGCGACTGCCAAAGGTACGAGGCGCCAGTGTCTTACTCATCCCCCACCGCATCACCATGGCTCGGGCAATACCGGTAGCGCGTTCCAGGTCGTTACTGGCCCCGGTCGTCACATCACCAAAAATCAGCTGCTCGGTTTCTCGGCCGGCCAACAGCACAGCGATTTCGTCTAAGTATTCCTGCTTGTTCTGCATCTTCTTGTCCTCATCCGGCAGCTTCAAGGTGTAGCCGGCGGCCCGACCACGAGAAATAATAGAGACCTTATGTACCGGATCTGCCCCCTCTAGCATATGCGCCACCAAGGCATGGCCAGCTTCGTGGTAGGCGGTAATTTCTTTTTCTGTCGTAGACAAGACATGGCTGCGACGCTCCGGACCGAGCATGACTTTTTCGATGCTTTCTAAGACTTCACGCTGGCTAATCTTTTTCTTATTCCGTCGAGCAGTCAAAATAGCCCCTTCGTTTAAGACATTAGCCAAGTCAGCACCAGAAAATCCGGGAGTCCGCTGGGCTACGGTCTTGAGGTTAACGTCTTTTTCCATCACCTTGTTGCGGGCATGGATCTTTAAAATAGCTTCACGATCTTTAATGTCTGGCAGATCAATCACCACCTGACGGTCAAAACGACCGGGGCGACGCAGGGCCGGGTCCAGCACATCTGGCCGGTTAGTAGCGGCCATGACGATAACGTTGGTTGATGGATCAAAACCGTCCATCTCGGTCAGAATCTGGTTCAGGGTCTGTTCACGCTCGTCGTGCGAACCACCTAAACCAGCGCCCCGCTGGCGACCAACGGCGTCAATTTCATCGATAAAGACAATACATGGCGCCGCCTTCTTAGCTCGCTTGAACAGGTCACGAACACGACTGGCACCCACACCGACAAACATCTCGACAAATTCTGAACCAGAAATGGAGAAGAACGGCACGCCAGCCTCCCCTGCCACCGCCTTGGCTAACAAGGTCTTACCGGTACCGGGTGCGCCCATCAGTAAGACGCCTTTGGGGATCTTAGCACCCAAGGCCAGGAATTTTTTGGGGTTGATCAAAAAATCGACCACTTCTTTGAGCTCTTCCTTGGCCTCTGTAGCACCCGCCACATCAGTAAAAGTGGTGCGCTGTTTAGGATCTTGCGTGGCTTCGCGCGGCTGACTCTGACCAAAGTTCATGGCTTGGTTACTGGCTCCTTGGACTCGGCGCATCATGAACCAGAAGAAGGCGATGATCAAGATAAATGGAATCAACGACGGTAGAATCAGTCCTAGCCAAAAGGTCAGACCGGTTTCGTCTTGGATCTCCAGATCAAACGTCTGTAGCTGCTCAGCCGTCACGCCGTAGTTAGCCAACAGCTCAGACACCGGTTGACCCTCTTCTTTGCGGACTACCTGCGCAGTGTCGTCATTGAGCGTCACTTCCAGGGTGTCACCTTTGACCACCACCGTTTTGACCGCCTCATTCTGGATCTGCGTCACCAGCTGCTGGACGCCGATGGTTTCCACCTGCTCATTGGCCGGCGAGCTAAATAGGGCGGTAACCGTCAAGATTAACAAGACAATCACCACGAACCAGGAAATATTAACTAAAAACTTGTTTTTCATAGGGTTAGACAAATAGACAAAAGTAATCCCATTCTAGCAACATATGGCTAAAAATCAAGCAAAATAAAAAGAGTAGCGACCGGGCCGTCAACTACTCTTACTTATTACTACGACATAAACTACCTATTTCTTTCGTCGCTTACTGGTAGCCTTTTTCTTAGCGCGACTAACCCGAATCAAGCCTGAGGCCGGTACAATCTCAATCCCCTGTTCTTCTAACTTGTCCAAGAACAAGTTCATACCCAACGAATCAGATGAAATATGCCCGGCAATCACCACGTTGATATGGTGCTTGGCGGCGGCTTTTTTGTGCTCTTCTGACTGGTGCATAGAGATAACTGTGCCCACACCGGCGGCGGCTAAGTGCTGATAGATCTGGGCTGATGGCTCTGTACCACCGGTAATCTCTGTTACCGCCACTGTACCACAGCGGTTGTTCATCCGGCCGGCAAACAACACCGGCCCGGCTCCCCGCTCAATAGCAATCTGATACTCCGGCTGCTGCTTCAACATAGTAACAATATCACTGACATACTCCGGCTTGGCTTTTTCTACTTCTTTCTTCAAGAACGTTGCCACTAGGTTATCGGTTGGTGTGTGGACATTGATTAAACTAATATCCAGCAAGCGAGCCATATCAACAACGCGGAAGTGGTTGGCCGGACTGACGCCCCGAGCTACCTCAGAAATACGCTCGTGCTGCATGCCTTCAGCGATGTTGATGGGGATACCATAACTAGCATAGACCTCGGCTTGCATATGCATAACATCTGCTAAGTCAGCCAACGCCTTGCCGCGCGGGTGGTGAGCAATCACTAGGTCAATATCACCCAACTGCTTGGCCAGCAATAACTCATCACCCTCCATATCAATACCGGTCAGCACCTTCTTAACGGTCTTTTTTTCATCAGCCAGATGATGAATGCGGCTATCGATGTATGGATTGGTCAGAGCTTCGGTGTCGTATTCCTTTTTCTTGTCTTCACTCAACTTGTCGTACTGCTCTTTTTTATGTTTGAGCATTTTCAGGACCGCGGTTTTACCGCGCAAGTCAGCCTCGATACCCTGTTTAATCGCTAAGTCAAAAATTTGTTTGGTGTTCATAATAGTATCTGATTAGTTCTCAATTCCTAACCACAGTTCGGATTGATTAATAGTAACGGTGTTACTGTTCTCCTCTGCCACACCACCTCGACCAGCCGTCAGCGCGGTGGCAAACATATCTTGCTGCAATTGCTGGCTGTATTTTTCTACCATCTGCAGAATATCGGCATTGTCCGTGTCGTAGAAAAAAGCAACCGTCTGGCCGGGCTGCAAGCCTGCCTGCTTCCGCAGCGCATTAGCAAGCCGCACCACTTCTCGGTACAGGCCTTGCTCTACCAGCTCCGGCGTCAGTTCTGTATCCAGCTGGTCAACGCCAAACTGCAGGGTCTGGATATGTAACTCATCAGTGATAATCTCGGTCAAGTCAGCAGGTAATGCCTTAACCAGCGAGGTGCTATAGCTCGCTAACGGCTGACGGATTTTTATACCTGCCTCAGCTCGCGCCGCCAAACCAGCCTCAACGATCTTACGAACAGTGTCCATGTCTTTCAGCACTGCCTCGTCTGGCGTATCAGCCGGCGGCCAGCTGGTCAGGTGGACAGACGCTACCTGACCACCAACTGTCTGATAGACATGCTCAGCCATAAAGGGCATGAACGGTGCCATCACCTGACTGAGTGTCAGCAGGACGTGGCGCAACGTAGCCAGCACCTGCTCTTTTTCTGCCGCATCATCGCTCTTGAAGCGGTCTCGACTACGCCGGACGTACCAGGTGGACAGCTCATCGATAAACTGACCAATCGGTCGACTGGCTTTGACTAGGTCGTAGCCGTCCATAGCAGTCGTCACCTCAGCCACTAACTGATTGAGCCGGGCGATAATCCAGCGGTCTAGCACATGGTCAGAATCCGCCGCCGGTGGTGGTGGAGTCTCTGAACAAAACATGGTGTAGAAGCTGACTACGTTACCCAGAATCATCAATACTTTCTTCATCACTTCTTCCACGCCCTTCTCAGAAAAATTAAGCGTGTCAGCCTTCATCACCGGTGAAGTCAGCAGGTAGTAGCGCAGCGAGTCCGCGCCATATTTGTTGACCACCTCCATCGGGTCAGGGTAGTTCTGCAGTCGCTTCGACATTTTCTTACCATCTTCGGCTAGGACAATGCCATTGACGATGACATTTTCAAAGGCCACCGTGTCCATCAAAGCCGTTGACAGCACTACTAGGTAATAGAACCAAGCCCGGCACTGGTCAGCCCCTTCAGCGATAAACTGAGCCGGAAAGTTAGCCTCAAACTGCTGTTTGTTTTCAAAGGGGTAATGCTGTTGGGCATACGGCATGGAGCCAGACTCAAACCAACAGTCCAATACATCGGGGATGCGGTGCATCTGGCCGCCGCAGTGACACGGCACGGTAATCTCATCGACAATATGTTTGTGCAAATCATCAATCTGCTGACCACTAGCCTCTGCCAGTTCGGCCACCGAGCCAAAGACCCGGTGCTCTTCACAGGTTTCACCGCTACAGCGCCAGACCGGCATGACTGACCCCCAGTAGCGTTGGCGAGAGATAGACCAATCGCGTGCTCCTTCCAGCCACTGACCAAAACGGCCCTCTTTAATATGAGCCGGCACCCAGCTAATGCTCTGAGCCAGTTCCAAGGCGCGTGGCTTCAGCTCCGTTACTTTGACAAACCACGAGCTGGTAGCGTAGTTGAGTAACGGCGTGTCACAGCGGTAGCAGTGTGGGTAGCTGTGGGTGTATTTTTCTTTGTGGAACAATGATCCAGCCGCTGCTAAGTATTTAATCATCTTAACATCAGTCTGTTGGACGTCTTCCTTAGGCTTCACAAAATCACCGGCAAAGTCAGTCACCGCCGCCACAAATCGACCATCCATGCCAACGTGTTGGATAAATGGCAGGTTGTGGGCCTGACCGAGATTCATATCGTCTTCACCAAAAGCCGGGGCAATATGGACTACACCGGTACCGTCTTCTGTGGTCACAAAATCAGCCGCGTATACCTTAAAGCCACGTTCTTTGTTTTCTGCTGTATCAAAATATGGGAACAGCGGCTGGTATGACAGACCAACTACGTCGCTGCTTTGCAGTGTAGCTACTTCAGTAGCATCATCTGGTAACGGCAGACGCTCAACCGCTTCTGCTGCTACTACCAGATGCTCGTCTCCCGCGGTAACTAACTTGTAAGCTACATCCTCCCCCACTGCCAAGGCCACGTTACCCGGCAAAGTCCACGGTGTGGTGGTCCAAGCCAGGATGTATGTTTGTTCATCGGCCACGAAGTCGCCGATCTGCTGACCAGGGTTGACCTTAAACTTAGCGATGACCGACAGGTCAGTAATGTCTTGATAGCCTTCGGTCACTTCTGACTGAGCCAGCGTAGTCTGACAGCGCGGGCAGATGTGCATCGAGCGGTAGCTCTCATAGATCAGGTTTTTATCCCACAGCTGTTTAAAGACCCACCAGACGCTCTCCATGTAGTCTTTGTCCATGGTGCGGTACGGTTGGTCCATATCAACCCAACGACCGATGCGTGGAATAACCTGTTGCCAAACATCGGCGTATTCCAACACCTTACTGCGACACGTTTCATTAAAGACAGCCACACCGATTTTTTCTTCAATGTCTTTCTTGCTTTCTACTGCTAATTCTTTTTCGACAATATTTTCTATTGGCAAACCGTGGCAATCCCAACCCCAGCGGCGCTGCACCCGATACCCTTGCATAGTCCAATAGCGTGGTACCACATCTTTCATGACCGTACCAACTAAGTGTCCATAGTGTGGGGTGCCGGTGGCAAACGGTGGGCCATCATAAAAAACATACTCACCCTGGGGAGCATCTTGAGCCACTGATTGTTCAAAAATCTTGGCCTCCTGCCACTGTTTCAGTGTAGCTTCTTCGCGCTGAGCAATAGTTTGTTTTTTGGTCATAGATATAGGCTGGAAACAGTAATCACTCTACCAACCATTACCGTTCTTGACAAGTCAGGTCACCGTTGACTATTTGGCTTATTTTATCTACAGTACGCAGGTGAACATTGACAATCATGCCGTTACTTCATTGAGATGAAGCAACGCGAAAGGAGAACCGATATGGTCAATCAAACTGGAGTGGAAATTGAACGGCGATTTTTGGTGCAACAAACTAACCGCACCAAACCGCCTGATCACCTTATTAAGACTGAGTTGCGGATCGAACAGGGGTACATCAGTGTTGGCGGAGACGTAGTTTCTCGTATCCGACATACTGTCGACCCGCACTACGGCCCAACGTATATCTACACCATTAAAAGTGGTAAAGGGCGGCAGCGCTATGAAGAAGAACAAGAGGTGGCTAACCATCAGTTAGGTGCCTCCCTGCTGGCTAACTGTCAGTGGCGTATCAAGAAGCGGCGAGTGGTAACCACTGACGGCTGGGAAATCGACTACTTCGAAGGTCCGCTCCAAGAACTGATATTGGCAGAAAAGGAATTGGACCACCCTGACCAGCCGGTGACCAAGCCAGACTACATCGCCAAGTGGGTTGAGGTGACGGACTCCATTACCAACCTGCACTTGGCCCAGTTCGCAGCCACCATTAACCACCTCGATCAACCGCTTATTTTGCACCAGATGATCTTGCCAAAAAAGACCAAGCGAGTGGTCCTCACTGGCGGTCCTTGTTGTGGTAAAAGTGAGCTGATGAAGATCATCCGGCAACACTACGGTGGCAAAGTGCATTGTGTACCCGAGGTAGCAACGATCCTGATCAACCAGGTTGGCGTCAAGCCGTCAAAGGATGACTACCTAAACGGTCATTTCCAGCGAGCTATCGCTGCTATTCAGCGACAATTTGAAAATGTTTCTGACACAGTGGCTTGCATCGATGGTGTCGACTTAATGGTAACTGACCGAGGCGTGCTCGATATTGGTGGATATCTCTCTGACCCCCTGCTTGCCATGACCGTGCTCAACACACAACATGATCGAGAACTGAATCGATATGATGCGGTTATTCAGCTACAGGTAGCACCAGAGAATATTTACAACGAACGACGGGCTGATAACCCGGCTCGTTCAGAGTCACATCAGCAAGCAGTCGACATTGAACACGATCTGAAGCTGATGTATGATCGACATCGTCACTACCACTTTATCGACAACGAAGGTGGTTGGGACGCTAAGGTGGAACGGGTACTCAATACCCTCGAACAATTCATGGCCACATAAAGGAGGTACTATGGGCCAAGCATACATTATCGAACGAGATGGAGGTGAAGCCATGCCCTCAATTGCTCGGGCACTGATTGCTCAGGCGCGAGCGGTATTGTGGGATCTGGACGGCACGCTGATGAATTCAGGTCCGACCACTGGGACATATTTTCTGCAAGCGGTGCGGCAACACGGCATCGAGGTGACCGACCAACTCAAGGCGCAATTCAGACAGTGTTGGGGTATTGACTCTCGACTAATCTTGCAGCGTTGCCTGCCTGATGATGACGAGGCAACGCATGCAGCTATACTGGCAACATGGCGGCAGCACGATGTCGCTCAGGGACATGCGCTGTTTTACCACAGTTTACCGTTGCTCATCGCCCTAAGGAGACACTATCCGCACACCATTCACACCCTCTTCACCAACCGTACTTGGCAAACTACCAACGCCAATATCCGCCGCTCCGGCCTACAGACGCATCTGACACACTACTCTTGTGCCGAGGATGCCGGCGTAGCCAAACCGCATCCAGAAAGCTGGCGGAAACTGTTGGACACCTACGCCCAGTACAACATCCCTCTAGACAGCGTAGTGGCAGTTGGTGACTCAGCTGAGGCGGACTACCCAGTGGCCCAAGCTCATGGTATTCATTTTATCGGTATCACCACCGGTCACAGCAGTCGTGACATGTTCCTGGAGGCCGGACTGCCTGATGCGCACATCATCGATTCGCTGACAGAGCTGATGCCGATCGAGAAATCACAGCCATAAAACGCAACCCAGCTGCAGAGTTCTGCAGCTGGGTCTTTTATTTCCTCAACTATGCGTGGTTGAATTGTTGCTCTAGCAGTTATGACTGCTGGGCTGGTGGGCCTTGGCGCTCACCACCTTCGCCACCGCGATGTGGATGGTGTGGTCGCTCTGGCAGACCAAGCTCTTCAGCAATAGCTTTGGCGCTATCCTTATCCCCAGCCTGGATCAGTGCATGCATTTCCAGCAGCTGGTCAAAGTTGTTTTGATTGATGACCTCAGCGATAGGCTTGTCAGCACTCAGTGCTAGCCAAGCATCATAGTCACCAGCATCGAGCGCTGCTTTGACATCGGCGCGACGCTCTTGGCGCTCTGCCTGTCGCTCTGAGCGCTGCTCAGCTCGGAACTCTGGTAAGCCTAGTTCCTCGGCTAAAGCTTTAGCAGATTCCTTATCACCCGCTTGGCGCAGGGCGTGGATCTCTACCAAGGTGTCAAAGTTGTCAGCAGTAATGATCTCAGCGATGGGCTTGTCAGCCGTGGCTGTGACCCAAGCATCGTAGTCATTATTTTCCAAAGCAGTTACGACTTCTGCTGGTGGCTGATGATGGCGACGGTGTTGATCCTCGCCTTCAGCCGCGCTGGCTAGGCCAGCTACCAGGCCGGTAGTGATAATGACGCCGGTCAGTCCGGCAATCATGTAGTGGGTAGGTTTCATGTGGATGTAAGAGAGCTTATTTTTAAGTGGGGTGCGCGCCCATCACCTCTCTATACGCATCCGCGGCAGCTTTCTTTCACCGGCCTGATTCATATGGCTGGGTTGATTACCCGGTGGTAGTACCCGTACCTCGCTGGCGGTAAATTCATACTCACCAGTCACTTGCCCGATAGCAAAGAAGCGGATAGGACCAAATGGTTGCTCGACAATCACTCGCTGGGTCTTGCGATCAAGCGGCTGTGGCGCAATCAATAGCCACTGACTCTTATCACTGAGTGAATACACCTCTACTATCTGGCTATCAACTACAGAGATCATAAAGCCGGTCATGCGCGTGTCTGACACTGCTGCCCAGCGCTGCAAGCGGTGTTCAACCATCTGTGGGTAACCAGGCATCCGTCGCTGAGCAAACTCTTCCGCCGCGTCACCACCGCCAACAGCATAGAGCAGACTGCCAATAGCAAAGCTCAACAGCACTGTCAGACCAATCAGCGAGGTGGCTTTGTAACGGTAGCCACGTTCAGTGTGCCGCGCTTGATACAACGCGATACCGACAAAGACGAGCACTACCACCAACCAGAACAGTGGCAAGATGCTCAGCACATCGCGCCAAATAGTAGTGTCATCCGCCACCCAGCGCTCGTTCTGAATGACTGCCAACGAGGCAGCTACACCAACGCTGCCGATAATCACCGCCGCGCCAAATAAACTCCACGGCAAAGCTCGCTGCAGCAGGCACTGCCACTGCGGCTTAGGCTGGACGTGTTCAGCCTCGATCTTGTCCAAGACCTGTTGGCTGATGCTTGATTGTGGTTTTTTGTCTTCCGTCATACGGCGTCAATGGTAATGTCGAGCTTGGCAGCAGCTGTAGCAAAGCGCTGCTTGGCCCGGTTGAGTAACGTCGCCACAGTACCCGGCGGCTTTTTCAAAATATCAGCAATTTCATCATAGCTGCGCTCTTCTAAATAGCGCAAAACCAGCACCTCCCGGTACTTGTCATCAATGTGCGTCAGCACTTGCTCAATGGTTTGTCGCCGGAAGTCATTATCTATCTCAGCTGGCAAGACCAGCTCATCGGCAATCCGCTCGATGTCTTCATCGCTCAGGTCAATGCGCCGTTCGTCATGGCGTCGCTGCTTGCGGTACTGACTAATCACCTGGTTGCGGGTGATGCGGTAGATCCAGGCGGAAAATGACAAGCGCTGATCAAAGGCGTGTAAGTTCTGATAGACCTTAATAAAGACATCCTGCAACACGTCCTGAGCATCATCAACTGACGCGGCGGAAATGCGCATGATGTAGCGAATCAGCCGCTGCTCGTAGCGCTCCATTAAGCGCATAAAAACGTGCGGATGATCGATCGACCGAGCCACTAACTCGGCGTCCGTTATTTCAGGCTGCTGCATACATATATCTTCTACGTCATCATAGCAGGAAATCTTTCGAAAATCTTGAGCTGTGGTTAATTCTATCACTACTTCCGCTTTGTTTGATAAAACGGTATACTTGGGGTGAAATACCTCATAATATTGACAAAAAGTAGAATTTATGCAATTCTACCTATTAGTGGGTATTATCCCCTTTCTTTGACAATCCTATCGTGATTTCACGGTTATTCATACACAATCCCAAACACCGCCTAACCAACAGATGGGTGGAAGGAGAAGCGCCATGCATGTTCGACACTTTTTGATCCTGCTGCTCATCACCCTCTTGACCGGGAATGTTCTCGGTTGTGGAGGCGGTGGTGGCGAAGACAGTGCCACTCAGCAGCGGCTGAGTGACGACGAAGCCGACGACGACGGTACCAACGATGACATCGTATCTGATGACGACGATGACGACACATCGACGACTACCACGTCTTCGACTACGACGACAACGTTCACTTCAACCTCAACCACCACGGTGGCTCCGACGACGACTACCACGACAACAGTGGGAGCGACTACGACAACCACCTTGGGATCGACAACGACCACCACAACGGTAGTGACGACAACCACGTCGACAACCACTACCACTGTGCCGGTTGAAGCGGTTGACTGGTTGGTCTATGACGACCTGGAGGGTGACTTCCCGACAGACAACGTCGAGGCCTACTTGGAGCCGACAGCTGACCGTACCAGTGACAACCAGTTCATTTGGTCGCCGGTTGACGGGCGGCGCTACTTCAGCAATGAAGTACGCGTCTCGCTGACACCGGAGGTCATTGGCTGGGCCGACACTGTCCATATCGATGGGCAAGCTCTGCCGGCCAACCTTATCAGTCAAGACATTTGGCTTGATGACGGGGTCCACTCGGTCACACTGCTGGTTGATGGCGATGTGGTGGAAGAGGTGTCTTTCTCTGTCTTTACTGACAAGAACGATACCACTACCTACACCGTCAATCCGCGAGGTGGCACAATTGATCTGCCGACTGGCTTCGCGACTGGCTACACCATTGAGGTGATCAGTGGCGAGGCGATCGACTTCGGCTTCCATAGTCCCAATCAGCCTGATTTTCGCTGGATTGACACCATCGAAACTTGGGCGCAGCAGATCGCTGCTCAGTATGACGACCGTGTCATGCTAGTACGGCGCTTCCAGTGGGAACTCAACCGCTGGTTTGCTAACCAGTGCAGCGGCAACTGGGGTATGCAGTGGTATAAAAACCACACGCTACCGCTCGGGCTCCGCGAAGGCCAAGGCCTGTGCGGTGAAAACGCCAACATAGTCGGCCAATTACTGGCCATGGCTGGCGTACCCGAGTCCGACATTCGTTCCCCAGGCTTTAATGGCCATAACGGTCACATTGCCCTGGAAGTCAAAATTAACGGTGAGTGGGTGTTCTTTGATCCACAAGCGCTGGCCGTGTACTACGAAAACCAGCAAATGTGGTCGACTGATGATTTGCTCAGTAACCCTGATCTAGTCATCAGCCACATGGACCAAATGCAGGCTGCAGCTACGGAGGTCAGCCTTAGCTACTTCCACCAGGTACTCGAAGACACCACGGAAGTGGACTTTGACGAACTGGCGCCGCCGGCCTGGGTGCCGAGCCTCGACCTACAGGAAGGCGACATCTTCCGCGTCACACCACAGGGGTTTGCTCCTAAGGTGCGGGACGAAGGCTGCGAGGAAGGCATTGGTCACGAGCGCCAAGCCACTGCTACGCTCCAACGTCATATCGACTTCGATAATTGGCCGCACCTTAGCGTGGCCTTCCCGCTGAACGGCCTGCACATCATCGTGCCGACTGGCCAAGCGGGTGAAGTGAAGTGGAGCATGATGCTGCACAACACCGAAGAAATTATCGAACAGTCGCTATGGTTAACGGAAGGTCTCAATGACCTCAGCCACTATCTCCACGAGCTAGACGGCTGGGTTGTCGAAACGTGGTTTGAGCGCGACAATGGGGGTAATCTGGACACCGCTACGGTAGTGGCCTTCATGGCTTACCCGCCGCGGTTGGTGCCGGATATCAACCCATTCCAAAAAACCATTAAACTAGAGTCCGAGACCGATGCCACGGTCCAGGTGACTGTCGACACCTACTGGAGCCGGCGTCAGATTGAGCAACTGCTCTTCTACCCGGTCAGTCAGGCTAATAACTGGCAGGCTATGCGGGCCCTGGAGCAAAGCCGGGATCTGCTAGCCGACCAGCTAGACATGTCACCGCTAACCATCAGCCCGGCTGGTGAGTTGGCCACCTTCGCGGTGGTACCAATCGCCGGACCGAGCCAACTGGCCAGTGGTCGCCACTACACGGTCAAAGCTGATCACGACGGTATCGAAGTGATCGCCTCGCCGCGAGCTGGCTTCCGCGGCCTGGCATTGGGGCCGATGGTCCATTGGTTAGGGCCGGATCCCAACATCAGCCAACCGCTGTTGTTCTATACCCATGTCAAAATGGGTTACAACGAAGCGGAACTGCCGAATGAGGTGACGCTGACTGTCTACGTTGATGGTCAGCCCACCAATCATCAGCAGGTGCTGCTGCTGGAATAGTCTATGCACAACTCAACTGCACAGGTTCGCCTGTGCAGTTCTTTTATTTTTTGGTATAATTATGGCTGAAATAATCTCTTCCATTCATGATGTACACAAATAAAAACCTACTCAAAAATAGCCTGCCAACTATTGCTACAGTGGCTGCTATTTTAACAGCACTGTACGCGCTGTACAGTATTTTTTTGTATCCTATCGGTCAGGTACGAGCCGCTGATAATAACTTTGTGGTAGATACCACTAACGCTACTGCTGACGATAATCCTGGTGACGGCATATGTGAAGATGCTTCCGGTGACTGTAGCTGGCAAGCAGCAGTGGAAGAGGCTAATGCCAATGCTGGTGAAACCACAGAAATCACTTTTGACGCTGCTTTGTATGGAGGTGGAGCAGCCAACATACTACTCTATTCTGCCAACGAATTTACCGAAGCTATCACTGTGACCGGTCCTGGTGCCAGTGATGTTGTGCTTGATCTGGGAGAAATAGCACACTTTACCTTCGGTGCTGGCAGCGACGGCAGCTCTATTAGTGGTGTGTATATCACGCAAGCAAACGCCAATTGTATTGATATCGAAGACGACAATATCACCCTATCGAATGTGACGATTGATGACTGCCAACAAAATGCTGTATACAGCCAGGGTAACTCTGGACTGACTGTGACTGGAAGTACCATCTTGAATTATGGTCAAGATAATGGCCGCTCTGATGAAGCGATTGATTTTTGGGATGGGCCAACTGACGTCACTATTACCAATAACACCATTACCGGTAACGGTGGTACTGATAATAGTGAAGCAGCAGTCAAAATTGCCGGGGGTGCATCTTCGGGTATTATTATCACCGGTAACACTATTACCAATGCCGACGAAGACGGCATTACCGTACAGGGAACGGACATTACTGTTTCAAACAATACTATTACTGATCCGCTGGCCTTAGGTGTTACTATTGGCTCTGGTTCGTCAACAGTAGTAGTAAACGAAAATACTATTAGCGGCACTGACGAAGACTCTATTCAGGTTGCTGGCACGCCTACTAGCGTGACTGTTCATGACAATGAAATTAGTGACTCCGCCGCTATTAGTATTGACATTAATACTGGCGCTAACGTGACTGTTACTGACAATGAAGTCACTAACAGCACGACCTATGGTATCGTTATAGGGTCTGGTGTAACAAGCGTGACTGATGTTTCTGGCAATACTATTGATACGACTGGCGGCACGGCCCTTGGCATTGTAACTGACAGTGTTTCTATTGGTGCTAATACTATTACTAACGCCACTGGTGGCGGTATTGGTGTACTAGGCGACGACATTACTGTTACGGGTGGGTCAGTCAGTAACAGTGATATTGGTATTGTTTTTGACCTACTTGGAGCGTTTATTGGTACCAATTCGACTGTTGATGGTGTCACACTAACTAACAACACTACCGGTGTAGACTTTAGTGACAGCGGTGTTACCGGTAACACCATTACCGATGTCACTATTACCGGCTCAACGACTGACGTGGTGCATGCTACCGACCCTGGGGACACGAATACTTTTGATAACACTAGTATCGCAACTTCAAGCGTTACTGCTGGCACGCTTGACGTAAATTTTGATGTCCGGGTTGATGTGACTGACATTAGTAGTGGTGATGATATCGAAAGCGCTACTGTCACTGCCACAGACGCTGATGCAGGCGATACTGCTATGGGCAGCACTAATGCCTCTGGATTAACCTCATACTACTCACTGGATGCCTACCAACTGACCAGTGGCGGTGCCACCAATGTGAAAAATGACTACACCTTCACCGCCTCAAAAGCCGGCTACGATGATGACGGCACTACTACTACCACTATTAATACGCCTAATCAAACGGTTAGTGTCACCATGGGCACGGAAGATGGTGGTGGCATCATCACCTACTACCAGTGTTTCAACGGTCTTGATGATGATGGTGATGGCTATGTCGACTACCCGGACGACCCTGGCTGCAGTGATAGCAACGACGTCACCGAAAGCCCTAACCCCGCCTGTAGTGACGGTGATGACAATGACGACGATGGCCTAATCGATGAGGCTGACCCTGGCTGTGTCGATATCTACGACACCAGTGAAGTTGACGCGGTTGAGGGTACTGAGTGTGGGAATGGGCAAACAGAAGAAGGTGAAACCTGTGATGATGGTAACCTAACCAATGGCGATGGTTGTGACAGTAGCTGTCAGACAGAGATTACTCCTGTCTGTGGTAACGGTGAGGTGGAAAGTGGTGAAACGTGTGACGATGGCAACCTAACCGACGGTGACGGCTGTGATGCCAGTTGTCAGGAGGAAGATGATGACGATGGCGAAGAAACTGAGGCGGTCTGTGGTAATGGTATTGTTGAGGCCGGTGAAGACTGTGACGGCAGCACTTTTTGCACCAACGATTGTAGTGTTAATGCTTGTACCGCAGATGGTCTGGTCGCGTACTGGTCATTTGATGTGATCGATCCACAGGTGACAGACTTTTCTGGTAACGGTCATCACGCCACACCAACCGCACTGACCAGCAGTGAAAACTGTGTCCAGGGTGACTGTGCCCAATTTGAATACTTCTCTTCCAGCAACGCTGTTGTCAGTGACACAGCCGACCTAGCCCTGCAACAACTAACCACCGAAGCCTGGTTCAAAGCAGAAACACCAAACAGCAATAGCAGCTTCTACATCTTAGCCCGTGGTGAGGCGGCACCCAGTGGCAACATTAACTACGGCATGTTACTGGCCGGTGGACCAACACCAAAACTGTACTGCTACTTTGAAGATTCCCGTGACGCTGACTGGCGCCTGATCTGGCAGCCAACAGCTGGTATTCTCAATGATTTCGTCCACATGGCTTGTGTGCTCAATGGTGACACCTGGCAGATGTATGTTAATGGTCAATTAGTCGATGCAGAACTGACTCGTTTTGCTCAACCAATCAGTGGCCTTAACGGCGCCATTCCATCAGCTATGTCCTCTCCCCTGTGGCTGGGTGCCTACCAGTCAGTGGCCGAAGGTAGTGGTAATCAAGAATACATCGGCGGATACTTCTGGGGTGTGATTGATGAAGTGGCAATTTATGACACCGCTCTGACTGCTACGCAGATTGCTGGTCGTTACAACAGTGGCTCTGGTCGACAGTGTGGCTTTGGTACGCAATCAGAAGTACCTATCCCCGTCTGCGGTAACGGTGCAGTCGAAAGCGGTGAAACGTGTGATGATGGCAACCTAACCAATGGAGATGGCTGCGATAGCAGCTGTCAGGAAGAAGATGATCCTATAGAGATTACCCCAGAGTGTGGTAATGGTATCATTGAAGCCGGTGAGGAATGTGATGGTGGAGACAACTGTACTGATAGCTGTACCACAGTAGTAATAGAAACCCCGGAAGGCTGTGACTATGGTAACCCTGCCTGTCCGGCTGACTTTATCTGTCAGAATAACAGCTGTGTTACCCCACCAACTGAACTAACTGGCTGTGCTTACAACAATCCAGCCTGTCCCAGTGGTTACCGGTGTGTCAACAACAGCTGCAGCCTGATTATTGCCCCACCAACAGACCCAGAAGGTCCTAGTGGTAGTGGCTGCCAACCAGCCTGTGATGAGGGCTACACCTGTGTTGATGATAGTTGCCAAGCAGTAACAGAGCCAACCGAACCAGCAGAGGGTGGAACTAGCGGCACCACCACACCAACTGAACCGGCGGACAACGCCACTATTGGTATCGATGGCACTGCTCGACGAGCCGTACTAGCTATCTTAGAAAGTCCAGTGGTCAAGCAGATCAGTCAGGCACTGGATAATCCGGTAGTGGAACGCGTAACCGCTAACATTGCCACGCCAGCCATTATTACCCTGGCTGTAGTTAACCTGCTGGCCGCTGCACCAACTCTGTCATTCCTACCATACCTGCTGTATGTCCTGACCGAGCCATTCCGCTTCCTCTTCTACCGTCGTCGTAAGTATGGCGCGGTCTACAATAGTATTACCAAGCAGCCGGTTGACCTGGCCGTGGTGCGCCTCTACAACGCTACCACCAACCAGCTGGTCAAAACTACGGTGACTGACAGCAAAGGTCGTTACTCGATCGTAGCTGACCCGGGTGAGTACTACCTCAAGGCAGTCAAAAACGACTACGTCTTCCCATCCAAGACACTTGGTGATGCGGTCCGCGATAACCAGTTTGCCGACCTATACTACGGCGCGCCAATTCGTCTGACTGATAAAGACAACCTAGTTAACCTCAACATCCCGCTTGATCCAAATGTTGAAAAACAACCAGACGCAGCCGTGATTCTCAAACACCAGCTGAAGAAGCTACAGGGCGCTACTGCTTACATTGGCCCCGCGCTGGCGCTGGTGGCTCTGGTCATCGTCCCCTCCGCTGCCTTGGCCTATATCTTCATTGCCCACATCATCCTCTTCCTCCTCTTCCGTCGTCTGGCCGCTGTCTACAAGCCAAAGTCCTACGGCACTATCTTTGACGGCAGCACCAAAAAAGCTATCCCCGGTACTGTTGTTCGTATCTTTGATACTAAATACAACAAGCTACTGGCGGCTGAGGTAGCCAACAGTGCGGGGCACTACAACTTCTTAGTTGGCTCAAACAGCTACTACCTAACAGCATCCAAGACACACTACCAACCATACAAGTCTGAAGATTTGGACTACTCTGATAAGTCTGAGGTGGTGATTGATAAAGACGTCAAACTACAACCAATTGGCGCCGGGCGGTAGTAAGTGGATTACCTCTAAAATACAAAAACACCCCGATTGCTCGGGGTGTTTGCGTTTGTGTTAGCTGCTACCTACGCAGCATCTGCCGTAACTGGCGGACTGGGTGCGGCGGCACTGGCTGTTTTTTCTCGGCCGCTATCTTGGCAGCGATCTCATCTTCATGTCTGAGGTGATAGACAGTCCATTTTGCTATCCAGCCACTCAGGCCTAGCATCCACAGACCATAGCCTACTGCCGGACAGGCAGCTAACAGTAGTAGGGCTGTATAGGGTTGTTGGTACAATCCTATGCCCACCCCTATCAGAGCCAGCGCCCCGGGAATCATGATTTCGAAAAAGAGTATAACTGGGGAAATAATCATGCTCCACAGCCAGCCGAATACTTTAATCAGCTGCCAGATGAACTGCAAACACCACTTGACGCGCGCCATCATGGCAACCTCCTTGTTAATGAACAATGGAGTAACTTATAACAAACGCCGTATTTTGTCAATAAAAATCAAGGCGAATTAAAAAAGTCTTCTGCTTCACAGAAAACTTTTTTAATTTGAGGGTTAACGGGCTTCGTGGAAGCTACCTCTATCCCTTAATGCAACTATGTGCGGTAAAGCTGCTGCTGTCAGAATCAATATACCGCCTATAATCACTTGTGTTGTTAACACCTCTTGGAAGATTATTATTCCAAAGATAATACTGAATACAATTTCTAATAAACCAATCAATCCGCCGATGCTTGCTTCAATGTACTTGAGCCCAGCAATTACTGACCAGAATCCTAAAAAGCTTGCGATTACATACCCTAATTGATATAGCCATACTACATCAAAAGATGGCATTAGTTGAGTTTCACCTAATAATACTGAAATTATACCATTTGTAATAAATATGATTACCCAACTCAACCAACTTAAATATAAAGGTGAATAGTTGCCCGATAACTTTTTTGAAAAAGCAACCTCACCACCGCTTGCAATACCATTGAGTATAGCCGCTCCAGCAGCTAACACTGTAAATAAAATTATCGAAAATGAAAAAGTAAAGTACAAACCTACTATAGCCATTAAAAAAGTTATGGCTTTAACCTTGTTTAATTTCTCTCCCAAGAATAAAAACCCTACAATATACATCGTTAAAAGCATTGATACAAAAAATAAAAGAGTCGCTGTACCAATATCCATATTGTTAAACGCATAAAACAATGGCGCTTGCGTACATGAAGTGAATACTAAAAAGACCAAAAGCCATCCTCTATCCTGTTTTTCAATCATTACCAACTCCTTTCTATACCAAAGCAACGGCATTAGTAAAATAGTTATGATAAGACCCCTTGTCCATCCTTGATAAAAAATATCAAAAGAGTCACCGATTAACCGTGACCATACTCCATAACTACCAAACATCAGCGCTGATAAGAGAATAAGTGCTACTCCTTTTTTATGTGAAGATGTTGTCATACGATGATTATACCACCAAAGGCTTGAACCGTCCCGTCACCCTATGTAAAAGCAACAAAAAGTATCAGTGACAATACTTTTCGCGGCGGATGCAGAGGGACTCGAACCCCCAACCAATAGCTTAAGAGTCCGCCTCTGGCGGATCTACCATTGAGCTAATCCTACCTTTAAGCCAACTTCTACCCTGACCGGTCTTCAAAAATTTTTCCCGCCGCACAGCACTTACGCGATCACTGCAAACTTCTTTGTATACTAATCGCCATTTCCCACCATGCATAGCTGTGAATGACGTTCGTTTACTCGGCAAAACACGATTATGTCGCAATAACCGTCTCGCTAGATTACTGGTATACCCGACATACCTCTTGCCAGACTGATTTTCTATGACATACACATAATACATGCATTGATATAAGCATATATGATATATATTTTGTCTAAAAACAAAAAACGCTACATCACTATAACGTTTTTTGGTGGGCGCAGAGGGACTCGAACCCCCAACCAATAGCTTAAGAGGCTACTGCTCTACC
>CAZJZH010000010.1:0-10195 GCA_964550465.1 uncultured Gammaproteobacteria bacterium
CTCCAAGGGAAGTTTTTCGTTTATGCGGCAGATACGGGATATGGCACGCCCATGAAGGTTGTTTATCTGGTATCCCCTATCTCAAATAAAAAGCGGCCTCAAGAGACTAGCCCCAAAACTGTGTAATACAAGGGTGTCAACAAGAGGTCCGCACAGGCAGTATACTAGATTTTTCTTAAGCTGAAAATAAAAAGAAACCCGAGGAAAAATCCTCGGGCCATGTTTGCTAGTCGTGCAGAAGCGGACCGATCGAGGGCGACCACGGGCCACCATCTTCATGGTGATACACTGTGATCTCCCACCGTTCGCCGCCCATCTCATAGAAGAGGTGCTGACTCTTGCCATCCGGCAACTCTTCATCACCCGGGCAGTATTTGCCCAGCGGGATGTGAAAAGTGTGCGATGGCACCTGCCGTTGGTACCAGTGGACGATTGTGTCATCGTACAACCCGGTGAAATCCAACGATTCACCCGCCAAAGACGGACGAGTGAAGCAGTCGAGCCGCTGGCCGCCCTTGCTGCACTTGCCAACATAGCGCCAATCAGCAGAAGCACCGTAGCACTTCAACCGTCGTTCAACGGTCTTGCCTTCCGGCGACGCAGGATCAACGGTCTTCTTCAATCCATTCGGGAAATGGATCAATAAGGTATCGTCGTCCAGCTCAACAGCCTCCGGCATACCATTGAATTCAGCGCTGCGAACAGCAGCGCCGGGACCGTATTCCCGGAGCGTGATGCCCGCATAGCACTTCGACATCAGAAGCTCCGTGGCGATTTTTTTGCCATAGCACGTCATTGTCATCTCCTTGGTGATCGCCGCTGGATAGCAGCGTTCTGTTTTGTTGTGGCGCAGTCTGTTCGAACAGCGCACCAACCAGAGATGAGTCCTGCGCCTTGGCTTCTTTCTCGAAAAAAATGGTGTGGGTGCGCCCCCCTTTTTTTAGGGGGCTAGGCTAAACGGACTTGCAGTTTCAATGTACTGCCCTCCTTATCATCTTAAACGGTGAATATTGGGCGTCCTCTGATGAGGGTGTTAGTATATTATCATATTTAAATAATTTTGTCAATAGATTTGATTTTTCCCTAAAAATAGCGAAAACCCCTATTTTTCACAAACAGAGGTTTTCTGAACTACGCGTAAATATACTCGCTACAGTCAAGCGCTTACTTTTTTTCTGCCGCCCTTACCGGCCTTCTTTTTTTCTAACAATTCTTTACAATCCTCCACTGTTAATTTTTCTGGCTCGACATCTTTTGGCACTTTGGCATTGACCTTACCGTCAGTCACATAGGGACCAAAGCGACCGGTTTTAACCTGGATACCCTCCGCCTTAAAATCAGCAATCAAAGCTTTCTGTTTCTTTTCTTTCTGTTCAGCCATGATTTCTTGAACACGCTCCAGCGTCACGGTGTATGGATCATCATCCTCACCCAGTGAATAAAAGGTACCATCACATTTAGCGTACGGACCAAAGCGACCAATAGCTACTTCGATGGCATTGCCATCGGCATCAGCCCCAACGGTTCGCGGTAGTGATAGATATTTTAAGGCGTCCTGCAGCGTGACTTTTTGTAACGGCTTACCTTTTGGAATAGAAGCAAACTTTGGCTTTTCGCCATCTTCCTTGGCTTCGCCTAACTGCACGTAGGGACCAAAGCGACCAACCTTCACAAAAATCGGCTCTTTGGTGTCTGGGTCAGTGCCCAACTCTTGCACCTCGGCAATATCTTTTTTGGACAACTCTTCACTCTTCTTATCTAAGTTCTCAATAAACGGCTGGTAGAATTCTTCAATCACTCCCTGCCATTTTTGTTTACCTTCAGCCACTTCGTCAAAGTCTTCTTCGATATCAGCGGTGAAATCATAATCAACCACCTTAGGGAAATGCTCCACCAGTAAGTCATTGACCAGCATGGCAATATCCATCGGCACCAGCTTACGCCCATCACGCTCAACATAACCGCGGGTGATGATAGTGTTAATCGTCGGCGCGTAGGTGGACGGCCGACCAATCCCCTTTTCTTCCAAGGCTTTAACTAGGCTAGCATCAGAATAATAGGCCGGTGGTTTGGTGAAATGCTGCTCGGGCGTCACCTGCTGACAATCAACGGCTTGCTGCTCTGTGACCGGTGGCAGCTCAGTTTCTTTAACATCGAGCGGATAGACTGCCAAGAAACCACGTTCTAAGATCATCTGACCGGTAGCCTTAAACTGGTGCTTACCGGTTGATGCATCAATAATAATAGTAGTCTGAGCTAACTTGGCCGGCGCCATTTGGGTGGCCACTGCTCGTTGCCAAATCAAGCGATAGAGCTTGAGCTGCTGAGCAGATAGTTTAGTCGCTAAGCTGTCCGGTGTCAGGCGAACGTCAGTAGGGCGGATCGCTTCATGGGCTTCTTGAGCGCCTTTGGCCTTACCCTTAAACTGTCGCACTCGTTCAAACAAATATTCCTGGCCATACTGCTGCTCGATAAAATCCCTAGCCTGACCAATAAACTGACCCGACAGATTGAGCGAGTCGGTACGCATGTAGGTAATCAAACCACCAGCCCCTTCGCCAGTGTCTAGACCTTCGTACAACTGCTGAGCCACCATCATAGTTTGCTTAGCAGAAAAGCCTAAGCGGCGGTTGGCTTCTTGTTGCAGTGTAGAAGTACGGAACGGCGCTAGTGGGTTACGAGCCTGCTCAGTCTGTTCAATGCTACTGATAGTATAGCTAGCATCTTTGAGGGCCTCTACCACTGCTGTGGCTTGGTCAGTATTGGTAATAGAAAACTTCTCCAGCTGCTGGCCATTCATACTAAAGAGGTTGGCGGCAAAGACCTTGCCCTCCGCGTTCATCTCGGCCTCAATCGTCCAGTACTCTTCAGGGTTAAAGGCGTCAATCTCTCGCTGCCGTTCCACGATCAAACGCACCGCTACCGATTGGACACGCCCAGCCGACAAGCCGCGAGCTACCTTTTTCCACAAAAACGGTGACAGCTTATACCCCACTAAACGGTCCAGCACGCGACGAGCCTGCTGAGCGTCAACCAAGTGTTTATCAATAGTTCGTGGCTGTTCTAAGGCCGCCATGATGGCTGGCTTGGTGATTTCATGAAAGGTGATCCGCTTGTGAGCGTCATTAGGTAACTCAAAGGCTTGAGCTAAATGCCAAGCAATAGCTTCCCCCTCGCGGTCTTCGTCAGTAGCGTACAGCACTTCATCAGCCTTAGCCGCCTTCTTCTTCAGGGCAGTTAATCGCTTCTGATTAGCCTTAGGAATAATATAGGTTGGTTCAAAATTTTTCTCCACATCAACGCCCAGCTTACTCTTTGGTAAATCACGGACATGGCCATAGGAAGACTCGACCGTGTACTCTTTACCGAGAAAACGGCTGATAGTCTTAGCTTTGGTGGGAGATTCGACAATGACTAACTTCATAGAATAATAGGTATGATGTATGCGGTATGGAGTATGACGGGACAATCCCTGCATACTTCATACGACATACTATATACTACAACTGCTATTAGTAACGGAATAGTCAGGACTTGTCAAATACGACTGCCAATCCAGCGGTAGCGCTGACCGCCCAGCGCCTCAATACTACCGACCAACTCCAGCTCCACTAACTGGGCATTAATAGTGGCGCTGTCTTGGTTTTCCGCTGCCGTAATGTCATCAATATGGTGCGGCTGGCCATCACTGAGAATAGCTAAGGGACAATCAACAGCCGGTTGCAGCGGTAGCTGCTGATCAAGTGATAAGGCTGTTAAAATATCTTGACTACTCTGAACCAAGCCAGCCCCTTTGGTGATCAAATCATGCGTCCCCGCGCTGGTCTGACTAAAAATACTACCCGGCACGGCCAAGACATCGCGGTTTTCCTCCAGTGCCCAGCGGGCGGTGATAAGCGCCCCACTCTTAGCCGCCGCCTCTACTACCAGCGTCGTCTGAGCGGAGCCGGCAATGATGCGGTTACGCACCGGAAAGGTGCTGGTATCCCCTGCCACCTCCGGCAGCAGTTCACTGATGATCATACCACCGGCAGCGATAATCTGGTCTGCTAATGCTCGTTTGCGTGATGGTAGCGTGGCAATGCCTTGGCCCAACACCGCCACGGTTAGCCCGTCCGCAGCTAGTGCGGCTTGAGCAGCTGCTTGGTCAATGCCATGCGCTAAGCCGGAAACGATGGTTACCCCAGCCGCTGCCACCGGCTGAATCAGCTGACTGGTGGCAGTGATGCCGTACTGACTAGCTTGCCGACTACCGACCACCGCCAAGCTTGGTCCGGACCAATCACACCGACCCTGACTAAACAGCAACAGTGGTGGGGTGTGCGTGGCGCGCAGCAAGGGTGGGTAGCGTGGATCATCAATGGTGAAATAATCAATCTGCTGCTGTCGTATTACTGTATGGATGCGACGCAGCGAAAGCTGGTGGCGGCTAGCTACTACTTGGTGGGCTAAAGACAACGGTATGTCCGCTGCATACAATTGGCCTGCATCAGCCATAAAAAAGTCCCGCGAGGTGGGGCAGGCCGCCACAATTCGTCGCATCCGGCCCGGTCCTATGCCAGGCAGCTGCAACAACAGCAGTAAATAGTCGGGGTCGAGTGGCAAATGAGTTGGTATTGACAGTTTATTCATAATCTGCTAATGTCCAATGACGTTCAAATAGCGTACTACAAGACCTTTAAACACTGCCTAAAAAGCTACTTCTTCCCGCCGGTGGCAACATCAGAGACATCCCTCCTACCTTTGATGCCCGCCCCGGCAGGAAGGTGTGGCTTGCCACACCCCAAGGTTTAACCCAAAACGCCGATCACCACATCTCTCGAGATGTGGTGTTTGGTTTTTATTGACAATATAGTTAAGACATGATATTCTGTAGCATCTGCACCATCAATACCCCAGAGGAGGAATAGTATGAAGAAGCAGCCATGGCTAGAGGTGCTGTTGATGCATCTAGACACAGAGGTTCGACGATTACCAATTCACAGTAAGCCAACAGACACTGCTGACGAACACACTGTGCGGACACTGTTAAAGGTGTTACGGCAAGCTAGCATTCCAGCCAAAGATCGACGGTGGGTGTTGAGTCAGCTCAATGATCTTTTGCGACGCGTCGAGACAAGTTCATCGCCCTCGGGCCGTCAGGCGCGCGCCATGATCAAAGATGTTATGGCGTCATTGCAGCTAACCCTGAAACACACAAAAAAGAAACGAACAAAAAAGCGCCGCTGGTTCCCTTGGGCTATGTTGAGCCGAAGGCAACAAACTGCTTAGTGGCTGATCAATGTCACTGATGCGATCACACAACACCCCCGACTTGTCGGGGGTGTTTAGTTTATTCAAAATATTGACAAAACAAAAAAATTTTGATAATAAAGTATTATCTACGAAGCTATGTTCGCTAGTGTTCTTTTCAGAAACATCCACACGGAGGTAACCATCATGACAGACAATCGATCAAGCAGTGCTCGCAATTTACTGGGCAGCTTCTTAGGTGGTCTACTCGGTATCTTGGCCTGCGCGTACGTAGCGCCAGCCGCTTTGCCAATCGGCGCTTTCCTGGGCGTCATCATAGGCTGGTGGGCTGGTGATATCGCTCACCTGTGCGTAACCGCCTTTCAGTATGGCATCACTACCTGGCAAAAATTTCTGCTGGCATTACATCGCGTCGGCAGACTCGAACAGGAGCCAGGGGTCTCGCTTGGCTGGCTAAGGCGCAGGCAACTTATCACCAAGGTTTATACGTACTACTGCTGGCAGGGTTGATTCTACTGACCCCGTTGCTGGCAGGATTCTGGATCATCAAGCTACTCTATCGCGGTATTGCAGTATTCGCTAAAGCAACATCATTGTTGCCTGGTCGAGCATACCGCTGGGCGCAGCATGAGCCTAATGTTGCACTGATGCTATCCGTAGCTGCCGTCTTGACTGGTGGTCTGCTCAATTTCGCCGCCATCGTCCTGCTATATGATTGGCCTACTACCCTCACAGTGGGAACAATGACGCAGTCACGAATAGAGCCTTTTGCTGCTCCCCGCGTTGTGGAAACGGCCTTCATTTTCACTCTCTTCTTAACCACAATCGGTGCTATCAAAATTTGCGCTCGCGGGTTAACAGCTGAAGAGTCCATGGCCAACTTTTACCAACGGTGGGAGCAATACTCGCGACAAACGGCCGTCGAATATTACTGCCGCCAGCTGGTTAACTTCTTTTGGTCGGAAGTAGTCGCCATTCTGTCCATCGTGCTCAGTCTGGCGTATTGGCTAACCCTTGGCGGTGGATTACTGGTGTTCGTGGTGGTACCAGCAGCTACCGTGATCAACTTCCTCAATGGCATGTACGGTATTGCCCAACGGTCTGCCCACTGGTGGTGTTTTGGTGTCACGCTTACCATCACTGCTCTATCCGGGTTACTGTTTCACCGGTACTTCGTTGATCCAACCATGGTCTGGCTGGTCGCATTAGGCACTGGCTCAGTCAGTGGCCTGGCAACCGAAGGCTTGCGTCGCCTAGGTCTGTGGTGGGGCAATAGCCAGCACGGCTCGCGCTGGCTAACCGTTGGCGATTGGCCGGAAATCGCTGGTGATTTTGCACCAAACACTTGGAAACAACTCCAAGATGGATTCATAAAAGGTATCGCTAACCCGACCGAGCGATTCCTCTTCAACTAAACACATCAACTAACACAACACCCCCGACTTTTCGGGGGTGTTTAGTTTACATTCGAGGTTTTATCAATCACATACAATCACACCTCCACCCCCTCAAACACCTCCTCCAGCCCCTGCATCTCCTCAGCCGTAAAACTACTCAAAACAAACCTATCCGTCGGCTGCTTGGCCAGCTGCTCATTAGCCACGCCAATCCGCACTCGGGTAAAGTCTTTGCTACCTAGCTGCTCAATAATTGACTTGACGCCGTTGTGGCCAGCCGCACCGCGGCCCCGTTCAGTCTTGACGGTACCATAGGGCAGGTCTTTGTCATCATGGACTATTACTAGCTGCTCCAGGAAATCCTTCGGGTATTTTTTGTGCAAGGCCGCAACAGTTAGGCCTGATTTATTCATAAAGGCCTGGGGCTTAACCAATAACAGCTCAACCTCACCTCGACTGACTGTTGCAATCCGAGCTTGCAGCCGCAGATGATCTTTCCACTGGACGGCATCACCCGCCAACCAGTCTAAAAACAACCAACCGACATTGTGCCGGGTCTTGGCGTATTTGGCACCAGGGTTACCCAGGCCAACGATGATGTGCTTACTGGTCGACTGACTGCCGCCCAGCAACGCGCTCAACCAATTCATGGAGCTCTTCTGCAGAATAAAATTCTATTGTCACTGTGCCCTGCCCAGCTTTTTCACTGACCGCCACCTTAGTGCCCAGGGCTGCGCGCAGCTGTTCTTCAGCACTGGCAGCCAGCGGTGAGGCTGCCGTTAACTTTTTAGCACCTCCTGGTTTCTTGGCTCGCACGGCTGCTTCGACATCACGGACACTGAGCTTTTCTTTGACAATTTTTTGGAAAAACTTCTTCTGCTCAGCCGAATCATCTAGCCCTGCCAACACCTTAGCGTGCCCCGGAGAAATAACACCGTCACTAATCGCTTGGCGAACTTCTTCTGGCAGATCAAGTAACCGCAGCATGTTAGCGATAACCGCCCGCGACTTACCAATCCGCTGAGCTACCGCTTCTTGAGTCATCGAAAACTCATCCAGTAACCGTTGGTAGGCTACTGCTTCTTCGATCGGGTTGAGGTCGCGGCGCTGAACGTTTTCGATCAGTGCCAACTCCAGTTTTTCATTGGCTGAAGCATCGCGAACAATCACCGGCACAGTGGGTAATTCAGCCGCTGTAGCCGCCCGCAGGCGACGCTCCCCGGCAATCAGCTCATAGCCACTAGCGGTTTTAGTCACAATCAGCGGCTGCAAAATACCATGCTCTTTGACTGATTGGATCAGCTCTTCTAATCCGCCATGATCAAACTGAGTTCGCGGCTGGTGCTGGTTAGCCACAATATCGGCCGGCGGTACCTGAATAATCCGCTCACCACCAACTGTCTGGTCGGGCGCGTCTGTAGAAGGCGTTGTCGGCAAGACAACGGTCTTTTTAGGAATTAAGGAATCAAGTCCTCGGCCAAGGCTCATAGGCTATGCGTCGTTAGTACCATCAGTAGTCCGTGACACCCACCATTCATCTTCTGGGTTATCAAACCACCAGTGGTCAGAATTTGTTTTGATAATTTTTTCTGCTAATTGCTGGGCCACCGGCGTCTTCAATCGTTTGACGGCAGACGGGATCCACGTGCCAGCCCGACTGTTACCGGTGTCTAGCTGTTCTTTCAGTGACAAAATCCATTCCAGATTATCCGCATCTTTAGCTAGCAAAGACTCCGGACTGGTTCGCTGTTCGTATTCCTCCACTGTTTGCTTTAAATCTGGACCAAATGGTAACGGCTCCGTAATATCGGTAATAGCTTCCTCTTCTTTACGCACCGTATACTGCTGGTGGACATAGTTCAAATCAGAAATGCGGCTCTCTGATAAGTCATGTAATAAACACATCTTCATCACCTGAGCTGTATCAACCGTGCCATCCATCTGAGCCAGCGCATAGCCGATAAATACCACTCGGTTAATGTGCTCGGCTAGACTCTGCTTACCACTACCCAAGAAATGAAAACCGCTGCGCGGTGTCTGAGCCAAAATACCGACCTCAAAAAAGAAGTCAACTACAGCCGCGATGTCATTGGCTTGAAATTGTTTAGACATATTCAGTAGCAATAATTTCTCGGGCTAAGCGCTCGTAGGCTCGAGCCCCTTTTGATAACGGCTTGTAGTGCAGAATCGACTTCCCATGTGACGGTGCTTCGGCCAGATGGACTGTGCGGGGAATAACTGAGCGGAAAATTTTATTGGGGAAATACTGGTACAGCTGGTGCATGACTTCTTCAGACAGCTTATTACGTTTATCAAACATAGTCAGGACCGCGCCCAGTACTTTTGTATCCGTCTGCAAATTTTCCTGGACCAACTGAATGGTCTGCAGTAGCTGACCTAATCCTTCCAAGGCATAGTACTCTGCCTGGACAGGGATCAGAATTTCCTTACCAGCAGTCAGGCTGTTGATGGTGATCAATCCTAATGACGGCGGACAATCAATCAAAACATAGTCATAGCCACCGGCGGCGGCCATCAGCGCATCACGCAGTTTGTACTCACGGTTCTCCTCGTTAACCAACTCCACACCGGCGGCTGCTAGAGAAATAGTAGCTGGCGCCACCCGTAACCCGTCATGGGCAGTGGGTAGAACCACATGGTGGAGCGAATGCTGACCGGTAATGACTTCGTAAATACCCTTGCTTAATTCAGCGTGCTTAATACCAAGGCCGGAAGTGGCATTGGCCTGTGGGTCAATGTCGACCAACAAAACATTGCGGCCTAGAGCCGCCAAATAGGCAGCTAGATTGACCGCAGTGGTAGTCTTACCCACTCCCCCCTTCTGATTCACAATAGAAATAATTCGTGCCATAACAGTGCTAGTATACCAATTTTAGGCACTTTAACCAAGCTGGTCATTGACTTTTTTTCCGCCAGTGAGTACCATGAGTGGGTACAAAAATCATATTGATGCCGTGGTGGCCCGCCTTTACTCCTACGGAGTAAGGCGGACAAGCGGAACTGGAAAAACTACCAATGGGCGTGTGGCGGAACTGGCATACGCGCACGACTCAAAATCGTGTGGATTTACTCCATGTGGGTTCGACTCCCACCACGCCCATTGGTAGTTTTTTCTTTACATCTGGGGGGGTGAGACTCCTTGTCAGCCCCAGTATAGGGGCGGGCCACCACGCCCATTGAGAGTGTTTTTTATATAGTCAACGCGCACGCCTGCCCGCCGAAGTCCCGCTTGCGGGACGAAAGTGGGACTCAAAATCGTGTGGATCACTCTCCATGTGAGTTTCTGCGCACTATCACCCTCTATTGACTTTTGAGATTATCCATGCTAACTTTAAGTATCGTGAAAAAGATAATTTCACGACCCTGCTCACACAAAAAGTTGTGACGACGCACATTCAACAAACCAAAAGGAGGTTAACATGCCCTCAAAGCACAGGACGATTGCAGACCTCTTGTTTGGGATTCAAATTGTTGCTGCACTCGTCTTCTGCGGGGCGTATTTCATGCGCTCCCTCCATGATGTC